>DASQHM010000248.1:0-10206 GCA_035632095.1 Candidatus Cybelea sp. | reverse complement strand
GAGCCGAATTTCGACGCCAAGAAGTTCTTCGCCGATTGGCGGCCAGAGGCTGTGGAACGCCACCGCGACTGGATGCTGCCCGATCACTACGATCCGGCGTCCGGCCTGCTCAAGCTCAGCATCCATAGCTGGCTGATCCGCATCGGCGGCCGCAACATCCTGATCGATGCCTGCGTCGGCAACCACAAGCCGCGGCCGGCACGGGCCCATTGGCACATGATGGAGACGCGCTACCTCGAGCGCCTATCGGAAGCCGGCGCCTCGCCGGCCGACATCCACATGGTGATGTGCACACACCTGCATGTGGACCACGTGGGCTGGAATACGCGGCTCGACAACGGCCGCTGGGTGCCGACGTTTCCGAATGCGCGCTACGTGTTCAGCAAGGCCGATTACGATCACTACCTGGCCATCGACCGCGATCCGGCGCAAGCTCCCGCCAACCATGGATCCTTCCGCGACAGCGTGCTGCCGGTGGTGGAGGCGGGCCTGGCCGATATGGTGACCGGCGCGCGTGACATTGACGAGCACTTGGCCGTCGACCCGGCGCCCGGCCACACCCCCGGCACGGTGGTCGTCAGGCTGGCGAGCCGCGGCAACCGCGCGCTGTTCAGCGGCGACGTGCTGCATCACGCCATCCAGGTGTTCCATCCGGAATGGAACAGTTTCGCCTGCGCCGACGGCGTCAATGCCAGGGTCAGCCGCCGCAAGACGCTGGAGCATTGCGCCGGCAGCGGCGCGCTGCTGATGCCGGCGCATTTCGGCGCGCCCTTCGTCTGCCACATCGATTCGAAGGGCGACGGATTCACACCGAGATTCGCGGACTAGAGCCGGGCGTCAGCCTTTCGACGGCTCGAACTTCATGGCGACGCCGTTCATGCAATAGCGCTGGCCGGTCGGCGCCGGGCCGTCGTTGAACACGTGCCCCAGATGCCCGCCGCAATTGGCGCAATGCACTTCGGTGCGCGGCAGGATCAGCTTGAAATCGCGCGAGGTTTCGACTGCGCCCGGCATCGGCGTATGGAAGCTCGGCCAGCCGGTGCCGCTGTCGAATTTCGTATCCGAGGCATAGAGCGGCTGACCGCATCCGGCGCAGACGAACGTGCCCTTGCGGTGCTCGTCGTTGAGCGGGCTGGTGAAGGGCGGTTCCGTCGCATGCTTGCGGAGAATCTGGAATTGCTCGGGCGTCAAGCTTTGCCGCCATTCCGCGTCGGTCTTTTTCATGGTTGGAAATCCCTTGTCGTTTGCCGCGTCGGCGCGATCAGCGGGTGGTCGGCTGACGCACGATCGACGCCTCGCCGGTGCTGCCGCGGTTCACGCCGGACCGCCGCAACAGAATGTTATCCGCGCCGCTGCCCCAAAGCGTAACACCTTGCGCGATCAATCCGCCGTCCACCACGACGGTTTCGCCCGTGATGAAGCGCGCGTCGTCGGAACACAGGAATGCGACCACGCCGGCGATGTGCTCGGGCGCGCCGTGCTCGGGCCACGGTTGGCGGCTCAGCATGGGCGCGATCCGCTCCGGCTGGCCGCGATGCAGCAACGGCGTCGAGATGGTACCCGGCGCGACGGCATTGAGACGAATGCGGTGCGGCGCCAGTTCCGTTGCAACGCTGCTGGTCAGGCTGACGACGGCGGCCTTGGCGGCGGAATAGACGTGCGATCCGGCGCCGCCGACCAGGCCGGCGATGGATGCCGTGTTCACGATGGCGCCGCCGTCGGGGTTCTTGCGCATGGCGAGCGAGCAATGCTTGATGCCGAGAAACACGCCCCGCGCCAGCACCGAGAAGGTGTAGTCCCATTCTTCCGCGGTGGTGTCGGCGATCGGCCCGAACGCGCCGCCGACGCCCGCATTCAGGTATGCGAAGTCGAGGCGGCCGAAACGCTGGAGCGCGGAGCCGACCATGGCGGCGTTGTCGGCTTCCTGGGCGACATCGGCGCGAACGGCGAGCAAACGATCCGCGCCGCCGCGCTCGCCGCCGAGCTTCACGGTCTCGCGTGCGCCGGCCTCGTTGTAGTCGGCGACCACCACGGCGGCGCCTTCGTCCACGAACCTGAGCGCCGTCGCCCGGCCGATGCCGCTGCCGCCGCCGGTCACGACGATGACTTTGCCCGCAAATCGGCCCGCCATGGCCATGCCTCCCCTTGGTCCTATGCCACTCACTCCAATCTGCCACATGTGGAGGCCGAGGACATATGCGCCTTCGGCAACGTGACTCAGGGAGCCCGGTGCGCCATGCTACTTGGGCCCCGAAGCACGCAAGAGGCGCACCTCATGAGCCTCCAGCACGATTCCCGCGGCCCCGGTCCGGCGTCCCAGGATTCCGGCGCGCCCGACGCTCTCGGCCGCAAACCCGCCGAGCCTGCGACCAGAACCGCCAATGCGGCGTTCAAGGAAAAGCTGCCGTTCCACGACCGCGCCGACTACGAGGAAGCATGGCGCGGCTTTGTCGCGGCGCTTCCGGAAGGAATCGTGAAAAGCGCCGGCGGCGCGGCGCTCTGGAACCTCAACGAATATGCCTTCCTCTCGGCCGATGAAGCACCGGCGACGGTGAACCCGAGCCTTTGGCGCATGGCGCAGCTCAACCTGGCGGCCGGATTGTTCAAAGTGGCGGATCGCATCTACCAGATCCGCGGCCTCGACATCGCCAATATGACCCTGATCGAAGGCGATACCGGCCTGATCATCATCGATCCGCTGACCACCTGCGAAGTCTCTAGAGCCGGGCTTGAGCTTTACTTCGCCCATCGCCCGAAGCGGCCCGTGGTGTCGGTGATCTACACCCACAGCCACATGGATCATTTCGGCGGGGTGAAGGGCGTCATATCCGATGACGACGTGAAGGCCGGCAGGGTATCCGTGATCGCGCCGGACGGCTTCATGGAGGCGGTCGGCGGCGAAAACGTGCTGGCCGGATTGCCCATGGCGCGACGCGCCCAATTCCAGTTCGGTCCGCTGCTGGCGAAAGGCGAGCGCGGCCAGGTGGACGCCGGTCTCGGCAAGGGCGTGGCGCGCGGCACGCTGAGCCTCATTGCGCCGACCGACATCATTGAGCAGCCGACCGAGCGGCGCACCATCGACGGCATCGCGTTCGTGTTCCAACTGGCGCCCGAGACCGAAGCGCCGGCGGAGATGCACATCTTCATGCCCGAGCACCGCGTGCTCAACATGGCGGAGAACGCGACCCGGCATCTGCACAATTTCATTCCGCTGCGCGGCGCCGTGGTGCGCGACCCGCGCATCTGGTCGAAGTACATGGCGGAAGCCATGGAGCTGTTCGGACCTAACACGGACATCTTGATCGGCCAGCATCATTGGCCGACCTGGGGCCGGGACAACATCCTCGCGTTCCTGGCCAAGCAGCGCGACCTCTACAAGCACATTCACGACCAGGCGCTGCGCCTGATGAACAAAGGCTATCGTCCGGCCGAGATCGCCGAGGTGCTCGACCTGCCGCCCGGCCTGGCGCAGGTCTGGCCCATGCGGGGCTACTACGGCTCGGTCAGCCACAACGCCAAGGCGGTATACCAGCGTTACCTGAGCTGGTACGACGGCAACCCCGCCAATCTCAACCCGCTGCCGCCGCGCGAGACGGCGCGGAAGGCCGTCGAGTACATGGGCGGCGCCGGGGCGGTGCTTTCGCGCGCACGCGAGGATTTCCGCCGCGGCGAGTTCCGTTGGGTGGCCCAGGTGGCCAGCCAATTGGTGTTCGCCGAGCCGGAGAATGCGGACGCCCGGGCGCTGTGCGCCGATGCCTTCGAGCAGCTCGGTTATCAAGCGGAATCGGCCACCTGGCGCAACGCGTACCTCTATGCCGTGCAGGAGCTGCGCCAGGGCCGCATGAAGCTGCCGCCGCGGCCGTTGCTCAGTCCCGACCTGATCTCGGGCCTCAGTACCGACATCTTCTTCGACTTCATCGCCATCCGGCTCGATCCGATGAAGGCGGCGGGGAAGACCTGGAGGTTCAACTGGACCTTCACGGATACGGGCGAGTCCCTGGCCCTCAATCTGGAGAATTCGACGCTGACCCATATGCTCGGCAAGCGGCATGCGAAGCCCGACGCGTCGGTGACCACGACCCGCGCCATCTTCGACGCGGTGGCGCTGAAGAAGGCGACCATGGCGGAAAGCGTCGCCGCCGGCCAGACCAGGATCGAGGGCGACGTCGCCAAGCTGGCGCAGCTCTTCGGCATGCTCGATGAATTCGAGATGATGTTCCCGGTGGTGACGCCGACGTAGCGCGCCGCGCTCAGTCGAGATCCTTGCCGTCCATGCCGGCGTTGCGTCGCGCCCGCCCGACCATGTCCTTGACCAGGAGGCCGAGCTTGGCGGGGTCGGCGATCTGATCGATGGTCGGTCCGCGGTGCCAGCCTTCCATCACCGCGAGGATGCCGCCGCCCGCCTCGAACACCCGGCCGGTCACGTCCTGCGCCTCTTCGCTCGCAAGCCACGTGGCGATGGTGGCTACGAAGCGCGGATCCCGCCGCGCGCGGACCTCGTCTGACACCTCGCGCAAGCCCTCGGTCATGCGCGTCTGGGCATGGGGCATGATGGCGTTGACCGTGACGCCATAGCGGCGAAGCTCCCGGGCGGCGATGACCGTGAACGCGGCGATCCCGGCCTTGGCGGCGCCGTAGTTGGTCTGTCCCGGATTGCCGAACAGGCCGGAGCTCGACGAGGTGTTGATGATGCGGCCCGAAACCGGGCGGCCCGCGGCCTTGCTCTGGTCCCGCCAATAGGCGACGGCATGACGGGAAGGCGCGAAGGTGCCCTTCAGATGCACCTTGATGACCGCGTCCCACTCCGCCTCGCTCATGTTGGCGAGCATGCGGTCGCGCAGGATGCCTGCGTTGTTGATGAGCACGTCGAGACGGCCAAAGGTGTTGATCGCCGTCTGCACCAGGTTCGCCGCCGCGTCCCAATTGCTGATGTCGTCGCCATTGGCGATGGCTTCGCTGCCGGCGGCCCTGATGTCCGCGACCGTTTGCGCTGCCGGCGAAATGTCCTTGCCGGTGCCGTCGGCCGCGCCGCCGAGGTCGTTGACCACCACCTTGGCGCCGTGGGCCGCAAGCATCAGCGCATGTTCGCGACCGATCCCGCGCCCGGCGCCGGTCACGATCGCCACGCGGCCCTCGCACAACTTTGCCATCGCAATGTCTCCCTATTTCAAAACCCGGATCGGTTTGCCGTCGAGAAACGCACGGACGTCTTCGACCGTGTCCCGATAGAACGTGCGATAGGCTTCGTTTGTGACGAAGCCGATATGCGGCGTGATCACCACGTTGTCCAGCCGCCGCAACGGATGATCGGCCGGCAGCGGCTCGCGGTCGTAGACGTCGAGCGCCGCGCCGGCGATGCGCTTGTTCCGCAAGCAATCGAGCAGGGCGGCCTCCACCACCAGCGGACCGCGCGAGGTGTTGATGAGGTAAGCCGTCGGCTTCATCAAGCGAAGGTCATCTGCGCCGACGATACCGCGGCTGCGGTCGCTCAACACCATGTGCACGGTGACGATGTCGGCTTGGCGGAATAGATCCTGCTTAGACACCAGGTCCACTTCCGCCTTGGAAGCGCGCTCGGGGGTGAGATTGGGACTCCAGGCGATGGTTTTCATGGCGAAGGCGCGGCCGATGCGCGCCACATCGGCGCCAATGCGGCCGACGCCGACCAGGCCGAGGGTCTTTCCGGCCAGCGTCGTTCCGAGCGTGGTCTGCCAGCCGCCCTGCCGCATGCCGCGATCTTCCGCCGGGATGTGCCGCACCAGCGCCAGGATCAGGCTCCAGGTGAACTCGGTCATCTGGTGCTCGGTGGAGGCGCCGCCGCCGGTGCCGCACACCGTCACGCCCCGCGCGGAAGCGGCGGCGACGTCGATGGACAGGTTGCGGGCGCCTGTCGTCACCAGGAGCTTCAGGTTCGGCAAACGCGCCAAAAGGCTGGCCGGGAAGGGCGTGCGCTCGCGCATGCAGCAGATGATCTCGAACGGGGCCAGGCGGCGCACCAGGGCCTCAACGTCCGCAATGTGGTCGTTGAAGACCGTGACGTCGCCGCCGAGCGATTTCCAATCGGCAAGGCCGGCGGCCACCTCTTGATAGTCGTCCAGAACCGCGATTTTCATGAATTTGGCCCCGTCCCGGCGTTGCATCCCCCATCATAGGGTAAAGGCCGATGCGCGCCTCGCTCAATGCGGATCTGTGCCGCCCCGGCTGGACGCGGCAGCGCGGGCGGAAGACAATGGCCGGGCGTGCAGCCTGGGAGGAAGGCGACGATGGCAGGGCGGAATTGGCAGGTGCGTCCCTTGTCGGGAGCGCTCGGCGCGGAAGTCCTCGGCGTCGACCTATCGGCCGATCTCGATGCCGATACGATCGCCGAGCTCCGCCGCATTTGGCTCGAGCACCTGGTGATCTTCTTCCGCGATCAGGATCTGCCGCCGGCCAAGTTCCTGACCCTGGCGCGTCACTTCGGGGAGACCATCGAGTATCCCTTCGTCAAGGGCATCGCCGGCTTTCCCGAGATCATCCCGGTGGTGAAGCTCGAGCACGAGAAGGTGAATTTCGGCGGCATCTGGCATTCCGACACCACGTATCTCGACGTGCCGCCCATGGCGACCATGCTGATCGCGCGCGAGGTGCCGCCGGTCGGCGGCGATACTCTTTTCGCGAATATGTATCTGGCCTACGAAACCCTGTCGGACCGCATGAAAGAGCTGCTCGACGGGCTGATCGGCGTCAACAGCTCAGCCAGCGCCGATACGACCAAGACGCGGGAAGACCGCATGCGCGACGGCGCGCGCGCCGACGCGAAGAAGGAATACGTGGCCGAGCATCCGGTGGTGCGCGTGCATCCCGAGACGGGGCGCAAGGCGCTCTATGTGAACGTCGCGCACACCATGCGCTTCAAGGGCATGACCGAGGCGGAAAGCAAGCCGATCCTGCAGTTCCTATTCCAGCACCAGATCAAGCCCGAATTCACCTGCCGATTCCACTGGCAGCCGGGCTCCATCGCGTTCTGGGACAACCGTTGCACCCAGCACAATCCCATCAACGACTACCACGGCTATCGCCGCGTCATGCACCGCGCCACCTTGGCCGGCGACAAGCCCCGCATGGCGAAGGACGTCGCGGCGTGACGCGCCTTCATTCGACGACAACCCGCGGAGACCGGCGATGAAGCAGATGTGGTTCCATCTGATGCCGTACAAGGAATTGCCCGACGATTTCCGCGAGAAGCATCCGTCGGTTTGGGTCGACATCGATTCGAAGCTGTTCGACCCGGCGCGCGTGCATGTCTTCTACAACGAGTTCATGGACGAATTGGAGTATGCGGCCGAGATGGGCTTCGACGCCGTGTGCGTCAACGAGCACCATTCCAACGGCTACGGGTTGATGGCTTCGCCCAACCTGATCGCCTCTTCGCTGGCGCGCCGGACCAAGAACGCGGCGATCTGCGTCATGGGCAATTCCCTGGCGCTCTACAATCCGCCCACGCGGGTGGCCGAAGAGTTCGCCATGATCGACTGCATTTCCGGCGGCCGCCTGATCGCCGGCTTTCCGGTCGGCACGCCCATGGACACCTGTTACGCCTACGGCCAGAACCCCAGTTCGCTCCGCCAGCGCTACCACGAAGCCCATGACATCGTCATCAAGGCCTGGACAACGCCCGAGCCGTTCGCGTTCAACGGCCGCTTCAATCAATTGCGTTACGTGAACACGTTGCCGCGCCCGGTGCAGAAGCCGCATCCGCCGGTCTGGATACCCGGCGGCGGCTCGATCGAGACCTGGCAGTGGTGCGCCGAGATGGATTACGTCTATTCCTACCTGTCGTACTACGGCTACAAGGTCGGCCTCGACACCATGCTCGGCTTCTGGCGCGAGATGGACCGGCTCGGCAAGGACCGCAACCCCTATCGCGCCGGGTTCCTGCAGTTCGTCGGCGTGGCGGAGACGCGCGCGGAAGCGCTGAAGCTTTACAAGGAGCCTGCGGAATATTTCTACGGCCGCTGCCTGCACGTGGATGCGCGCTGGGCCAATCCGCCGGGATACGTCACCGAGGCGACGATCCGCGCCAAGGCTGTGTCGCAGATCCAGCTTGCGACCCAGGCGGCGCTGCGGGGCGGCAAGACGGCGAGCGATTGGGCCGACATCGTCGACCAGGGCTACGTCATCGTCGGCTCGCCCGACGAGGTGGCGGCGCAATTGCGCAAAGTGGCGGTCGATCTCAACGTCGGCCACCTCATGCTGCTGCTGCAATACGGCAACATGCGAAGCGACGTCGCCAAGCACAACACCCGGCTGTTCGCCGAGAAGGTCTATCCGCAGCTGCGCGACCTGTTCGACAACGAATGGGAGGACCGCTGGTGGCCGCAGCCGCTGCCGGAGCGTCAAAGCGCCGCGCGCCACGCCGCCTCGGCGCGAGTAGGGGCATGAGCCAAGCCCATGGCGGAACGGGGCGACGCGCCGACGGCGTTGTCGAGCGCTTTGTCCCGGTCAACGGCAAGCCGTGTCGCGTGTGGGAGAAGGGCGAGGGCAGACCGCTCTGCTATCTCGCCGGCATCGGCGGCTTGCCCAATTGGACCCCGTTCCTCGACCGGCTCGCGGCCGGCCGCCGCGTCATTGCGCCGTCGCTGCCGGGCTTCCCGGGCAGCGAGGGACATGACCAGCTCGACAGCCATCTCGACTGGCTGATGGCGAGCCGCGATCTGCTGGAGGCGGCGGGTTTGCGGGGCGGCGATCTGATCGGAAGTTCCATGGCAGGCGCGCTCGCTGCCGATGTGGCGGCGCTATGGCCCGAGATGGTGCGCAAGCTCGTGCTCGTGGCGCCGTTCGGATTGTTCGACGAGGCCGATCCGATCGCCGATATTTGGGCGCAGAAGCCCGGCGCCACGGCCGGTCTGGTCTGCGCCGATCCGGAGAACTTCAAGCGCGCGCAGGTCCAGCCGGCCGGCATGGATCCGGCCGATTGGGTCATCGTCCAAGTGCGCGTCAACGAGGCGCTGGCGCGGATTTTCTGGCCGGTCGGCGATACGCGGCTCGCCAGGCGCCTCGGCCATATTCGCCAGCCGGTGCTGCTGCTCTGGGGCGATCGGGACAAAGTCGTGCCGCGGAGCTATGCGCGGCGCTTTGCCGAGGGCATCGCCGGTCCGAGCCGGACGGTCGTCATCGCCGATGCCGGGCACCTGGCCGAGCTGGATCAGCCGGAAGCCGTCGCGGCGGCCATTCTCGAATTCGCCGCGTGATGCTCAGCGCGTGTCGGATGCCATGACGGGAGCCTTGCGACCCTTGGCCTCCGCGGCGGCGAAGTTCAGCTCGACCTTGACCCCGTTCGGATCGAACAGAAACAGCTGATACAGCCCCTGGTCGTCGACGCGGCGCTCGTTGAAGCCGATACCGAGCGCGCTCAGCCGCGCGATCGTGTCGTCAAGCCCGCTGGCGCGAAACGCTACGTGGTCGATGACGCCCGAGCCCTGCGTCGCCTCGGACTGCTGTCCGAGATAGCGCTTGCGATTCTCGGATACGTTGGCGCCGCCCTGGGTCAGGTGCAGCACATCGCGCTCGCCGGCGTAGAGCCAATGGACCGGGAAGCCGAAGTCGGGATGTGGGCCGTCGCGCAAGCCGAGCACCTTGACATACCAGTCGCGGGTCGCGTCCAGGTCTGCCGCTTGAATGAGGAAGTGCTCCAGATGGGCAATCGGCATCGCCGCAATCTCCTTGTCCGGCGCATTATCGGCGCATGCGGGTCGGCCGCAAAGGGCCTCTAGAGCATGATCCCGAAAAGTTGCCCGACTTTTCGGATGAGATCATGCTCCAGACTAATGATCTGGCGCGTTAGCCTCCTGATCGGATGATTCCATCCGATCGGACAACGCGCTGGCGCGCCTGGCGGCGCTCGGCGTAGCATGGCAATAAAAGCTTCCAAGCGGGGGCGCCAGAGGGGAGGAAGACAATGTCTGCGTTAAATTCCGGGAAGTTGCTTGCGCGATTGGGCGCGGTGGCGATGGCCGTCGCCATGGTCTTCTTGTCGATGGGTCCTGCCGCGCGCGCCGCCGATCCGATCCGCATCGGTTTCGGCATGGCGCAAACCGGTCCGCTCGCCGCCAACGGCAAGTCGGCGCTGGTTGCCATGCAGATCTGGGCCGATGACGTGAACGCCAAGGGCGGTTTGCTCGGCCGCCAGGTCAAGCTTGTGACCTACGACGACCAGAGCAATCCGTC
>DASQHM010000247.1:0-11042 GCA_035632095.1 Candidatus Cybelea sp. | reverse complement strand
TGCCGGTCGACACGCTCAGAGATAGTGCCCGGATTTCTTCTTCTTGGTCGCGAGATAGGCTTCGTTGTGATTGTTGGCGGGGAACGCGTGGGGTACGCGCTCGCTTACCGAGATGCCGCAACGCTCCAGGCCGGCGACCTTTCCCGGATTGTTGGTCAACAGCCGCACGCGCTCGTAGCCGAGATGGCGCAGCATTTCCGCCGCGGGCAGAAACAGCCGCTCGTCCGCTTCGAAGCCGAGACGTTCGTTGGCTTCGATGGTGTCGAAGCCGCGATCCTGCAAACGATAGGCGCGCAGCTTGTTGATCAGGCCGATCCCGCGCCCCTCCTGGGCGAGATAGAGCAACACGCCGGCGCCGGCGTCCCTCATGGTGCGGATCGCCCCGCGCAATTGCTCGCCGCAATCGCAGCGCAGCGAACCGAGCAGATCGCCGGTGAAACATTCGGAATGCAGGCGCGTCAGCACCGGCGCATCGGGATTGGGCCGGCCGACGATGATGGCAAGGTGCTCGAGCGCGCCGTCGGCGGGGCGAAACGCGACGATCTCCACGGACTCGGCATCGATCAACGGCACGCGCGCCGATGCGACGCGTTTCAGGCTGCGCGCCGCCGTCTCCTCGTGGGTCAGCGCGATCTCAGCATCGATGATGACGATGTCGCGCGCCGCCGCTTCGCTCTTTGCCATGTCCGCCGGAAGCGCCACGACCACGACGGCGGGCAGCAGCCGCGCGCGCTTGGCGAGTGCAATCGCCGCGGCGACGGACCGGGCCGGCGCATCGCGCTGCGCCGTAAACGGTCCAAGCAGGGGATGGTCCAGATCGGTGGTCGGATCGGCCATGTCGCGGATGGTGGCGGCCGTCATGCGATCGGTCACGGTCAGGAGCACCGGATCGGTTCCGGCGGTGCGGACGTGAAGCACGTTGGCGCGATGCAAGGTCAACGCGACGAACGGCTGACCGAGCGCCTGAAAATCGCGCAAAGCCTCGACGCTCAGGGTTTCGGCAGCCAAGGCAAGCGCGGCGTCGCCGTCGCCGGCCGCGATCAAAACCGGGCGGCCGCGGCGCATCTCGCCTGCGGCGCGGTCCAGCAATATCAGGCCATTTTGCGGCTGTGCGGCGGCGGCGTCGGACATTGCCGCCAGTATATCCGCAACCCGATTGCCGCGCCCACCACCGGCAATGGCGCTTGCCGCTGCGTCAACGGAAAGCGACACTCGCCCATCGCAAGTCAAGGGGCGATAAATGGCGCTGTTTCGCAGCTATGATCGGGCCGGCCTCGATGCGCAGTACAACCTGCGGGCCAAGGTCGCGGATTTTCAGGTCTATCTCGACCGCTACGAAAGCCGCTCGGCCGAGGTCCGCAGCGCCCTGACCTGCCGTCTCGACGTGGCTTACGGGCCGAGCCCGGCCGAGACCCTCGACATCTTTCCGGCGGCGAACGACGGCGCGCCCGTGCATGTGTTCATTCACGGCGGCTATTGGCAGGCCTTGGACAAACGCGCCTTCGATTTCATCGCCGGGGGATTGGTGCCCGCCGGTGCCGCGGCGGTGATCGTCAACTACGCCCTGGCGCCGTCCGTGACCATGGACGAGATCGTGCGCCAGGTGCGCGCCGCCCTGGCCTGGGTCTGGCGCCATGCGCCCGAGTTCGGCGGCGATCCGTCGCGTCTGTTCGTCTCCGGCCATTCCGCCGGCGGCCATCTCACGGCTATGATGGCGCTCACCGATTGGCCGGCTTTCGGCGCCGGTCTGCCCGGCGATTTGGTGAAAGGCGGCTTCGCCATCTCGGGCATCTATGAGCTGGAGCCGATCCGCCTTTGCTATCTGAACGACAACGTGCGGCTCGATCCGGCGGCGGCGCTCCGCAACTCTCCGATATTTCTCCTGCGATCGAAGGCGCCGCCATTGCTGCTGGCGGTCGGAGCGCTCGAGACCGCGGAATTCCTCCGCCAGCAGGCTGAATTCGCCGAAGCGTGGCGTGCGCGCGGACTTTCGGCTGAGCTGGTTGCGGCGCAGGGTTTGCACCATTTCTCCGTGGTAGAGAAGCTGGCCGATGCGGGAAGTGCCTTGAATTACGCCGCTTTGCGCCAGATGGGCCTATAGGCGTTGCGAGCCGGGTTGACGGGGGTGTGAAAGGGGCGATTTCGCTTAAGCGTTGCAGCTTGGGGCGAAACGGATCATTTTCTCGTCGCGAGCCTGATCGGGGCCCGGAGAGCGCCATGAACAATGCCAAACGCATATTGCTGGTCGATGACGACAAGGCGCTGCGCGAATCGCTGGCGGAGCAGCTCGATCTGCATGAGGAATTCGCGACCGTGCAGGCGGATTCCGGCGCGAGCGCGTTGGAGCGCCTGAAGGCCGACAGCTTCGATATGGTGCTGCTCGACGTCGGTCTTCCCGACATGGATGGCCGGGAGGTCTGCCGGGTCATGCGGCGGAGCGGCAATCGGGTGCCGGTGATCATGCTGACCGGCGCCGACGGCGAAGCCGACACGATTCTCGGACTCGATTCCGGCGCCAACGATTACGTGGTCAAGCCGTTCAAGCTACTGGTGCTGCTGGCCCGCATGCGGGCGCATCTGCGACAGCACGAGCAGAGCGAGGACGCGGTCTTCGCCATCGGTCCCTACACCTTCCGCCCGTCGGCCAAGCTTCTGCTCGACAACGAGAAGAAGAAGAAGGTTCGCTTGACCGAAAAGGAAACCGCGATCCTCAAGTTTCTGTATCGCGCCGGCGACCGGGCCGTGACCCGCGACGTGCTGTTGAACGAGGTCTGGGGCTACAACGCCGGCGTCACCACCCACACGCTGGAGACCCATATCTACCGCCTGCGCCAGAAGATCGAGCGCGACCCCGCCAACGCCAATATCCTGATCACCGAAAGCGGCGGCTACCGGCTGGCCCATTGACCCTCGAACGCAAGCCGGTCCGGCCTTAGACTGCGCCTATCGCTCAGGCGATTCGATCGGGAGACCAACATGTCCCGCGCGCCGGTATCGGACACCTTCGCCACTCATGACGTCCTGAACCAACCGCCTCCGCTGCAAGGCTACAACGTCTACGGCGGCGACAAGGCGCTCCGCGATGCGGTGCACCGCGACGGCGGCGGCTGGGCGGACGCGGACCTTATGGCCTTCGGCGCGGTTCTCGGCAGCGCCGAAGCGATCGAGGACGGCCGCCTCGCCAACGTCAATCCGCCCGTGCTCAAGACCTTCGATCGCTTCGGCCACCGGCGCGACGAGGTGGAATTCCATCCCGCCTGGCATGCGACCATGACCCGCGCCGTGGCGGCAGGTTTGCACGCGGCGCCATGGGCCGATCCGAAGCCCGGCGCCCATGTGGCGCGCGCCGCCGGCGTCATCATGCAATGCCAGATCGAAGCCGGGGCGCAATGTCCGATCACCATGACCTACGGGTCGGTTCCGGCGATCCGCCGTCTCGACGCGCTGGCCAAGGAATGGCTGCCGCTAATCTATTCGCGCCGCTACGACCGCAGCTTCCGCCCCGCGAGGGAGAAGACCGGCGCGCTGGTCGGCATGGGCATGACCGAAAAACAAGGCGGCTCGGACCTGCGCAGCAACAGCACCCGCGCCGTCCCGGTCGGAGCGGGCCGCCCCGGCGGCGAATACCGCATCGTCGGCCACAAGTGGTTCATGTCGGCGCCCATGTGCGATGCGTTTCTCATTCTGGCCCAGGCACCCGGCGGCTTGAGCTGCTTCTTCCTGCCGCGCTGGACGCCGGACGGCGCGCAGAACGCATTCCTCATTCAGCGTCTGAAGGACAAGCTCGGCAACAAATCCAACGCGTCGAGCGAAGTGGAGTTCGCCAACGCATCCGGCTGGCTGATCGGCGAGGAAGGCCGTGGTATTCCCACCATCATCGAGATGGGCACCTACACCCGGCTCGATTGCGCGCTCGGCACGTCGGGTCTCATGCGCCAGGCGGTGGCGCAAGCGGCGCACCACGCGGCGCATCGCACGGCGTTCCAGAAACGGCTGGTGGATCAGCCGCTCATGTCGCGCGTGCTGGCGGACTTGGCGGTCGAATCCGAGGCGGCCACCGCGCTCGCCATCCGCCTGGCGCGCGCGTTCGATGCGCAAGACGATGCGTCCGAGACGGCGTTCCGCCGGCTGATGACGCCCGCCGCCAAGTATTGGATCTGCAAGCGGGGACCGATCCTCGCGGCCGAGGCCATGGAGGTGCTCGGCGGCAACGGCTACATCGAAGAAAGCATAATGCCGCGGCTGTACCGCGAGATGCCGGTGAATTCCATCTGGGAAGGTTCCGGCAATGTCATGTGCCTCGACGTGCTGCGCGCGCTGCAACGCTCGCCGGACTCGATTGCGGTCTATCGCGCCGAAGTCGCCGCGGCGAAGGGCGCCGACGCCCGGCTCGACGCGTACATCGGCAAACTCGACGCGGAATTCGCCGGCGGCGCCGGTGAAGCCGACGCGCGGCGGCTGACCGAACGCCTGGTGCGGGCGCTGCAAGGCTCGCTTCTGGTGCGCCATGCACCGCACGCCGTTGCCGACGCCTTTTGCGCCAGCCGGCTCGACGGCGATTGGGGCGCCACCTTCGGCACCCTCGGCGCAAACCTCGATTGCGCGGCCATCGTCGGGCGGGCAATGCCGAATTGAGGCGATTTCGGCGATTTCGGTCGTCAGGGGGGCGTTGGGCGTAGGTCCGAGAGGACCATTGCGATTCCCGAAAACTTCACCAATATGTAACGACAAGGCATGTAGAATTGAGTTATATCGATTCGATATAAGTGCCTACAGGGGAGACGCGGGGCGCCAGCGGTTGGCGCCACAGGATGGAGCCCACCTTGAACGAGGTGCTCACCCACACCCTCGCAGCGCCACAGACTTCGGTGGCGAGCGACTTCTCCGTGCGCTTCTGGGGCGTTCGCGGATCGGTCGCGTGCCCGAGCGGCGAGACCATGCGCTATGGCGGCAATACCTCGGCCCTCGAGATTCGCTGCGGCAAGCATCTGCTGCTCTTCGATTGCGGCACCGGCGCGCGCTACCTCGGCCGCGAATTGTGCAAGCAGGCCCCGCTCGACGCGGACTTGTTCCTGACCCACACCCATTTCGACCACATTTGCGGCATGCCGTTCTTCGTGCCGTTGTTCGACAAGCGCAACCGTTTCCGCGTCTTCGCCGGCCACCTCGGGCCGAACATGACCATCAAGTACGCGTTGAGCGAATTGATGATGGCGCCCCTGTTCCCGGTTCCGCTGGAGATCTTCGCCGCCAGCATTTCGTTCCAGGACTTCCGCGCCGGCGACACGCTGCACCCGCGGCCGGGCGTCACCTTGCGCACCATCCCGCTCAATCATCCCAACGGCGCCACCGGCTATCGCATCGAATATGCCGGCAAGTCGATCTGCTACCTGACCGATACGGAGCACAAGATCGGCGCGCCCGACCGCAACATCCTGAACCTGATCCAGGACGCCGATATCGTCATCTACGACTGCATGTACACCGACCAGGAATATCGCGACCGGGTGGGCTGGGGCCATTCCACATGGCAGGAAGGCGCGCGCCTTTGCGCCGCGGCGAACGTGAAGACATTCGTGGTGTTTCACCACGACCCGGATCACGACGACGATTTCATGGACAAAGTGGCCGCCGACGTGGCCGCCGTATTGCCCGGTTCGGTCGTAGCCCGCGAAGGCTTGCTGCTGCGGCCGTGACAGTCAACTGATGCGCTTCCGCCGCCTTGCCTTCGGCTTGCGGACATTGCTTCGGCCGGGCACCTCCGGTTGGTTCATCCCTTACCGTTATGCTGCGCGGTTGCCGCGCCCAGGGTCGCGCGCGCCGTATCCCGCCATCGAACGCATGATGCACGACCGGGAACCGGCCTTTGCCGAACTGCTGGCCGGCATCGAGCAACAAGGCGCGGCGCTCAAGGCCATCGGCGGCGCTCCGCCGCCGCAACCGCGCTGGAACCAAGACTGGTTCCCGCGCCTCGATGCCGCCGCGACATACACGCTGGTACGCCGCGAAAAACCGGGGCTGATCGTGGAAGTGGGGTCGGGCCATTCGACGCGGTTCCTCGCCCGCGCCGTCGCCGACGGCAAGCTCGCGACCCGCATCGTCGCCATCGATCCGGCGCCCCGCGCCGTCATTGCGGGCTTGGCCGTCACCTTCGTCGCAGCACCGTCACACGAGGCGGACCCGGCGATTTTCGCCGGCCTGCGACGCGGCGACATGCTGTTTGTCGACTCGAGCCACATCCTGATGCCGGGCAGCGACGTGGACCATTTGCTCGGCCGCGTCATTCCAGTGCTGCCGTCCGGCGTATTGCTGCACGTGCACGACATCTTCCTGCCTGACGATTATCCGGCCGCGTGGGATTGGCGCGGCTACAACGAGCAGCAGGGCCTGCTCGGGTTGCTGCAAGGCGGCGCGTGGCGCATCGAATTCGCCAGCCGCTACGTGACCACCCGCATGGCGCCGTTGCTCAAGGGCAGCGTGCTTGCCGAGCTGCCGCTCATGGACAACGCATTCGAAACCAGTCTTTGGCTCAGGAAGATATGAGGGCAGATCCGCCCCTTATGCGGCGCGCGAAACCTCGCGGGCAATGCGGCGGCCGCTATCACGCTCCGCCACGGCCAGATCGTAGTTGCCTTGCAGGGTCAGCCAGAAGCGCCCGCCGTTGCCGAAGTAGTGCCCGAGCCGAAGCGCCGTGTCGGCGCTCAGGGCGCGCCGCCCGTTTAAAATCTCGATGATCCGATTAGGCGGAACCCGCAAGGCCCGCGCCAGCGCATTGGCCGACAAATCGCGCGCGGCCAGCTCGCGCTTCAACAATGCTCCCGGATGGACGGGGACACCTGTCGTACGGTTGGTCATGCCGTTACCTCAATGATAGTCGACGATTTCGACGTCATACGCGTCGTCGTCCGCAAATCGAAAACAAATTCGCCACGGGCCGTTCACCGTCATGGCCCAAAATCCACGCCTATTGCCGGTCAACTTGTGCAGTCCGACGCTCTTCAGCGGGCTCAAGTCGCCCAGGGACTTCGCCGCATGCAGCGCGTTCAGTGCGACGAGCGCCGCATTTGCGTCAAGACCGGGAAACTTGATTTTGCCGGTTTGGAACAACCGGCGTGTCGGCGCGCTTCCCCAGCTCCTGATCACGGCGAAGGCTAGTACGTATCACGTACTATGTCAAGCGTACTACCGGCCGGCGAAAGTCCCTAATCCGGCACCGCGACCGCGTCCGGCGGCGGCGCATACCGCGGACGCTGCAGCAGCAGCACCATGGGCAGCGCCACGATCATCATCCACATCATCATGCGGAAGTCGTTCAGGTAGCTGATGACCTGCGCCTGCGCGTTCAGCACATGGTCCAATGACATCGCACCGGCGGACGTGGCGGGATCCCAGGCCTCGGGCACCGACGGCGCCTGGAACAGCGGATTGAACCGGCTGACCCGCTCCGCCATGACGGAGTGGTTGATCTGCGTGTTGATGGCGACCAGGGCGAAGCAGATGGAGATGCCGATGCTGCTGCCGATATTGCGGATCAGGTTGAACATGCCTGCCGCCTCGGTGCGGAAGTGCGGCGGCAACGTGGAGAATGCGATGGTGGAAAGCGGCACGAAGACGAAGCCGAGCCCGATACCCTGCACGATGCCGGTCTCGACCAGAATGCGCGGCGTTATGTCGGTGGTGAAGTTCGACATTTGCCAGAGCGACACCGCGGTGAGGCTGAAGCCGAACAGCATGAGATAGCGCGGATCGGTGCGCGAGATCAGCCGGCCGACGGCTAACATGGCGATCATGGTGCCGATGCCGCGCGGCGCCAGGACGTAGCCCACGGTCACCACCGGATAGTCCATCAGGCCCTGCAGGAACGGCGGCATCAGGGCCATGGTCGCGAACAGCACCACGCCCACGGCAAAGGCGCACACCAGGCTGCCGACGAAGTTGCGGTCGCGGAACAGGCGCGGATCGATGAAGGGCCGATCGGCCGTGACGGTCTGCACCACGAAGAGATAGAGGCCGAGCGCCGCAAGCGCACCCTCGACGACGATCTCCGTCGAGCCGAACCAATCGCGGTTCTCGCCCCGGTCCAGCATGATCTGCAGCGATCCGATGGCAAGCGACAGCATGGCGAAGCCGAAGATGTCGAAGCGGCGGCGAATGCGCTCGGTCTCCGGCACGAAGGCCGAGATCAGCAGGAACGCCAGCACGCCGACGGGCAAGTTGATGTAGAACACCCAGCGCCAATTGTAGTTCTCGGTCAGATAGCCGCCGAGGGTCGGGCCGAGAATGGGGCCCACCATCACGCCGAGGCCCCAGAGCGCCATGGCCGAGCCGTGCCGTTCGCGCGGGAACGAATCGAGCAGCACCGATTGCGACAGCGGCACGAGCGACGCGCCGCACACGCCCTGCAACAGGCGGAACAGCACGATCTGCGTCAGGCTGGTCGCCATGCCGCAGAGCATTGAGGCGATGGTGAAGCCGAAGACCGCCGCGAGGAAAACGCGCTTGCGGCCGAACCGTCCGGCGAGAAAGCCGGTCGGCGGCGTCATGATGGCGGCGGCAACGATGTAGGAGGTCAACACCCAGGCGATCTGGTCCTGGCTCGCCGAGAACGATCCCTGCATATGCGGCAGCGCCACGTTGGCGATCGTCGAGTCGAGCGCCTGCATGATCGTCGGCAGCATGATGGACGCGCTGATGCCGGCGAGATTGACCGGTTGCGCTTCGGCTCTGGCGGCGGTTCCGGCGGCCGTCGCGGCGGCGGCCGCTGCGGCGACGGCGGACTCGCTCACTTCG
This sequence comes from Candidatus Cybelea sp., assembly GCA_035632095.1. Lineage (GTDB taxonomy): Bacteria > Pseudomonadota > Alphaproteobacteria > Ferrovibrionales > Ferrovibrionaceae > DASQHM01. The sequence goes on along the minus strand of DASQHM010000247.1, from coordinate 2,252 downwards.
CTCTGCCTCCGCCGACCCAGGCCAGGGCCGATCCGATCATCTGCGGCAGCGCGCGCTCATGTCCGGTATCGACGCTGACCGAGACGCTCATGCCGGCGCGAAGCGGCGGACCGTCATGCGGCGATTCGATCTCGAGGCGCACCGGCACGCGCTGCACCACCTTGACCCAGTTCCCGGTGGCGTTCTGCGGCGGAAGCAAGGCGAATTCGGCGCCGGTCGCCGGGCTGATGCTGGTGACCTTCGCGGTCCAGGTTTTGTCGGGGTAGGTGTCGATGCTCAGGGTGGCGGTTTGACCGACCCGCACGTGGGTCAGCTCGGTCTCCTTGAAATTCGCCTCCACATAGGGGTGATCGGCGAGCACCAGGCTGAACACCGGATTGCCGACGCGCAAATAATCGCCGACCTGCACCCGCACATTGCTGATGATGCCGTTGGCCGGCGCATTGATCACCGCATGTTTGAGATCGAGCGCCGCCTGGTCGCGATCGGCCTGGGCCTGCAGCAGCTGCGGATAGCGCTCGGCCGCCAGGTTCGGATCGCCGCCGAGCTGCGCCAGGATGCTGGAAATCTGCGCCTGGGTCATGGTGACCTGCTGGCGCGCCTGGTCCAGCGCGTGGCGCACGTCGTCGAATTTCGATTCGGTCACGAAGCCGCGCTTGAGCAGGTTGTCGTTGCGCTGGAATTCGCGCGCCTGGTACTCGACCGTGTCCTGATCGCGCTTGAGCTCGGCCAGCTTCTCGCGATAGCTGGCGCGCAGCATCTCGATGTTGTTGCGCACCGTGCCGACATTGGCCTCGGCGCGCGCGAGCGCCAGGCGATAGGGCTCGTCGTCGAGCTTGAACAGCGGCTGATCGACCTTGACCGTGTCGTTCTCGCGCACCATGACGCCGACCACGCGGCCCGACACGTCGGTCGAAATGGTGGTTTTGTCCGCTTTGACGAAGGCGTCGTCGGTATCCACGTAGCGTCCGCCGGTGACGTAGAACCAAAGCGCCACGGCCACCAGCAGCAGCGGTCCGCCGCCGAGCAGGAACCAGCGCATGATGCGCTTGCGGCGCAATGACCGTCCGGCCTTGACGACGCCGGTTTCGTCATACATGGGCGATCTCCGCCGGGTCGGCGGCATCGGCGCCGCTGCGCGCAACGTCGCCGCCGTTTTCCTTGGCGCTCAGATTGCCGCGAATGCGCGTGAGCACCGCCATGAGCGCGTCGCGCTCGGGCGGCTTCAGGCCGGTCATGGCCTGCTCGCGGGTCTCGGCGCCGAGCGCGAACATGCGTTCGAGGATCGGATTGGATTTGTCGGTGAGGAACAGCCGCCAGGCGCGCCGGTCTTCCTCGTCGTGCCGGCGCTCGACCCAACCGGCGTTTTCCAGGCGGTCGATCAGGCGGGTGAGCGTGATCGGCTCGATCTCCAGCACGTCGGCCAGGAAGCGCTGGTTGCAGCCTTCGTGGCGATGGATGTGGAACAGCACCCACCACTGGGCGCGGGTCAGCCCGACGCGCTGGGCGCGCCGGTCGAAGTTCTTGCGCAGCAGGCGGGCGATGTCATGGACCAGGAAGCCAAAGGTCGGGTCGGAACTCTCGGGACGCATGGGACCTCACCGTTACCGAACGGGAGATAATGTAGGCTTGCTCATTATCGAGACCAGCGCGGGCGGATCATGGCGGGTATGCGGGAGAGTTGTTTACTTAAAGTAGAATAATGGAATATGGATTCTCCTATCTTGACGTTAAGCGGAATGTTCCTTATTTGTTCTCAGCAGGACAAACCAGGAGCCGCAAATGAATCGTCCGTTGCCAGAGTCTTCGCCACCAGTGCTCGACAGAGCTGGTGGGCGTCATGCTTGGCTGGATGCAGAGGGATTCTTCTGGGGGCCAGGTATCCCTCTCGTTGTCCGGCACTCGTCCGGAAAGGCGGGACCTTTATACAAGCCAACGCCGCAAACCGAATTGGAGACGCTCATGTCCGCGGTCGCGGGCGAGCCGATCTCTTGCGCACACATCATGGGGCGGCTTCAGCTGATAGCAAATGCGCTGTCGAACGGCGATCGATCCTTGGCGTCGGTCGGCGCAGCGTTGCTTCGTCTTCCATTGGCAGCTGAGGACAGCGCAGAGCGACTGGCCAAATACCTTGCGCGATACAACGCCGACCAGCCGCGCGATCGGCATGGCCGATGGACCGACGAAGAAGACCCAACGACAGAGACAACGTCCAACGACACCGCTCAGCACGGGAACCAAACACAGAGTGA
>DASQHM010000246.1:0-22418 GCA_035632095.1 Candidatus Cybelea sp. | reverse complement strand
TTGACCTCCGCTCCGAGAACTTGCTGCGCATCAGAAATCTTAATATCGTATTGGAGACGACTTAACAGTGTCTCCGCTGAGGGCATCTGAATGGGCGAGGAAAACAAGGGTAGGGTTAGATACGTGACTCTTTCTGGCATTGGCGTGCCGGAAGCGCACCACGTTTTCGTCGTCCATGATGCCACTCTGGAGTGGTGGAGGCTGGTTGCTACGTTCTCAAGTCGGGATCGCGCCGAGCAGTATGCCGATGTCGAGAATATGGGACTTGACGATGGGGAGATGCCGGCACGGGATGATGAAAAGCCGGCGCCGGCGCTCCCGCAGGCGCCGAGATCGGCCATAACCCGAGAGCGCATTCAGCATCCATCGCCGCAGGAGAAGGTCAATGTCGGCCTTCAGCTGATCTCTGAGGCTGCCGATGCAGCCGAACAGCAGGTGGCGCTGACCGTGCAGCCGCGTAAGAACTCTGTGGCTACCCCGGCGTTGAAGCGAAAAACGAAGGTTCCTGATGGCGAATTGCGCGACAATGCGAAAGCCCTTTGGCACGCGCTGGCGGCATTGATAGACGAAGGCATCGAGCCGATGAGCGGCAATATGTCGGAGCGTTCCGGTGTGCCCAAAGGCAGCCTTGCCTATGTGCTCGGCGTGCTCGCCACCAAGGGGTATATCATCAATGACGACAGCGGCATTACGCTTCTAAAGCTGCCGCCGAAAGAAGGCGTGTCCGACGCTCCGGTCGCCTCTGTGCCAGCCGTCCCGATGGGTTATGTTTTGCCTGATGGAGAGTGGTCGCTTGCCGAGGATGAAATTCTGGTTTTATGGGTCGACAGAATGGCCGCCAATGGTGGCGTCAGCTTCGGTAAAGTGGCGAGAGAGGTCGGCGGGCATGATGCGAACCAGTGCTATCAGCGCTTCACGGAACTAAAAAACAGAAAGGCGATTGAGGGTATTCGGGTGCGAATCAGCTCACGTAATGGGGCCACTGTTTGATCCTGTCTTGAAGACCAAATCGTTTTTCCACACCAGAAATCTTGGTATCCTTTGCGAGACATGGCACCTCTTGCGATCGACCTGTTCTGCGGGCTTGGCGGCTGGACCGAGGGGTTGCTCGCCGAGGGTTGGGGCGTGGTGGGTTTCGACATCGAGTGCCATGTCTACGGCGGGCATCGCTATCCGGCGCAGCTTGTCATCCAGGACGTTCTCACGCTGCATGGCTCGCAATTCCGCAGCGCCGATCTGATCGTCGCCAGTCCGCCCTGCCAGGAATTCAGCTACATGGCGATGCCGTGGACGCGGGCAAAGGAAAAGCGGAGGCGGCTGCTGGACGGGCCGGCCGCTGATCGCGCCAGGCTGACGGCGCTGTTCGATGCCTGCTTCCGCATCCAGCGAGAGGCATCCGAGGCGGCAGGGCGGCACGTTCCGATGGTGGTCGAGAACGTGCGCGGCGCGCAGGAATGGGTCGGGCGTGCGCGATGGTCGTTTGGCAGCTTCTACCTCTGGGGCGACGTGCCAGCGCTCCTTCCAATGGACGCGGGCGTTCGCAAGGGCAAAGGCTCGGGGGGATCTTGGTACTATCAGAACGGTGGCAATGCTCGCTCGGCATCATCGAAGTCTGCCGAGCGTCGGGAATGGTCTGCGAAGATCGCGAAAGTCCCCCTGCCCCTCAGCCGGCATGTCGCCCGGTGCTTCCTGCCCCATCAGAAATCGTTTGTATCGCATCCGAGACTGGTGTAGGGTTTCGTTCTCGATGAACATTGGAGACGGAAATGCCTGATCTTGCGAGCGATACGAAGGCTGTGGTGAGTGCGGCGGAGCAGTTCTACACCGATGGGGTGGCGAGCCTGCAGTCGCATCTGGACGGCATCAGGAGGGCGGCCGAGGCATCGAACGTGCCGCAGTTGGTGAGCGTGGCGCAGAACATCCAGACGGCCTTCTCGGCCTTGCTGGCGCATGTCGGGCAGGCGCTGCATCCGGCGCCGACGCCTCCGGTTCAGGTTCCTCCTCCGACGGGCAAGCCTGCCGCCAGTGCTACCGATGGTCAATCCTGATCCGCATAGCGGCGCGCCGATCGGCAACAACAAGGCCTATGCGGCGATCGCGGCGGGGGCCTTGTCGACCATCGTGATCTACGTGGTCGACCAGTTCCTGAAGTCGCCGCTGCCGCCGGAGATCTGCGCTGCCGTGCAGACGCTGCTCTCCACGGCGGCTGTGTACCTGACTCCGCACGGAGGATCGACATGAACGAGACCGTTGCCTGGAAAGTTACCATGCCGAACGGTGTAGAGTGGGGCGATTCGATCATACTGCAGGCGAGCTCCGACCCGCCCAATGAAACGGAATTGGCCCACTTGAGACTCCAGGCGGCAATTCTTGTGGGCCGGCAGGTAAAGGAAATCATCGCACGCGAATTCGGCCTCGAATTGGTGAACACATGAATGACACGCTGAAGCTGGTCAACACGATCTGGAACAAGCTGGAGAAGCTACCGGCCGAGAATCGCAAGATCGTGCTGGGCATGGTCTGCCAGCTCGAGGCGCAGGCTGAGAGTCGCTCCATCACCATGCCACGGTTTCCGAACGATGCGAACGCCGCCTCGACTTCAAACGGAAGGTCGCAATGAGACGCCTCCTGGTTGCTGGCCTGCTCGGCCTCGGCGGCTGCATGCCGATGAATTCGGCCGATCTCTCGGCATTGGTGAACGGCCTGGCGAAAGACCCGGCAGTTGCCTGCTTCGCCATCAATGCTCCGGGCCTGATCAACATCCACTTCGCCCGCACCGGAATGGGCAACTCGAGCTCGTCCTGCGGCGGCGACAACGTGGTGGCTGGCGTACAGCCCGTGGTGACCGCTACGCCGCTCGCGCCCCTGGCGCCGGCGCGTTGAACTGGTGGTGGGTTCTCGGCGCCGTCGGCTTGGCCGCAGTGGCGCTGGCGTTCTGGTCCGAGGACCGGGAAGACTGGCTTGAGATCGGCAGCCGGGACATGATGCACGAGGAGCAGGAAGATGCGGACGCTGGGCGTAAGCTATAAGGCAACCGAATGGGACCAGAGGCGGCATCTCTCGACCGGCGAGGCGGTGGCGATGTCGCTGGTGATCACGACCATGGCCGGAGCGATGGCGGTGGCCTTCCTGGCGCTCATGGGCAACCTGATCTTCTGGCTGCTGAGCTGATGATTGATCGCCTGATTGATCCTTCCGATCCCGGTGTGAAGGAAGCCATTGAGGCTGCCATGAGATTCCGAGGGATCGTGTTCAGATGCGGGCTGGAAGACGGAATGTTTGCTGGAGTTGCCGTTCTGACCCCGGATGAAGTTCATGCTCGCGAAGGCGGCTGCCTGGAGGATTGCGGCTGATGGGCCCTGGCGAGTTCATCGCGGCCGTATCCTCAAACATCGAAGGCTACCGCTATGACGACGGCGTGCTCACTGTCCGCTTTCGCAATGGCCGCACCTACGCCTATGCCGGCGTGCCCGAGCAGGTCTACGAAGGCTTCCACAACGCCCCATCGAAGGGCGCTTACCTGCACCGCCACATCAAGCAGCGCTATGTCGGAACCGAGATATGATGCCGGAAGACCAGCGGATCGAGTTCGACGAGGACGACGATACCCTCGCCTATCCGTGGGATCTGGCTTGGGCGCAGGACGAGGACGGGGAGTGCGATGAGGATGACGACGAATAGCGATCTGGCGGCCCTGGCACTGGCGCAGGCCAAGGCGCTGAACGAGACCTTGGCAAAGCTCAACCACCCGATCAGGATCGACGCCTTGCTGGACAAGCCGGTACGCGATCCGTTGCTTATCCGGTTGATCATAGGAGTGCGCGCCAGTGGCGAATTTGAAGAGTGAACCGGTCAAGCTGGTCACCAAGGACGAAGTTCTGGCCGACAAGGTGCAGCAGGGCATCGTTAGAAACTTGGAAGAGCTGCTTGCCGACGCCAAAAACGGCGATTACGAATGGATGGTGGTCATCGCGCGCCGGAACGACGGCCGCTGGGAAGACCTTACCAGTGGCACGGCGGACATGGGAAAGGCCATCGGCTGGCTCGAAATGACTAAGTTGAAGTGGATCGAGCGCTACCTGAATGAGCACGCCGACAAATGATCTCGACTCCCAGGTCGTCAAGCTCGGCCTCAACCGCCGGCTGGCGCATCAGGTGCTGTTCAAGCACCGCCACGGCGACGAGACGCCAGAGTTCCACTACGAGCTGATCGACGACTTCCACTCGCGGATGATCCGGGCGCTCTGCCAGCTCGCCTTCCGTGGCAGCGCCAAGTCCTCGATCGCCGAGGAAGGCGTCTCCATCCTGTCCGTCTACCGCGACTTCCGGCACGCACTCCTCGTCGGCTCGTCCTTGGACAAGGCGTGCGAGCGGCTGCATTCGGTCAGGCGGCAGTTCGAGAAGAACGCCATGCTGATCCAGCTCTACGGCAACCTGGTCGGCAGGCCCTGGGGCGACGAGAAGATCGAAACCTCGACCGGCATCACCATCCAGGCCATGGGCCGCAACCAGGCAATCAGAGGCACCAAGAATGAAGACTACCGACCCGATTTCATCCTCGCCGATGACATCGAGGATGCTGAATCCGTCCGAACTCCTGAAGGGCGCGACAAAGTGCAAGGCTGGTTCTTTGGAGAGTTGCTACCTTCGGGCGATGAGCCCAACCTTCGAGTTCGTGTGTTGGCGAACGATATGCACCCTGAATGCCTTGCGAATCGCCTTAAAAATCCAGACTCCGGATTTGTAGTAAAGACCTACCCGATCGAATACAAGGATCTGAGCACCGGCGAGCGGCGCGCCACGTGGCCGGCGCGCTATCCGCTCGAATGGATCGACGCGCAGAAGAAGCGTCTCTACTCGGTCGGCCGCGGCGCCGAATGGCAGTCGAACTATATGTGCAACTCGACCGCACCGGAGACCAAGCCGTTCAAGAAGGAGATGTTCCGTGTCGAGCCGCAACCCAAGTCCTGGCAGGCCGTTTACTGCATCTTCGATCCGGCCAGAACAGTTAGCGCTACTGCAGCGCACACGGGATTCGTTGCGGCAACTTGGCTGGCAAATAGATTGCTGGTATGGGATGCCTGGGGACGATTTCTCCTTCCAGATCAAATTGTCGATGCCGTCTTCGCCGCCAACGAAGAGCACGATCCGGTGAAGATCGGCTTCGAGGAGGACGGTCTCAATCAATGGGCGCTGCAGCCGATCCGCCAGCGCGCCATGCGCCAGGGCATCGTGCTGCCGCTGCAGCCCTTGAAGGCGCCCAAGGGCAAGGGCGACTTCATCCGCGGCCTGCAGCCCTTCTTCACCGCCCGCGAGATCGTCTTCGCCAAGCCGCTGCCCGATCTCGAACAGGGCCTGCTCAGCTTCCCCTCCGGCCGCATCGACGTGCCGAACGCGCTCGCCTACATGCAAAAGATCAGGCCGGGCGCGCCCATCTACGATGAGTTCACCGAGCAGAACATTTCCGAAAGCCTGGCATTGCAGGGCCGCGAGACCGCGTGGCTCTGCCTGAACGCCACCAATTCCATCGTCACCGCCCAACTCGTGCAGTTCACCCAGGGAACGCTCCGCGTGTTCAACGACTGGGTGCGCGAGGGCGAGCCTGCCGTCATCCTGCCCGACATGATCAAGGAGGCCAATCTTGAAGCCAACCGAACCTGCAGGCTTGTCGCTCCTCCCATCCATTTCGACCGATTTAACAATGTCGGACTGGCCGCCGCCGTTCAAAGAAGCCGTCTCGACATTCGTTCGGGAACTGCAGAAGATCAAGGACGTGCGGGCCTTCGAGGTCTTCTTCAGGGAAGAGCCGGGCAGCATCCGGCTCTGCTTGTGGCGCACCGGGCCGGCTGGACATGCCGAGCTTTCGCGGGCGGTTATGCCCGAGCCCTCCTGAAGCAAGGCGGTCTCGCCGAATTCGCCGAGGATGGCCCCTACCGCGTGCTCATGGAAGGGCTGGAGAGCTTCGCCGGCTCGATTGCAAGCCTCTCGACATCGGGCTCGGACAGTGCGATTAATTGGCGCACCACCGCCGACGGGCGGAAATATGTCTCGGCATTGAAAGGGCGATGACATGGCCTACCAAATTCGCGCGCTGGTGAACATCGACTGGATTGGCGACGGTTCAGGCCCCATGTCGGTGCCGGGCGCGCAGACGCTGCAGGTGCAGGTCGGCAATTTCTTCGGCGCGGTCACCCTCGGCGGCAATAGCGCCCCGGTGCAGGTACCGGGCGCCGATGCGCCCACCACCGGCAATATCTCGACCGCCTGCACCACGCTCGCGACGCAGGTGGCGGCGCTGCTCAATGCCAAGATCGGCCAGATCCAGGGCTTCGCCAGCGGCTCCGGCTGATCCCCATCCTTTGAGGTCGAGCGGCCATGGCGAAGCGCACGGCGCGCGACGACGAGCTTTCGACCCGGCCGCGCATCAAGAAGAAGCTGCTCGATCTCTACAAGGACATCGAGGAAGGCTACATCGACCAGCGCGAGCGGGCCGACGACACCGCCGATTATTGGGACTGCTATAACGAAAAGCTCGGCGGCAAGCAGTTCTACCAGGGCAACAGCCAGATTTTCCTGCCCATCGTCCCGATCGCGGTGAACGCCCGCAAAACCCGCTTCTGCAACCAGATATTCCCCCGCTCCGGCCGCTACATCGAAGCCATCGGCATGAACGGCGACACGCCGCAGCGGCCGGTCGCGCTCTTGGAGCGCTATGTCGATACCGCCAAGCTCCGCACCGAGATCATGCCGGCGCTCTGCAAATCCGGCGACATCGAAGGCCAGTACAGCATCTATGCCGGCTGGTCGACGACCGAGCGCTATGTTGTTTCACGTGAAACAAAGCCAGTCGAGATCGACGGCATGGAGTATCCCGAGCAGGGCGAGGTCGAGACCATCTTCGAGGAGACCATCGAAGACGCCGGGCCATTCGTCGAGGTCATCCACGACTCGGACCTGCTGGTGCTGCCGGCCACGTCCGACAGCATCGAACAGGCGCTTGACCGCGGCGGCAGTGTGACTTTGATCCGGCGCTGGTCGAAGGCGCGCATCAAGCAGGCTATCGAGGAAGGCGAGATCGACGAACCGGCTGGCAAAAGTCTCATGGAGGCGATGGATCGCCGCCAGCAGGACAATCGGAAGGACGTGGCGAAGGATCTGGTCGAGGCGGCGGGCATCCGCGCCGGCGGCAAGTACAGCCTGATCTACGAGACCTGGACCAAGCTCAAGGTCGATGGCAAGCAGCGTCTCTGCAAGGTGTTCTACGGCGGCGAAAAGCGCATCTTGGGTGCCAAGCTCAACCCCTACTGGTGCGACCGCTGCCCAGTGCTCAGCGTGCCGGTGGAGAAGATACCCGGCGCCATGAAGGGCCGGAGCCTGCTTGCCGGCGGCACGTCCGATCTGCAGTTCGCCGCCAACGACACAATGAACGAGATGGTCGACAACGGCCACTACTCGATGATGCCGATCACCGTGACCGACCCGGTGAACAATCCGAACTGGGCCAATCTGGTGATGGATGTCGGCGCGGTGTGGCCAGTCAACCCGCAGAACATCAAGTTCATGGAGTTCCCGGACAAGACCGAGCAGGGCATGGTGAAGATCGCGGCCTTCACGCAAACCATCTTCCAGAAGCTCTCGGTCAATCCCTCGATGATCCCGCAGTCGTCGGGCAACAAGACCAAGCGCAACCAGGCCGAGATCGTGCTGGAGCAGTCGGTCGACCTGCTCACCACCGCCGACGCGGTGACCGTGCTGGAGCAAGGCATCCTGACGCCCCTGGTGCAACGCTTCATGGAATACGACCACCAGTACCGCGACACCGCGCTTGCCATCCCGATGTATGGCGAGTTCGGCGTGCGGCTGCAGATGGAGGAAGTGCCGCCGCTGCAGATGAACACCAATATCTGGCTGCGCTGGCTCGGTGTCGAGGCGGCGCGTAACGCCTCGCAAATCCAGCAGCAGATCGCCGCGCTGAACGTCGCCCGCGGCATCCCGAAGGAAATGTACAAGGGCTACGAGCTGAACGTCGTGCCGGTGCTGAAGCAGATTTTCGAGAACGCTTTGGGCCCGCGCATCGCGCCCTTGGTCTTCGTCTCGCCGCGCGACCAGCTTTCGATCGACGCCAAGCTCGAGAACGAGATGCTGGCGGCAGGCTTCGCCGTGCCGGTGCATCCGATGGATGACGACCCAAAGCACCTGCAGGAACACATGAAGGAGATGGCCAAGGGCGACCCGCACGGCACCATCCAGGTGCACATGCAGCAGCACCAGCAGCAGATGCAGGCCAAGAACGCCATGGCCATGATGCAGGCGATGCAAGGGCAGCCGGGCGTCCCCGGCGGCGCGGGACCGGGCGTTGCCGGCACGCCAAGGCCAGGAGCGCAACCCGGCGTCAGTCGGATGAAGGGTTTCCCTGGTTCAATTCATCAAGACCGACTACCGAGTTCGGGTGGGCTGCAGATGCCCCGGAAAACGTGAAAGGACGTGGTGATGACGCATGTTTGGAATGCTTCAGAGAAGCGAGAAAGGCTGGCTCGGCGCCAGCGGAATAAGTGCGCTATCTGTGGCGGGCAGATGAACCGCAAGCCGCTCGATGATCTGTCTTGTACCATCGACCATAAAATTCCGAGATCGCACGGCGGCGGCGGCAATATCGAGAATCTCCGGGCTGTTCATCGCAAATGCAATATGGACCGCGCCGACACGACGGCGATGCCGGGCGTCTACCCTGCATAGCATCCGTCGCTTGACAGCCCGCAAAATCTGGTAGCAATCTTCACGACATCGACTGGCGGCCGTAAGTCGCCCTTGCGAATGGCTCCCGTTAGGGGCTGAGGAGAAGTAGATGGCTAAAGCACCGAAGCAGCCCGGCGAAGCCGAGGCTGAAGACCAGGACGACGTTGAGGAACAGGCCGAAGTTGGCACCGAGACCGAAGCAGATGACGCAGAGATTGCCGGCGCCGAAGGTGAGCAGGAAGGCGATGACGCCGCCGCCGCCGAAGGTGAAGGCGAAGTTGGAGACGAGGAAGAGTCTGAGGTAGACGAGCGGCCGCGCAAGCTCACTGCAAGGGAGCGAGTGCAGCAGGCAGTCAACCGGGCCAAAGCGGCAGAGGAAGAGGCGGCGCGGGAGCGCACCCGTCGCGAGGAACTGGAGAGAGTGCGCAACCAGCCCGACCCGGCCGCAGAGGCCCGGCGCGAGGCGGCAGAGGAAGAGGCGGCAAGACTTGAAGGCCCTGAAGCAGTTGCGAGACTACTCACCCGGCGCAGCGAGGCGCGCATCTCGCAGCAGATCGGCGTCATGCAGTTTCAGCAGGCCGACATCGCCGACCGTTCCGAGTTCCGCGAGTTCCTGCTCGACCATCCCCGTCTCAAGGACATTTCCAAGGAAGTCGAGGACCGTCTGGCGCAATACCGCCGGAACGGCGTCAACCCGAAGCGAACCGAGATTGCCAAGCTCGTGCTTGGCGAGCGGGCGTTGCAGCGCGGACCGGCCGCAGCGGAACGCCAGCGTCGCCAGGGCCGCGAGCGTATTGCAGCCGAGACGACCCGCCGCGGCACCGGCGCCGGCGGCAGTGACGTAAGGCGGACGCCCGCGAGGGCGAACGACGATAGCCTGGAAGCGACCGAAGCCCGTCTGAGGGCCAGGATTGCCAGAGGCCAGAACATCTGACGGAGAGCGATGATCGTTCTCCGTCGTAGCGCGGAGAACGAAAGATGGCGATCAACGCAGCCCCGACTCTTCAGTCCGATGTCATCAATTACATCGCGAAGAAGACGCTCCCCCTGGCGCGGAAACAGTTGGTCGCGCATCAGTTCGGCGATCCCGAGACCTTGCCGAAGGGCATGGGCTCGACCTGGACTGCCACTCGCTGGCAGCGCCTGCCGCTGCCCTTCGCCCCCTTGGCCGAAGGCGTACCGCCCGCCGGCGAGCCTCTGACCATCCAGCAGGTCTCCTGCCAGGCGCTGCAATGGGGCGATGGCGTCAAGGTCACCGATATCGCCGAGATGACCATCTTCCATGCGCCGTTCCAGAAGGCGATCGAGCTGGTCGGCCTGCAGATCGGCGAAACGCTCGACCGCAACTGCTTCAATGCCTTGATGGCGACCACGCAGGTCAACTTCGTCAATAGTCGCGGCTCGCGCGCATCGCTGGTCTCCGGCGACGTGCTGGATACCACGACCGTGCTCCGCACCGTCGGCGCGCTGGAAACCTTGGGCGCCATCCGCTTCATGGGCGACGAGCAGACCGACACGCAGGTCTCGGCGGCGAACGGCGGTGCGCGCGCTTCGGACAGTCCGCGCGGCATGCCGCACTATGTCGGCATCTGCCACCCGCTGGTGGTGGCCGACTGGTCGTCGAACGCGACGGTGATCCTGTCGCGCTCCTATTCCGACGTGAACCGGCTCTACAACTACGAGATCGGCGAATGGGGCGGCACCCGCTGGTGCAAGTCCAACATGGTGCCGACCTTCCTCGGCGTCGCCGCGACCAACGGCGCGGCGGTCGCGGGCGGGGGCACCTTCACCGCCGGCACCTGGTTCATCCAGGTCACCGGCCAGGACACGCAGAACCAGTACGAGTCGCGCATCAGCGCCGCCTCCACCGGCATCGTGGTCGCCGCCAACGGCTCGATCAGCTTGACCACGCCGAACGTGGCCGGCTTCACCTTCAACGTCTATGTCGGCACCAGCAGCTCGCCGAACAATCTCGGGCTGTCGGCCGCGGGCCCGACCAGCGGGCCGCTGCAAGGTCAGGCGACGCAGCTTCCGGCCAATACCGCCGTCACCATCACCGGCGTCGGCATCCAGCAGGTGCCGCCCGCCACGCCGGCCGTCGGCGTCACCGTGTTCCCGAGCTTCGTCATCGGCAAGGGCGCCTATGCGATCGTCAAGCTCGACGACGTGAAGTACACCTACCTGAAGGACGCGGATAAGAGCGACTGGTTGAATCAACTTCGGATCGTGGGCTGGAAGGTCCTCTACGGAGTTTGCATTACAAATCAGCAATTTATTGCCCGCATCGAATCGACCAGCGCATTTTCGAGCACCTTCGGCTGATAGGAGCCTGACATGGCTTTGAAAACCGGCGGCACGAACGGCACGACGACGTTGCAGGGGTTGCAATGGCCGTCGGTCTATAGCGGCGGCGCCAGCTTCCCGGCGGCGACCGACATCGGCAATCTGGCCAATTTGATCTTCGATGATCAGGTGCCGTCGGAATTGCTCGGGCAATCCGTGAAATGGACGCAGCGCATCGTGCCCGGTGCCTTCGTCCAGGGCGGCCTGCTGCATATCCCGAACCGGGGCGTGCTCAAAATCCTGCCCGGCGACTGGATTTTCGTCGATCCGAGCGGCTGGCCGATCCTGGTGGCGGACGAAGCCATCCCGAGCACCTTGACAGCGACCGCCAACAACACCAGCGGCAGCCCGACCATCACCGTGACTTCGCCGTCAACCGGCGTGCTCAACCAGGGCTGGGGCGCCGGCATGGCGATCTCCGGCACCGGCATCCCGGCGTCGAGCTTCATCGACACGATTTCGGCCGATGGCCTCACTTTGACCATCGCCAGCGCGCCCGGCGTCAAGGTAAACTGCACCTCCAGCAATACCGGCATCACCATCACGGCCGGCTCCTGGACGCACAGCTAGAGGTTCCCATGGCTCAGAAATCCCCGCCCGTACCGACCGCGCCGATCCAGATCACCGGCAATGCCGAGGCGATTCTGTCGAAAGAGGACATCCAGCGCGCCAAGGCGGAAGCCCGCAAGCAGATCGAGGCCGAGCGCCACAAAGCCGCCATGGCCGAGGTCATCGAGGCCGAGAGGCGCCGCCTCAAGATGGAAGAAGGCTTCACCACCGGCATTGCCACCAACGACGAGATGGTCGATATCACCATTAATCTCGACCGTTCGGCGGCGACGCCCGGCATCGTCATCAACGGCTTCACCTACATGCACGCCGGCACCTACACCGTGCCGCGGCATGTGGCGAACCAGCTTCGCGAGGCCATGTTCCGGGTCGAGATGGCCGAGAAGATGCGGAAGGGCGAGGTCGACTACTCCATGTACCACCAGCGCCGCGACACCAAGATCACGCTGCGGAAGGACGGTTCCGTTGCCGGCATCGCCAACGCGCCGCAGGGAGCCGCCTGATGCCGGAAGGAACCGCAGAGGTCGTCCACCTGCCGGCCCCCGACTCGAAAGACGAGCGGAAGCTCGGCGTGTCCGTCGTCGCCAATTGCGGCGACCGGCAAGTCACCTTCATGACCGACATGCCGCGCGACTGGTCGCTCGACCGTATCAACGAGACGACCGACAAGATGTTTGCGGCACTCGACCGGCAGAAGGCCAAGTACGATCTGGTCGAGAAGGAGAAATCCTTCCGCATCGCCGGCAACGTGCTGCGCCAGGCCATCGCCGGCGCCGCCATCGCCGAGGGCAACTTCATCAAGGCGCAGGCCGAGCGCGGTGTGAAGATCGCCGAGTACGAACGCTCGATGACCGAGTGGCAGGAGAAGACCCGAAGCGACGACCAGGAGACGCGGCGCAAGGCCAGGAGTGAGATCGCGCAACACAAAGCCCTGATCGCCTCGACCCGGCAGCAGATCGAGCAGAACGATCGCGACAAGGACCGGCATCGCCAGGAGCTGATGACCTCGATCCGCAAGTTCCAGGGCGAGCTGAAGGATTGGCGGGAGCAGATCAACCCGCTCCGCGAGATGATCGGCCAGCCGCCGCTCACCGACTACGCCGAGGAAGAGGCATTCGAGCCGGAAGCCCGGACGGCCAACGAGGCATGAACCATGTCGCTCTCGGCGTCGCAACTGATCGCGCGCTGCTGCGCCATCGCGAAGGCGCCGGGCTTTACCACGCAATGCGGCCAGTACCTGAACGCGGTGCTGGAGGAGCTGGCCGAAACCTATAACTTCGATGTCATCAAGGGCACGTTCATCTCCACCTTCAATACGGGGCTGAACGGCACCTTCGGCGCGCAGGGGCTGTTCGGCTCCGGCCCCTATCCGCTGCCCTCAGACTTCCTCCGCTTTCTGCCCGATGACGTGTTCTGGTACTTGCAGGGCGTGCCCTACCGGATGAAGCCGATCGACTTGGCCGAGTTCGACATGCAGGTGCAGCAGGCTGGCAACCTGTCGTTTCCGTTCTTCCTGGCGACCGACATGAGCCAGACGCCGCCGGTGGCCTATGTCTACCCGCCGCCGTCCGGCAACTTCCCGTTCCAGGGCCGCTACTACCGCATCCCGCCGGACATTGCGACGCCCGAATCGTCCGCCTCGGTGCCGTACTTCCCGATGCAGACCTACCTGCTCCGGCGAGTGTCGGGCGAGCTCATGGCGGAAACCGGCGACGACCGCATGCAGACCTTCCTGGCCGAAGCGCGGAGCATGCTGAACGACTATCTTCGCATCGCCGACGACCGGCTCAATCGCAGCCAGTCGATCAAGCTGGACCGGCGCCGGTTCGGCACTTCCTTCGATCGCCTTCGCACGACCAAGACCATCGGCTGGCCCTGATGGCGCTCCGCAACACACGCCCGGCCATCTTCCGGCCTATTGGTCTGTCGGATGCGATCGACGGCACCAATGCCTTTCCCGGCGCGATGCAGAGCTTGGCCAATCTGATCCTGGCGTCGAGCACGCGCGGGATCTGGGTGCCGCGTCCGGCGGCCGCCAGCGTCACCAGCTTCGCCGGCTTCACCACGCCCGGCCCGATCGAGTGCCTGATCACCGTCGGCCGCTTTGCCTACGGCATGATCGGCACCGCCGACTTCGCCGGCAAGAGCGTGCCGTTCTGCTTCGATTTGCAACTTTCCGCCTTCAACGCCATTTCGGGCGAACTCAGCACCAACCTGCCGACGACGCAGGCGACGACCGGCGACTGGGAGCCGCCGACCGCCGACATTATCGACTCGCGCATCATTTTCACCCATCCGGGCTTCACCGGCGCGAACAAGATCGGCTGGCTCGACATCTCCGGCTTCACCTCGACGACGGTGACCGGCGACACGCACTCGAACACGACCCTCGACACGCTTTCGACCAATGTGCTGACCGCCGGGTGGAAGCCCGGCATGACCATAAGCTCGAGCGCCGGCGATATCCCGGCCGGCACCACCATCAAGTCGATCGCAGTCGGCGGCATGTCCGTGGTGCTCTCGGCCGCGGCGACCGGCAGCAACAACGGCGTGACCTTGACGGTATCCGGCGGCACGCAGGCGGCGCCGCTCTGGGGCGCCGGCGACACCAATCTGAACAATCTGGTCAAGCGCCCGGTGGCGGTGAAGAACTTCAACGGCCGCGCCTATTATGCCGTGCCGGGCAACGGCGCGCAGTTCTCCGATTCGGGCGATCCGACCAACATCACCAATGCGACGCAGGCGATCACGCCGAAGAACGGCCTCGACATCACCGCCTGGGGCGGCCTGCCCGTCCAGCAAAGCACGGGCGGCGTGCTGCAAGCCCTGATCGGCTTCCAGGGCGATACCGAGATGCAACAGATTACCGGCGATGCGGCGATCTCGGCGCCGAACGCCGGCGCGCTCGCCATCAATTCGCTCGGCGTCGGCGTCGGCACCAATGCTCCGAACACCATTGCCCAGACCACGCTGGGCCTGATGTTCGTGGCCCCGGACGGCACGCGCTATGTGAACTTCATCGGCCAGGTATCCGATCCGATCGGCGCCAATGGGCAGGGCGTCTGCGCGCCTTTCATCAACGCGATCAATCCGACTCGCATGGCGGCATCGTTCAATCAGAACGTCTATCGGGTATCCGTGCAGAATGGCGCCGCGACTGGCCAGCCGATACAGGAATACTGCTACGACTTCGCGCTCAAGGTGTGGCACGGCCCGCACTCGTTCCCCTCGGCGCTGATCGCGGCGAACCAGAACGCCGCCGGCGTGGTGAGCGGGCACGGCTTCATCCTGGCGGCGTCCGGCATCAACGGCCAGCTTTGGTCGAGCGCCATCAACCCGACGGTGAACGACGCCTATGTCGAGAACGGCGCGCCGCTGAGCTGGACCTTCCAGACCTGCCTCTGGCCCGACAACCAGGAAGGCGCCGAGAACTCGATTGTCGAGATGACGCACGGCTTGAGCATCCCGGCCAATATCCAGATCACCGTGCAGCCGCTCGACGAGACCGGCACGCCGCTTGATACCGTGTCGATCTTCGGCGCCGCCAGCACCGGCTCGGTCTGGGGCTCGTTTGTCTGGGGCGCGGCGCCATGGGACGGCTTCCCCGGTAGCTTCAAGCAGTACCAGATCCAGTTGCACAATCCGATCGTGTTCAAGCAGATGAGCTATCGGATGACCGGCAACAGCCTGCTTGGCTTCGCCGCCGGCAACGTGTATCCCAAGATCGAGCGTCTCGGCTATCTGTTGCAGGCGTGACATGCGACTCGTGGCAATTCTCTGGCTGGCGGTCGTGCTTCTCCTGGTCTTCGTCGGGGTGCTGGCGAGCGTGACCCGGCAGGACTGGTGCCAGCCGGACAGTCACAGGCTCGGCACAGCCAAGTGGGGCGAGAAATTCCACGAGCCGAGCTTGCTGGAATGCTTGAGGATCGAGCGATGAAGAAGCTCCTGGCGGCATTGGCGTTCCTGGCGGCTTTCGGCGCAAGCGAAGCCGAAGCGGCGATCTGCGCCGGCTATCCGTTCACCCTGCAGAACGGGCAGACGGCCGATGCCAATCAGGTGATGTCGAACTTCAACAACATCCTGAATTGCGCCAACAACAGCTTGTTCCCGAACTCCGGCGGCACCATCACCGGCACGCTCACCGTCACCGGGCTGATTACCGGGCAGGCGGGACTCACCGTCTCGGCCGGCGTGGTCACGCTGCCGAACGGCAACGCGGCCGCGCCGGCGCTCAACTTCGGCGATCCGACCACCGGCCTGTTCCGCCCGGCGAACAATGCCATCGGCTTTGCCAATGGCGGCACCGAAAACGCGCGCCTCGATACGAACGGCGTGCTGACGCTCGGCGTGCCGCCGTTCAATGTGCCAAATCTTACGGTCCTCGGGCTGGTGATTCAGAGCAACACGTCGAGCGGCGACGAGCTTGATGTGGTCAAGGCGTCAGGGACCTCGAACGGCGTCGGCATCAGCGGAGCCAAGGCGCGCGGGACCATTGCGGCACCGACGACGGTGAGCAACAACGACAATATTGTTGCATACCAAGGGTTCGGCTTTTCCGGCGGCGCTTACGACAATGCAGCGCAAATCGTGATGCAGGTCGATGCGGCGCCATCGACCACGACGGTGCCCGGCCGCATCAAGCTATCGACGGCGACGACGGGCGGCACTCTCGCCCAGGGCGAATTGATCGACAGCGGCCAGGATGTGTTTCTCGGCTCGGGCACGCAGATCGGCCAGAACGCGACGAACGGCGGCTTTACCTACATCACCACCATGGCCGCGTCGCCGACGCAAATACCGGCGGGCGAAACCTCTGGGTTTGCGGCGATGGTGGTCGATGCGCTCGGCAACCTGCTCTACCGCCAGCCGGCCAAGCAATGGCAGCAAGCGAACCTCAGCCGTTTTACCTCGACGCCGCAGGGTATTCCGGCCGCCGGCAATACGCTCACGGTCGCCCACGCGCTGGGTGCCACACCCGCCATCGTCTCGTTGTTCCTGCAGAACGTCACGCCGGAGCAAAACTATAATGTCGGCGACACGCTGCAGATTTCCTCCTCGGCGATCACGGCGGGCGGCAATAGCCTGAACCCGCAAGTCTTCGTCGATGCGACCAATGTGAACGTGATCATCCCCTCGACCGAAATCGTGATCCTGAACAAGACCACCGGCGCCGCCGCCGGCATCACGCTCGCAGACTGGAAGATCATCGTGGATGCGTTCAAATAGCGGGGGCGCGGAGTGTTCGGATTGGCGAGCAGGAGCGAGCTGCTGGAGCATTCGCGGCGCTGCGACGAACGTCATAAGATTATTGACGACAAGCTCGGCAGGATCGACAAGGCGATGGAGCGCTTCAACGGCACGCTGATCAAAGTTCTGATCTCGACCGTCGGCGGTCTGGTGATCGGCCTCGGCGTGCTGGCCCTTAAGTTGCTTGAGCTGCACCAATAAAAAGACCCGGCGGTGAGGCCGGGCCTGAGTTCAACAGGGAGGAAAGTCGAATCGCTGATCGACTGCACCATCGCACACTACCGATTGCGGTGCAAGCGATGGTTCGCTACTATGCGCCGCGACAAGGCCCTGGAGGGAAAAGCCATGTGGAGCAAGCTGCGTAAAATCCTGCGCAACATCGCGGTCGGCGCAGTTGCCCTGGCCGCCATCCCGGCGGGCGCGGCCGGCGTCTCGTACTTCACCGGGCCGGGCGGCAGCAACCCGTTGAATTTCCCGGTCATCCAGGGCGACATCAACACCTTCATCCAGCAGCTCAACAACGTCATCGGCGTGTTGAACCTGAATGCCAACTTGAACCCGCCGATGAAGCCGGAAGGCATCATCTTCACCACGGCCACGACGGCATCTTTGGTCGGCGGCACCACGACCGAGGGCACGGTCGCATCGTTCACGCTCCCGGCGAACGCGCTCGACCAGCCCGGCCGCAAGATTCGCGTACATGCCGACTTCTCGACGGCGAACAACTCGAATGCCAAGACGGCCGCGATCTACTTCAACACCGCCGGCACGACGCTGAATGCCAGCTTGTCGCCGGTGAACGCGGTGCTCTACAGCGCGGTCGGCCTGGTCAGCGGCACCATCAACCTCGACATGATCATCACCCAGACGATCACCGCGAACGTGCAGACCTTCGATGGCTTGGCGATCTCGTCGAACAACACGATCGCGGCACCAACGGCCTTCTCGACCGCGGGCGGCCTGACGGCAGTGCAAACCTCGCCGATCATCATCACCGCGACGAGCAAGACCGCGACTGGCACCTTTGCCGACGTGATTCTCGACGACTTCTCGGTCGAGTACTTGAACTAATCCGGGGTGGACTGCAGGGGCTGGGATGGGGCCGGAGCGATCCGGCCCTTTCTCTTTGACGGCCGGAGTATCCAGCGGTAGATTCCGGCAATGCCGCTCGCCATCCTCTCCTTCGTCCTGACCGTCATCTATGTGCCGGGCATCGCCTCGGCCGCGCAGGCGCCGCGCTGGGCCGTCATCGCCTGCATGGCGCTCCTGCTGTTCCGCCAAAAGATCAGGATGACCCCGGCGCATTGGCTCGGCCTCGGCTTCCTGGCCTACGCGGCGCTCAGCCTGTGGTGGACGTTCATCTTCGACGACGGGGTGTTGGAGTTTGCCACCATGGCCATGCTCATAGTGCCCTTCTGTTTGGGCGCAGAGGCCGAAGAGCTTGCCCCGGTATATTGGGCCATGGCGGCCGGAGTCGGCATCAACGCGGGCATGCAGTGGTTCCAGGGGCAGAACATTCATGCCCTGGTCGAGCAGACAGTGGCGCCGGGCGGCCTGTTCGCCAACAAGAACTTCGTCGGCGAGATCGCGGCGATGGTGCTCATAGCCTGCATTGCGAAGGAGGTGATGCCCTCTGACCACAGCAATCCAAGAACCACTGATGCGTGGCCCCGCTGGCGCTGGCTATTGCTGGCGGGGCCGGCGCTTGCCCTCGTGCTTTCCGGATCGCGCGCGTCGTGGTTGGCGGTCGGGATCACCGCCGTGGTGGCGTTGATCCGCTGGCGGCCGATGCTGGCGATCGTCGCTGTGGGCGCGGTGTTCGCCGGGGCCTTCCTGATCGCCGCCGAGCCGGGCGCGGCCGACACCCTCATGCAGCGCGTCGGCATTCTGCGCGACACCATCCCGCAACTGACCTGGACCGGGCACGGCGTCGGCTCGTACTATTCGCTCTACCCGAGCTTCGCCAAGTACCTGAACCCCATCGCCGTGAGGAGCGACCATGCGCACAACGATCTGGTCGAGCTTGCCTTTGAGTTTGGTGCTGCGGCGTCTCTCCTCTATGGAGTCGCGATATATGCACTTGCCGCCCCTTTCCGCGCCGAGACTGCCATCCTGGTTTGCTTCCTGGCCATCGGCCTGTTCGGCTTCCCTCTCTACAATCCGGCTACGGGATTTCTGGCCGCTCTTGTGGCAGGGCATCTTTGCGGCCTGCGCCATCGGCTTCTGCGGCCTGTGGCTGGTGGCCGAAGAGATGCAGGCGACCGGCTGGCAGACGCAGCCGAAGCTGGTGGTGAACATGGTCACGCTCCGGCAGGCGGGGTGGTTGTTTCCCTTCGATCACCACCTGCGACACGGCCCGGTTGAGGCGCTGCTGACCCTCGATCTGATGCACTATCAGATCGACCCGCGCGCCATCCTGTACGAGATCGACCAGGCGCTAAGGGATGATCCCTATGCCATGGATCTCCGGCACGACCGGGAAATGCTGGTGAAACGCCTGCAAGCGAAGTAAAGTCGGCGCCGGATATGGAGGCGCGACATGGCCGGACCTTGGCAGCAGGCAAATCGCGGCGCGGGCGGCGCGGCAAGTGTGACGCAGGCGGCGCCGACGAATGGCAGCACGACGGGGCTTCAGGTCCGTCTGCGCCAGCTCATCGTTTCCTTCAGCGGAACGGCCAATGCGACCGACCAGCTCACGGTCAAGGACGGTGCCGGCGGGACCAATCTCCTAACGCTGGATTTCGCCGCGCTCGCCAATACCGGGCAGGTGGCGTTCCTGGCCGGCATGGACATCCGGGCCTCGGTCGGCAAAGACCTGGTGATCGCCTTCGTGAACGGCGTCGCCACGTCGAACGAGGACATCAACGCTTCCGGCGATTTCATCCCGGCCGGCTATCCGATGTTCCAGTCGTGACATGCAGCTCGTCCGCCATGCCGACATCGCCAAGGTCGAGCCGGATACCGGCGGCTACATGGTCACGCACACCGACGGCTCGCGCGTGCACGTCCCGTTCCGCGCCGATCACCCGGATTATCATATTGTGCAGGCGTGGCTCCGGGGCGTAACATTCGGCAGCCGCGCCCCCATCGCGGCTGAGGGACCGGCAACGGCTCCTGCGCCGGCAGCGGCTGAACCCCACTCAGACCTGCCGGCGCTCCCCGCCCAGGAAGTACTCGAGCCCGAGCCGATGCCGTCCGGCCGCGTGGTGCGCTTCTTCCGCCGCCTGGGCTTTCGCAAATGAAACGCTGGCTGCCCGTCGGCATTGCCGTCTTCGTCGGCGCGCTGGCCTCGCTCGCCGCGGCGCAGAAGACTACCCCGGATGCGGTGAACGGCTGCGTGTTCAACAACACCCCGCCGACCCTAAGCGACAAGCAGAACGTGCCGTTCCAGTGCGACACCAACGGCCAGCTCAAGATCAGCGGCAATATCAACGCGACCTCGACGGTGAAGGCGACGGCGGCGGCGCCGAACTATGTGGAAGGCTCGACCGATCCGTTCTCGTCCGATCTCTCCGGCAATATCCGCACCCTCGCCACGGTCAATATCCCGGCCAACCAGACGGTCAATGTGAACCAGATCGCCGGCACCGGAACGGCGACCGGCAACGGCGCGACCAATGCCGGCACGCAGCGGGTGACGATCTCGAACGATTCGACCGGCACGGTCGCGGTGACGCAATCGACCAACCCCTGGACTGACAATATTTCGCAGTGGAACGGCAACACGGTCGACACCAATTCGGGCAACAAGTCTGCCGGCACGCTTCGGGTGGTGCTGGCGACCGACCAGCCGAACCTGTCGAGCGCGCTCAACGTCAACTGCACGTCGGGATGCTCGTCCGGAACCTCGACCAACAACGGCGATGCGATCGCCACCGGCGCCACCGCCGGGAACAATGACGATTGGCTCTACGGCTTCAACGGCACCTCATGGGATCGGCTCAGGGTCAATTCGGCCAAGGATCTGAACGTCAACCTGAACAACACGACGATCAGCATGGGGGTGACGCAGGGCACCACGCCTTGGGCAGTCGGCGGCACCGGCACGAATAACGGCGATGCGTTGGCGACGGGCGCGACGGCGCAGAACGTCGATGCGTGGCTCTATGGCTTCAACGGCACGAGCTTCGACCGCCTGCGGCTCAACACCAACAAGGCGCTCAATGTCTCGCTGACCGACCCGCTTACTTCCGGCACCAACACCATCGGCAATGTCGGCCAGCAGGTGGAGATGACCAGCGGCAGCCTGAGCCCGGTCATCGGCTGCAATTCGACCGCGAGCTTCGACAATTCGACCAGCGGCGACACGCGCATTATCACCGGCGCGACCGGGCAGACCGTACGGGTGTGCGGCTATACGATCTTCGCCGACGCGACGGTGAACGTGCAGTTGGACAGCGGCATCGGCGCCACCTGCGCGACCGCCAAATCGCACATGACCCCGGCCTACCAGCTTGTGGCGCAGACAGGCATCGTGAACGAATCGCCGTTCTGGAACGGCCTTGCGGCGAACAACGGGGCCGATGTCTGCGTCTCGCTCAGCACCACGGCGACGGCGCAGGTGCTGGTCAAATACGTGCAGTTCTGATGCCGGCTTCCCACATCAAGGTCTTCTACAATTCGGCCATCGGGTATGTGACGCGGATCGTCATCAGCGACCGGAGCGATGCCGATCTTGACGCGCATACGCCGGCGAAGGGCGAAAGTTTCACCTTGCTCCCGATGGGCTCCGGCGACTTGACGGCGGTACAAACGCTGGTGAACGCGGCAACCGGCCTCAATCCGCAGCACGTCAAGGTGGCTATCGTCGATCAAACCGGCTTGGTCATCGGCGTGGTACAGACCTACGACACCACGACTTTGGTGAAGCCTACGGCACTCTCGCAGCTAATCCAGACCACCGACCCGAATGCAGTACCGGGCGCGACGTTCTCCGCTGGCGTGTTCACTCCGCCAGTTCCCCCGGCCAACGTGACTGCAACGCCATGACAACGACCGTCATCATCGTTTCCGGCGCGACGACGGTTATCCCGAACGACTGGAATAGCGCGTCGAACACGGTGAACGGGATTGGCGCCGGGGGTAACGGCGCAAACGGGGTAGCGAGCGCCAGCGCGGGTGCCGGCGGCGGCGGCGGCGAGTTCCGCCAAGCCGCAAATGTCACCTTCACCGCCAGTTCCACGGTGGATATCAATATCCCTGCTGGGGGGGCCGGTTCCGGCGTCGATGGCGTCTGGATCAAGAATACCCCGGGTGGTGGCGGCACCAAGCAGATCGAGGCCAAGAACGGCGGCAACGCGGTCACCACGACGCACGGGTCCGGGGGAACGGGCGGCACAGGAACGGCCGCGAATTTCAATGGCGGCGACGGGGCCGATGCTGCCCTGCGCGGCGGTTCCGGCGGTGGTGGCTCAGCCGGCCCGACTGGGGCGGGCAAGGCTGGCGGCTCCGGTGACGGAACGAACGGCGGCGGGGGGGGGGGTGGCGGTTCTAATGGCGGAACGTCCAGCGCTGGCCAGAGC
>DASQHM010000245.1:0-9287 GCA_035632095.1 Candidatus Cybelea sp. | reverse complement strand
CATGTCGGCCTCGTCGGCCGCAACGGTCAGGGTCTGGACACCGCTCATTCGCCGCCGCCGCTTCCGCCCTTGGCGCGCTCGCGAAGCTTCTGCCAATAGTCGAGGCGCTTCTTGATCTCGCGTTCGAAGCCGCGCTCCGTCGGGCGATAGAACGCGCGGCGGCCCATGGTTTCGGGAAAGTAGTCCTGGCCGGAAAATCCTTCTTCGGTGTCGTGGTCGTATTGATAGCCGCGGCCATAGCCGAGTTCGCCCATGAGCTTGGTCGGCGCGTTGAGGATGTGCATCGGCGGCATGAGCGAGCCGTGCTCGCGCGCGGCGCGGCTGGCGGCGCCGAACGCGACATAGGCTGCATTCGATTTGGGCGCGGTGCCGAGATAGATCACGCATTGCGCCAGAGCCAGCTCGCCTTCGGGCGAGCCGAGAAAATCGAAAGCATCCTTCACCGCGATCGCCTGCACCAAGGCCTGCGGATCGGCGAGCCCTACATCCTCGACGGCAAAGCGCACCAGGCGGCGGGCGATGTAGAGGGGATTTTCGCCACCGGCCAGCATGCGCGCCAACCAATACAGCGCCGCGTCCGTATCGGAGCCGCGCAAGCTCTTGTGCAAGGCGCTGATGAGGTTGTAGTGGCCCTCCTGCGCCTTGTCGTAGAGCGGGACGCGGCGTTGCACCGCGCGCATCAATTCGGCGACATCCAACGGCGCCTTGGCCGGCGTCGCGAACAGCTCCTCCGCCAGGTTGAGCAGGAAGCGCCCGTCGCCGTCCGCCATGTTGCGCAGCGCTTCGCGCGCCTCCACCGTGATCGGCAGGGGCCGCTTCTCGGCAGCTTCCGCACGCAGCAAGAGCGTCTCCAGCGCCGCGTCGTCGAGCCGATTGAGCACCAGAACCTGGCAGCGCGACAGCAGCGCCGCGTTCAACTCGAACGAAGGATTCTCGGTGGTGGCGCCGACCAGGATGATCGTGCCGTCTTCCACATAGGGCAGAAAGCCATCCTGCTGGGCGCGGTTGAAGCGATGGATCTCGTCGACGAAGAGCAGCGTGCCCTGCCCGGTCTGGCGCCGCCCCTTCGCCGCCTCGAAAGCCTTGCGCAGATCGGCGACGCCCGAGAACACGGCGGAGAGCTGCTCGAAATGCAGGCCGGTGTGCTCGGCCAGAAGCCGCGCGATGGTGGTCTTGCCGCTGCCCGGCGGGCCCCAAAGTATAAGCGACGCGAGACGATGCGCCCGCACCATGCGCCCGAGCGGCGCGTCGGCTTCGAGCAGATGGTCCTGCCCGATGACATCTTCGAGACGATCGGGTCTCAATCGATCGGCCAACGGCCGTGGCGCGCCTTTATCGAGACCCGCAGCCTCGAAAAGCGTGCTCATCCACGGACCACGATGGCGAGCGATTTGCCGTCCCGGTTGATCTTGATGCGCCATTGCGGCCCGCCGACGGCCACCGCGTTCTTGAGATCGCCGACGCGCTTGATGTCGGCGCCGTTGACGCTTTCCACGATGTCGCCGGGCCGGAGCCCAATGCGGATCGAAGGCGTGCCCTCGTCGATCTTCACCACGATCACGCCGCTGGCGCCGATATCCATACCGAGCTCTTCGGCGAAGGCGGGAGAGAGGTTGCCGACGACGCTGCCCGCAAACGGTTCCTCGCCTTTGAACTCCGTCAGGTCGCGCGGCGGATCCTCCGGCACTGCCGTCAGTATCACCTTCACCGCCGACGGCTGACCTTTGCGGAGAACGTCGAGCGTTGCCCCGTCACCCACGTCATGCGTGTCGATGCGGAATTTGAGAGCGCGCGGGTCGAAAACTTCGTGTCCGTCCACCGCGACGACGACATCGCCCACCTTGAGGCCGGACTTGGCCGCCGGCCCGCCGGGATAGATGCTGTTCACCAGGACCCCGCCCGGCCGGTCCAGTCCGACGCTGGCCGCGATTTCCGACGTGACCGTCTGGCCGCTGGCGCCGAGCCAGGGATGTGGTGCGTTCTTGCCCTTCTGCGCACGATGCAGCACGGCCGCCACCAGATTGGAGGGTATGGCAAAGCCGATACCGAGGGAGCCGCCGTCGCGGGAATAGATCGCAGCGTTGATGCCGGCCAGACGCCCGTCCATCGTCACCAACGCGCCGCCCGAGTTGCCGGGATTGATGGCCGCATCGGTCTGAATGAACGACTGGGAATCCGATTGGCCGACCATGGTCCGCCCGAGTGCCGAGATGATGCCCGAGGTAACGGTCTGGCCGACACCGAACGGATCGCCGATCGCCAACACCAGATCGCCGACCTCCAAGTGATCGGAATCGCGAAGTTCGAGCGCCGGCAGCGGATCGCGCGCGCCGGAAATGCGCAGCACCGCAAGATCGGCGCTGCTGTCCGCCAGCACGACGTCCGCCGAGAATTCGCGGCGATCGGCCAGCGCCACGGTGATCTGCTGCGCGCCCTCGATCACGTGGTTGTTGGTGACGATCAAGCCGCGAGGGTCGACGATGACGCCGGAACCGAGCGACTGCTGAATTCTTTGCCTCGGTTGCCCGAGCAGCGCGTTGTCGCCGAAGAAGCGGCGAAAGATCGGATCGTCGAACAGCGGCGAGCGCATCTGGGTTTGGACGACGCGCTTGGTGTAGATGTTGACCACAGCCGGCGATACGCGCTTCACCAGCGGCGCGAAGGAAAGCTCGATCTCCGGGCGGGTCTGAGGCAAGCGCCGAGCGTCGTCGGCGGCATAGACCTGCGGCGCCAACGCGACCAACGTCGCCAAAATAATCGAATTTAAAACCAATAGCTTACGGCGGATCATTGCGATGCCACATCCAGTCGATCATTGCCCGACCCGACAGAACATAGTGTCGCGCCGGCACGCTCGCCAGCGCCATGCGTCTGGAATGTGAGGGCGCGGCCGAGCCGTCAGGCGTTGGCTTGCGCACCTTCCGTCGTGTCGGCGGTCTGGACCGGGCCGGAGTCGAGTCCCTTGGCCTCCGGATCGCGATCGACCAACTCGATGACGGCCATGGCGGCCGCATCGCCGTAGCGGAAGCCCGCCTTCAGGACGCGCGTATAGCCGCCGTGCCGAGCGGCATAGCGTTCGTTCAGCACCCCGAACAGCTTGTCCACGGCGCCCTTTTCCGGCAGGAACGCCAGAGCCTGACGCCGCGCGTGCAGGCCGCCGCGCTTGCCGAGCGTGATCAGCTTCTCGACGATCGGGCGCAGCTCCTTGGCGCGAGGCAGGGTCGTGGTGATCTGCTCGTGCTTGATCAGCGCCGCGGCCATGTTGGCGAACACGGCATTGCGATGCTGCGTGCGCATGCCGAGCTTGCGGCCGGAATTGCGGTGGCGCATGGACTATTACTCCCGATCCGATCAGAACGGCTCTTCAAGCCGCTTCGCCATTTCCTCGATGTTTTCCGGCGGCCAATTGGGCACCTCCATGCCGAGATGGAGGCCCATCTGCGCCAGCACTTCCTTGATCTCGTTCAGCGACTTGCGGCCGAAATTCGGCGTGCGGAGCATCTCCGCTTCGGTCTTTTGAATGAGATCGCCGATATAGACGATGTTGTCGTTCTTCAGGCAGTTCGCCGAGCGCACCGAGAGTTCCAGCTCGTCGACCTTCCTGAGCAGGTTGCGGTTGAATTCCGGCTCGGTGGTGACGATCTCGCGATGCGCCTCCTTCGGCTCCTCGAAGTTGATGAAGAGCTGCAACTGGTCCTGCAGGATGCGCGCCGCGTAGGCCACGGCGTCTTCGGGCTTGATCGTGCCGTTGGTCTCGACGTTGATGATCAGCTTGTCGTAGTCGAGAACCTGACCCTCGCGGGTGTTCTCGACCCGGTACGACACGCGCCGGACCGGGCTATAGAGCGCATCGACCGGGATCAATCCGATCGGCGCGTCCTCTGCGCGGCTCGCCGTCGCCGGAATGTAGCCGTTGCCGGATTCGACGGTCATCTCCATGTTGATCTTCGCGCCGTCGTCGAGCGTGCAGATCACCAGGTCGCGCTCCATGATCTCTATGTCATGGCCGGTTTCGACCATGGCCGCGGTCGCCTCGCCCGGACCTTCCGCCTTCAGCGTGATCCGTTTCGGACCTTCTCCGTGCATGCGCACGGCCATCGACTTGATGTTGAGCACGATGTCGGTGACGTCCTCGCGCACGCCCGGGATCGAGGAAAACTCGTGCAGCACACCGTCGATCTGCACGGACGTGACCGCGGCTCCCTGAAGCGACGACAGCAGCACGCGGCGCAGCGCATTGCCGAGCGTCAATCCGAAGCCGCGTTCCAGCGGCTCGGCGACGAAGGTCGCCGTGCGTCCGCCGTCGCCAGTTTCGACGTTCAGCTTGTTGGGCTTTATCAGTTCGGTCCAGTTCTTTTGGATCACGGCAATGCCTCGTGTTCGAATGCGACGTTCAAAGCGCGTCGCGGATGGATAATTTGCCCGGCGGCGTAATTCCGGCAGGCCGCGCGTCGCTGGTCAGACGCGGCGGCGTTTCGGCGGCCGACAGCCGTTATGCGGTATCGGCGTTACGTCACGGATCGAAGTAATCATGAAACCAACCGACTGCAGCGCGCGCAGCGCGGATTCGCGTCCGGCTCCCGGTCCTTTGACTTCGACCTCGAGGGTGCGCACGCCATGCTCTTGCGCCTTGCGGCCGGCATCCTCGGCCGCGATCTGCGCCGCATAGGGCGTGGACTTGCGCGAACCCTTGAATCCTTGCGAGCCCGACGACGACCAGGCGATCGTGTTGCCCTGCGCGTCCGTGATTGTGATCATCGTGTTGTTGAAGCTGGCATTCACATGCGCGACGCCCGAGGTAATGTTCTTTTTCTCGCGACGGCGCACGCGCGTGGTCTTGTCCCGTGCCATAAAAGTCCTCGAATTCCTGTCCGAACCGGAACCGGCTTATTTCTTCTTGCCGGCGATCGGCCGCGCCGGGCCCTTGCGGGTCCGCGCGTTCGTATGTGTGCGCTGGCCGCGCACGGGCAGGCCGCGGCGATGCCGCAGGCCGCGGTAACAGCCGAGATCCATCAGCCGTTTGATGTTCATTGCGACTTCGCGGCGGAGGTCGCCCTCCACCTGATAGTCGCGGTCGATGACTTCGCGGATCTGGATGACCTCCGCGTCGGTCAGTTGGTTCACGCGCCGATCAATCGGCAAGCCGACCTTGGCGCAAATCTCATGCGCCTTGGAACGGCCGATGCCGTGTATGTAGGTCAGCGCGACCTCAACCCGTTTGTTGGTCGGGATGTTTACACCAGCGATACGCGCCACGCTCGTCTCTCCTCGTCAACCGGATGCGTTTCGAAATGCCATCGCGGCGCCTATGCCGAGGCGCGCGATTATAGGAATTACCCCAGTCAAGTCAACCATTTCAGATGGCTTTCAGAACCGCCTCGATCTGCCTCGCCACCTCGTCGATTTCGGCCATGCCGTCGACCCGTTTCAGGATGCCCTTGGCCCGGTAATAGGGAAGCAGCGGAGCGGTCTGGGCGTGATAGGCCTTGAGCCGTGCGCCCACGGCCTCGGCCGTGTCGTCCGCCCTGCGATTGAATTGCCGTGACCCGCAAACGTCGCAGACGCCAGCCGCCTTGGGCCGCTTGAACGTGTCGTGGTAGCCGGTGCCGCATTCGGCGCAAGTGAAGCGTCCGGTAATCCGGGTCACCAGGATTGGGTCGTCCACGGCCATTTCGATCACCGCATCGAGCTTGCGGCCGGCCCCTGCCAGCATCTTGTCCAGCGCCTCGGCCTGCGCCGTCGTCCGCGGAAAGCCGTCCAGGATGAAGCCCTTAGCCGCATCGGGCTGCTCGATTCGCTTGGCGATGATGGCTACCACGATGGAATCGGGCACCAGGTCGCCCCGCTTCATGATCGCATCCGCCTGCTTGCCGATGTCGGTGCCCGCCCGCACCGCCGCCCGCAGCATGTCGCCGGTGGACAGTTGAATCAGGCCGCGGCTCGTTTCGAGCCGCTGAGCCTGGGTTCCCTTACCGGCGCCCGGCGGCCCGAGCAGGATCAAATTCATCGCCGCGAGCCCCGCAGCTTCGACTTCTTGATCAGGCCCTCGTACTGATGGGCCAGCAGATGCGACTGGATCTGCGCCACCGTATCCATGGTGACGCTGACGGCGATCAGGAGCGAGGTGCCGCCGAAGTAGAACGGCACCGAATACTGCGCCACCAGGATTTCGGGCAGCAGGCAGATCACGGTCAAATAGATCGCGCCGATCACGGTCAATCGAGTGAGTACGTAATCCAGATATTCGGCCGTCCGTGTGCCGGGACGGATGCCAGGCACGAAGCCGCCGTATTTCTTCAGATTGTCGGCCGTTTCCACCGGATTGAAGACGATGGCCGTGTAGAAGAACGAAAAGAACACGATCATCGCGCCGTACAGGAACATGTAGAGCGGCTGGCCGTGGCCGAGCAAGGCCGTCACCGTCGTCAGCCACTCCGGCCCCCTGCCCGCGCTGAAGCTCACCACCGTGATCGGCATGAGCAGCAGGGACGATGCGAAGATCGGCGGAATGACGCCCGAGGTATTGAGCTTGAGCGGCAGATGCGAGCTCTCGCCGCCGAACATGCGGTTGCCCACCTGGCGTTTGGGGTATTGCACCAGAATGCGCCGCTGCGCCCGTTCCATGAACACGATCACGGTGATCACCGCGATCACCATGACGATCAGGAACAGGATCAAGGGCGTGGCAATGGCGCCGGTGCGGCCGAGATCGAGGGTGTTGACCAGGGCCGTCGGCAAGCGCGCGACAATGCCCGCGAAAATGATCAGCGAAATGCCATTGCCGACGCCGCGCGCGGTGATTTGCTCGCCGAGCCACATCAGGAACACGGTCCCGCCGGTGAGGCTGATCACTGTGGTGGCGCGGAAGAAGAGCCCAGGTTCCATGACCGCCGAGCCGCTGCGCATGGCCATGCCTTCGAGGCCGGCGGCGATGCCGTAGGCCTGCAAGGCCGCGAGAAGCACCGTGCCGTAGCGCGTGTATTGATTGATCTTCTTGCGCCCGGCGTCGCCCTCTTTCTTCAGGGCCTCGAGTTGCGGCGATACGGTGGTCATCAGCTGAATGATGATCGATGCCGAGATGTACGGCATGATGTTGAGCGCGAAGATGGTCATCCGGCTCAACGCGCCGCCGGAGAACACGTCGAACAGGCCGAGGATGCCGCCCTGGTTCTGTTTGAAAATGTCCGCGAGCACCAACGGGTCAACGCCCGGAAGCGGGATATAGGTGCCAAGCCGGTAGATCAACAGCGCGCCCAGCGTGAACCAGATGCGCTTTTTCAGCTCGGTCGCCTTGGCAAAGGCTCCGAAGTTGATATTGGCGGCGAGCTGCTCGGCGGCTGAAGCCATCGATGATACTCCTGAAGCCCCGCTGGACTGTTACCCCCGGATCTCGCGATCCATCCCCGCCGCGCTTACTCTTCCGTCTCGGCCTTTTTCGCTTTTGGCTTGCGCTCTTTCTTTTTCGGCTCTTCTGGCGCCGCCTCGACGATGGGCACGATGACCTTGCCGCCCGCCTTTTCGACCGCTTCGACGGCCGGTTTCGAAGCCCCCGCCACGTCGATGGTCACGGCTACCTTGATTTCGCCTTCGCCGAGCAGGCGCACGGGATGCTGCCCGCGCACGAGGCCCGCGGCCTTGAGCGCTTCGACGGTGACCGGAGCCTTGACATCGATGCGCCCGGCGTCGATCGCAGCCTGAATCTTGCCGAGGTTCACCACCTCACGCGGCTCGCGAAACGGATTCTTGAAGCCGCGCTTCGGCAGGCGGCGATGCAACGGCATCTGGCCGCCTTCGAAGCCCTTGATCCGCACGCCGGTGCGACCCTTCTGGCCCTTGCCGCCGCGCCCGCCGGTCTTGCCCTTGCCGGAGCCTATGCCGCGGCCGATGCGCATGCGCGATTTGCGCGAGCCGGGATTATCCGAAAGTTGGTTCAAACGCATGGGACGGGTTCCTTTACGCCTCGACGCGGAGCAAATGGCGCACCTTGTCGATCATGCCGCGCACCGCGGGCGTGTCTTCCAGCTCGCGGGTGCGATGCAGCTTGTTTAGGCCGAGACCGAGCAAGGTCGCCTGCTGGTCCTTCGGTCGCTTGTTCGCCGATTGGATCAGGGTGATTTTCACTGTCGGCTTGGACGCCTTGGCCATGACGACTATTCCTCTGCCCCATCGCGCCGGCCGATGATCTCGCCGACCTTCTTCCCGCGCTTGGCCGCGACCATGCGCGGCGCCATCAGATTGGCGAGCGCCGAGAACGTCGCCTTGATCATGTTGTGCGGATTGGACGAGCCGATGGACTTAGTAACCACATCCTGCACGCCCAAGGTTTCGAACACGGCGCGCATCGGACCACCGGCGATGATGCCGGTGCCGGGAGGCGCCGCGCGTAGCACGACCTTGCCCGCGCCGTGGCGGCCTTCCACGTCGTGATGAAGCGTACGGCCCTCGCGAAGCGGCACGCGCACCAGGCTACGCTTGGCCTGTTCGGTCGCCTTGCGGATCGCCTCCGGCACCTCGCGCGCCTTGCCGGAGCCGTAGCCGACCCGGCCCTTCTGATCGCCGACCACCACGAGGGCGGCAAAACCGAACCGCCGGCCGCCCTTCACCACCTTGGCCACCCGGTTGATGCTCACCAGCTTGTCGACCAGTTCGCCATCCGTGCGATCTTTGCTATCGGGACGAAGCATTCTGTTGCCGCCTTCCGTTAAAAACTCAGCCCGCCTTCGCGGGCCGCGTCGGCCAGGGCCTTCACCCGGCCGTGATACATATAGCCGCCGCGATCGAATACGACTTTCTCGACGCCTGCCGCCTTCGCCCGCTCGGCGATCAGCTTGCCGACCGCGCCGGCCGCTGCCTTGTCCGCCCCGCTCTTCATGGCAGCGCGCAAGTCCTTGTCCAAGGTCGATGCCGCAGCCAGAGTGCGACCCGACGTATCGTCGATCACCTGGGCGTAGATGTGCCTGCCCGAGCGATGCACGGAGAGCCGCGGGCGGTCGCCCGCCACTTTGCGGATATGCGAGCGCACCCGCTGCCGGCGGCGCACCATAAGTTTGCGTTGCTTGTTCATGACCGGGCCGCTTCCTACTTCTTCTTGCCTTCCTTGCGGTGGATCTTCTCGTCCGCGTACTTCACGCCCTTGCCCTTGTAGGGTTCGGGTCCGCGAAACGCCCGGATTTCGGCTGCCACCTGGCCGACCTTCTGCCGGTCGGCGCCGGAAATGGTTATCACCGTCGGCTTCTCGCACTTGATCTCGATGCCGGCGGGAATGGGATACACAATGTCGTGGCTGA
>DASQHM010000244.1:0-9910 GCA_035632095.1 Candidatus Cybelea sp. | reverse complement strand
GTGCCTTGGAGCATTTGCGTCGCGCAATCGGCATCAATCCCCGGGAGGCGTTGTCGCACTTCTATATCGCGGCGGCATTGGCGCTTACGGGCCATATGGCGGAGGCGGAGGCGGCGCGCGACGCGGGACTCAGGCTCGATCCCAATTTCAGCGTCGTCAGGATCCGCGATGACCGGCGCGGCAACGATCCCGTACACCTGCAACAGCGCGAGCGCTTGTACGAAGGCATGCGCAAGGCCGGCGTGCCGGAGGGCGAGTGACCAGGGGTCTGGCGCGCCCTCACCCCCGCTTTCGCTGCAACAAACTCACCCCGACCAAAATCACCGCGACCGCGCCGATCATGAAAGTCGAGACGGCGTTGATCTCGGGCGTGACGCCGAGGCGGACCTGGCTGTAGATGCGCATGGGCAGCGTGGTGGCGCCAGGCCCGGTGGTGAACGATGCGATCACCAGATCGTCGAGCGAAAGCGTGAAGGCAAGCAGCCAGCCCGCCGCCAGCGCCGGCGCGATCAGCGGCAAGGTGATGCTCCACAGGACGCGGGCGGGCGTGGCGCCGAGATCGAACGCCGCTTCTTCCAGGCTTTGCTCGAAACCGGAGAGCCGCGCCCGCACCACCACCGCCACATAGGTCATGGCGAAGCTCATATGCGCCAGCACCACGGTCGGAATGCCGCGGTCCACGTCGAGGGCGACGAACAGCAGCAGCAGCGAAAGCCCGGTGATCACTTCCGGCATGACCAGGGGCGCCAGCACCATGCCGGCGAAGAGCGCGCGGCCCGGCAGGCGCGGCAGGCGCGCCAGCGCCAGGCCCGCGAGCGTGCCGAGCACCAGCGCGCCGCTGGCCGATAGAACCGCCACCACCAGGCTCACGCGGATGGAATCGAGAAGCTGCGCGTCGTCGAGCAGCGCGGCATACCAGCGGAACGACCATCCGGCCCACACGGTCACCAGGCGTCCGCCGTTGAACGACTGCACCACCAGCAGCGCGATCGGCACATAGAGAAAGGCGTAGCCGAACGCGAGCGCGGCGATCGTGACGGAGGTGAGGCCGCGCTTCATTCCAGTCCCCGCAGCAGGCGCGACTGCCGCCGCTGGATTGCCGCGAGCGGCACCATCAACAGCAGCACGAGCACCACCGTCGCGGCGGAGGCCAGCGGCCAATCGCGATTGACGAAGAATTCGACCCAGAGCGTCTTGCCGATCATCAAGGTCGACGAGCCGCCGAGCAGATCGGGAATGACGAATTCGCCCACGGCCGGAATGAACATCAGCAGGCAGCCGGCTATGACGCCGGGCAAGGCCAGCGGAAACGTGACCGACCAGAAGGCGCGCGCCGGCCGGCAGCCGAGATCGGCCGCCGCTTCCAGTAAGGTGAAATCGAGCTTCTCCAGGCTCGCGTACAACGGCAGCAGCATGAACGGCAGATACGAATAGACCATGCCGATCACCACCGCCGCCTCCGTGTCGAGGATCGCGAGCCGGTGCTCGCCGAAGCCAAGCAGCGACAACCCTGCGTTCAACCAGCCTTCCGGTTTCAGGATGCCGATCCAGGCATAGACGCGGATGAGAAACGAGGTCCAGAACGGCAGCACTGCCGCGGCCACCAGCAGCGGCCGCACCGTCAGCGGCGCGCGCGACAATCCATAGGCCATGGGCAACGCCAAGCCCAAGGCGATCAGCGTCGATTCGAAGGCGATGCGAAGCGAACCCGCATAGGCGCGGATATAGAGACTGTCGTCGATCAAGGCGAAATAGTTGTCGAAGCTGCCGAGCAGACGAACAGTCCCGCCGCCTAGGTCGAACAGCGGCGTGTAGGGCGGCTGGGCCAGGACCACGCCGGCGAAACTGATCTTCAGCACGATCAAGAACGGCGCCAGGAACAGCGCCAGCAGCCAGATATAGGGAATGTAGGCGACGATGCGGGCGCCGTTGCGGCCGAGACTCATGGGGTAGCGTTCCGGCGCCGTCATGGCGGCAGCATCACGCCGGCCCCCACGGGCCATACGACGTAGACGCGTTCGCCGACGCGCGCATCCCGGCGTTCGGCGCCCGGGCGGTTGGCGCGCATGACGGAAATGGTCATGTGCCGGTCGACGCGGACGCGAAGCAGCGATTGGCTGCCGAGATAGCCGACCTCGACCACGTCGCCGGCGATGCAGTTGGCATCGCCGGGAGCGGGTGCGGCGTGAACGATGTCGAGCTGCTCCGGCCGGAGCGACAGAACCGCCGGGCCATCTGCGGCGTTCGCCGGCACCCCGATCCGCCAGCCGGCCTCGGTGCGGAGTTCGGCCGCGCCGCCGTGGTGCACGACATGTCCGGCGATGACATTCACGTCGCCGACGAATTCAGCCACCCAGCGCGAGACCGGCTGCTCGTAGATTTCGGCGGGCGTTCCGACTTGGACCACACGGCCCCGGTCCATCACGGCGATGCGCGCCGCAAGCGACATGGCTTCCTCCTGGTCGTGGGTCACCAGGACGAAGGCGACGCCGGTGCGCCGCTGCAAATCCACCAGTTCGGAGCGGGTGCGCTCGCGCAAGCGCCGGTCCAGCGCCGCCAGCGGTTCGTCGAGCAATAGCAGTTTCGGTTGCTTCACCAAGGCGCGGGCCAGAGCCACGCGCTGGCGCTGCCCGCCGGACAATTGATCCGGCTTGCGCTTGGCTGCGGATGAGAGCTCCACCAGCTCCAGCATCTCGACGACACGCGCGGCGATGTCTTCTGCCGGCAGACCTTCCTGGCGCAAACCGAACGCCACGTTTTGCTCGACGCTCAGGTGCGGGAACAGCGCATAGGACTGGAACACCATGTTGACCGGGCGGCGGTAGGGCGGCACGCCTGCCAGATCGGCGCCGTCCAAATGCACCGTTCCCTCGTCGGGCGATTCGAAGCCCGCGATCATGCGGAGCAGCGTGGTCTTGCCGCAGCCGCTTGGGCCTAGCAGCGCGAAGAATTCGCCGGCGAAAACATCGAGCGACACATGGTCGAGCGCCGTAATCGTGCCGAAGCGCTTGGAAACGCCGGCGATGCGGAGCAGCGGAGCCGCGTTCAACTCAGCTTGCGCCTTTCACATGGGTCCAGACCCGTGTCAGCACCCGTTGCGCGGCCTGGTCGTAAGGGGAAATGGTGTAGAGCCTCGCGAACGTATCCGGCGGCGGATAGATTTCCGGGTCCGATTTCACCTCGGCGCTCACTAGATCGTCGGCGTCCCTGTTGGCGTTCGGATAGAAGACGAAGTTCGAGGCGCGGGCGATCACGTCGGGACGCATCATATAGTCGATGAACGCCAGGGCCTCGGCCGGATGCGGCGCATCATTCGGCATGGCGAAGGAATCGAACCACATCTGCGCGCCTTCCTGCGGAATGCGGTATTCGATGAGGACGCCGCGCTTGGCCTCTTCCGCGCGCTTCTTCGCCTGCACCACGTCGCCCGACCAGCCGAAGGCGAGGCAGATGTCGCCGTTGGCCAAGGCCTCGATGTATTCGCTGGAATGGAACTTGCGGATGTAGGGCCGCACTTTCAGCAACGCCGCTTCCGCCTTGGCGAGAGTCTTCGGGTCTTTGGAATCCGGATCCTCGCCGAGATATTTTAGCGCCGCAGGCACGATCTCGTCGGGCGCGTCCAGCACCATGATGCCGCAATCGGCGAATTTCGCCGCGACCGCGGGATCGAACACCATGCGGAGCGAGCCGGTGGGCGCGTCCTGCATGCGCTTGCCGATCATGTCCGCATTGAAGCCGATACCGGACGTTCCCCACATGTAGACGACGGCATGGTCGTTTCCGGGATCGAATCTTGCCATGCGCGCCATGATCGCCGGCGAAAGGTGCGCGAGGTTCGGCAGTTTCGCCTTGTCGAGCGCGCGGATCGCGCCGGCGCGGATCTCGCGCGCCAGAAAATAGGACGTCGGCACCACCACGTCGTAGCCGGTCTTGCCGGCGAGCAGCTTGGTTTCCAGCACTTCGTTGGAATCGTAGGTGTCATAGACCACCTTGATGCCGGTGTCGCGCTCGAAGTCC
Source organism: Candidatus Cybelea sp. (assembly GCA_035632095.1). GTDB lineage: Bacteria > Pseudomonadota > Alphaproteobacteria > Ferrovibrionales > Ferrovibrionaceae > DASQHM01. The sequence goes on along the minus strand of DASQHM010000244.1, from coordinate 5,893 downwards.
TTCAGGATCTGGCTGTCGATGTAGTCGGACCAGTTGTAGACGTTGACGACGCGGCCGGCCGCATCGGCCGGGCCGAAGGCGGTGGGCGCAAGAGCCAAGGCAACGCCGACGCCGAGGGCCCATCCGGAAATCGTCATGCTGCCGCCTCTCCAGCCCGCGCCCCAAAGCTGGGCCCCGCTTCGCCGGTTCGCAGCCTTCCCGACCCCGGGCGCCGCTGTCAACGGATGCCGAAGCCCAGCCGGGCCGTGGCAGACCCCATGCCGCGTATCTTATACCTTTTACATAGAATGTCACTAATCCTGATCGAATTGCATAGTAATACCGCAAGTAGATTTGAAGTAAATATGGTATTTTAACATCATATATACTTTGTATCGGATTGTGCGTGATTACTGATTCATGTTAGGGACTTGGCCTCGGTATTTACAGCATTGTGCGAGCCAGTTTTCCTAATGCTCCGGCAGACCGAAATTCGACCACTCCTGGCGATAGCGCAGAGCGACCTTCGCGCCTCGCGATTGGGGCAATTCATCCACAGCCGGTGGCTAACTTTGCTGGCCGCGCCCGCGATGGTGCTGGCGCTGCACGGCGGCGAAGCGATTGCCGCCGACGCGCCTCCCGCAGCGGCAACGCCTGCCGCCTCGACGGCAGCCGTGCACCTTACGGTGCACAGTCTTGTCTTCCTGGCGAGCCGGAGCGCGGTCAAGCCGAAAGGCATCAGCGTCAGCGACGGCGTCGACGCGAGCGCCGTGGCGTTCCTGCAAGATCCGGAATTCGCCAAGCGTCTGCAACCCTATCTCGGCAAGCCGGTCACGGCGGACCTGTTGCAGGAGGTGAGCAACCAGACGGTTCTGTTCGCCCGCGAAAAGAACTATCCGGTGGTGGACGTGAGCGTGCCCGAGCAGGACATTTCGGGCGGCCGCGTGCAGATCCTGGTGCTGGTCGGACGTCTCGGCCAGGTGCGCGTCGACGGCAATCGCTGGTTCGACGGCAAGGACATCGCCGCCGGCATCCGCATGAAGCCGGGCGATCCGATCCGGTCGGACCTGCTGCGCGACGATCTCGCCTGGATCAACAACAATCCGTTTCGTTCGGTCGACGCGGTGTTCCAGCCGGGCTCCGAACCCGGCACCACCGACATCGTGCTCAAGACGACCGACCGCTTTCCTGTGCGAGTCTCGGGCGGATATGCCAACAACGGCACGCCGGCCACGACCCGCGGCCGGTTGAACGCTGGTTTAAGCTGGGGCGACGCGTTCTGGCTCGGCCATCGTCTCGACTATCAGTATTCCCGTTCCGTCGTCCATGGACCGTTCGAAGCCAATTCGTTGAGCTACGGCATTCCGCTGCCGTGGCGCGACAGCCTGACCTTCTCGGTCAGTCGCGCAGTCTCCCACGCGACCAGCGCCGGCACGCCCTTCACCACCAAGGGCATCGATGACGTGGCGAGCATGCGCTACGGCATTCCGCTGCCCCGGTTCGACGTTCTCGGCGGACTGACCCACGAATTCGCGGTCGGAGCCGAACATAAGAAGAGCAACAGCAACCTGCAATTCGGCGGCACGCAGGTGTTCGCCACCGCACCCGAGGTGAACCAGGCGACGCTCTCTTATTACGCCACGCTGCTCGACGGCTTCGGCTCCACCGGACTGTTCGTCGACGGCTATATCTCGCCGGGCGACATCGGCTCGAACAACACGACGGCGATCTTCCGCCAGGCCCAGGCCGGATCCGACGCACACTATTTGTATGGCCGGCTTCGCCTGGAGCGTGTCGTCAACCTGCCCGCCGGCTTGTCCCTGTTCGGCCGCGGCACGGCGCAACGCACCACGGCGAATTTGTTGCCGAGCGAAAAGCTCTTGGTGGGCGGCGCCAATTCCGTGCGCGGCTACGACGAGGCCCAGTTCGCCGGCGACAGCGGCTACCTCGCTTCGGTCGAGTTGCGCAGCCCGCCCTTCAACGTCATTCCGGCGACGGCGCTCGGCGGAGCGGCCGACCAGTTCCAGGCGCTGCTGTTCTACGACTACGGCATCACCGGGCCGTTCCGTCGGGAACCCGGCTCGGACAAGACCCTTTCCGCCGCCAGCGTCGGCATGGGCGTGCGTTACGCCATCGAACCGTATTTGTCGATGCGTTTCGACTACGGCGTGCAGCTCCACGCCCATACCCAAACGGGCACCCAAACGGGGCCCGAAACCCGCCGGGACGGTGCCGATTTCGTCCTGACGATCGGATACTGACCCTCGCAGCTGCCCGGGTTAGGCCGGCCGACAGAGCTCTCCCGATGAATTATCCGAGTACAAATGAAGATTCTGTATGTAATATAGCCATATATACTAAGTATAATACTATGAATCACGAGTCTCTATACTTACGAATAGCCGCGTAATTCCCGAATCGTCTTTGATTGTATTGCCATTTATGATCTAATTCCCCGAAGGATTCTCTGATTAGAATAGACAGGACGTCGATGGCCAACATCGGTAGGACTCGCCGCGCAGCGCGGGCGCTCGGCTCGCGCGTCGCGAAGACTTCGCGGACGAAGGTTTCTTCGAAGCGCAAGCCCGGAAAGACTCAGGCGCCGTCGCTCGATGCAACGCCGAGCGCCGCAATCGCATCGTCGTCCGGCTCCTTCCGCTTGAGCTTCGGCCGGCGCGGTCTGCTCGGTTCCACGGCGATCATCGGCATCGGTCTCGCAACGGCCTTCGGTTTCGGCCGCGATGTGCTTGCCGCGCCGAAGGGCGGCATGGTCACCGCAGGCAAAGGCACCATCTCGGCGACCGGCACCCTGACCACAGTCACCACCGTCACCAACCAGACCATCATCAACTGGCAGAGCTTTTCCGTCGCCGGCAACGAGACGGTGAAGTTCATGCAGCCGAACGCGGCATCGTCGGTGCTGAACCGCATCGCCGGCGGCGATCCCTCAGTCATCCTGGGCGACATCCAGTCGAACGGCCGCATCTATCTGATCAATCCATCCGGCGTGGTGTTCGGCGCCGGCGCCCGCATCGACACCGCGGGCCTTGTCGCCTCCACCTTGCAGCTCACCGACAAGGACTTCCTCGCCAAGGGCGACCAGCATTTCATCGGCACGTCGCAGGCAAGCGTCACCAATCTCGGCGCCATCAACGTCAACGGCGGCGATGCCGCCCTGATCGGCCGCAACGTCTCCAACGCCGGCACCATCACCGCGCCCCAGGGCACGGTGGCGCTGGCGGCGGGCGGCGAGGTGCTGCTCAAGGCGCAGGGCTCCACCGATCGCATCTACGTATTGGCCGGCCCCGCCGCGCCGAGCGGCGGCAACGCCGCGGCGACCGACACGGGCGTCGCCAACAGCGGCACCATTCAAGCCGCGGCTGCGGAACTCAAGGCGGCGGGCGGCAATATGTACGCACTCGCCATCAACAATACGGGCACCATTCGCGCCACTGGTATCGTCGCCGGACCGGACGGGCACGTGCGACTGGTCGCGGACGGCGGCACAGTTCAGACCGGCGGCGCCATCGCATCGCAGAAGGCCGATGGCAGCGGCAGCGGCGTCAGCATCGACTCGGGCGCGACGGGCGCGACCAAGGTTTCCGGCATGGTGGATGCGAGCGGCAACCGCGGCACCAACACGGCCGGCGGCTCGGTCACGGTCACCGGCGACAAGGTGGCCCTGCTGGCCGGCGCGGCCATCGATGCGTCCGGCGATGCGGGCGGCGGCACGGTCAAGGTCGGCGGCGGCATGCATGGGGCCGACGCTTCGGTGCGCAATGCATCGTCCACGTATGTGGACAAGGCGGCAGGCATTAAGGCCGATGCGCGCAAGAACGGCCAAGGCGGCAAGGTCACTGTGTGGTCGAACCTTGCCACCGGCTATTACGGCAACATCTCGGCCCGTGGCGGGGTCGATGGCGGCGACGGCGGTAAGGTCGAAGTCTCCGGCAAGCAATTCCTCGACTTCCAAGGCAACGTCGACACCAGCGCACCCAAGGGCACGACCGGCAGCCTGCTGCTCGATCCCTCCGACGTGACCATCTGCGACAACACGCAGGCCGCTTGCGCCGCGACCACTGGCGGCGCCTTCAATGTGCTGACCGGCGTATTCGCCTTCGCCGGCAATCCGGCCAGCAACATCGTCACCTGGCAGGACATCCGCACCCAACTCCAGACGAACAGTGTCACGATCCAGACCTCGACTTCGGGCAGCGGCGCCGGCACCGGCAATATCACGGTGCGCGACGCCTTCACCGTCAACAATTCCGCCGCCATCGGCGGTGCGTCGCTGACCCTCGATACCACCGGTACCGGCGGCAGTATCTTCATCAATGGAGCCATTACAGACGCGGTGGTTTCGGGGCAAGCGATCGGACTGTCGCTCAAGAGCGACCGCAATATCGCCATCACCGCTCCCATCACCGTCCACGGCACATTCGGGGCCACCATCACCAACATCGCCGGCGGCGGCTCCTTCAGCGACACGCAGGCGATCAATGCGCCAGGCGGCATCAGCATCGTCGCCGGCTTCAGCGGCGATGGCGTTGCGGCTCATGGCAATTTGAACAGCAACATCACCGTGACAAGCCTCAACGCCGGGGGCGGCGCGGGGAACAATATGGACGTGCAGGCCGGCGGCAGCATCAGCATCGCCGGCAACCTCACCACCGCCGGCGGCGCCAGCGGCATGCTGATCCAAGCGGACAATGGCAGCGTGACCGGTCCGGGCACGTTGCATTTTGCCCCGGGTGTGACGTTGAGCACCGGCGCCGGCTCGCTGGTTGCGACCGGCGGGCGGCCAGCCGGCAATACGCTCGGCGCCGATCCCATTGACATCACCATCGCTCTCGTCCCCGGCGCCACCCAAGTCGGCGGCATCAACATCCAAGGCGACAGCACGGTCACCCTGACGGTTCCCAATGGCGGTCTGTCCTCGGCCACGGGCGTCCTGATCGAGGGCAACGGCTCGGTCCGTGTCCAGGACGGGACAGTCGCGCACAACCCGGCCAGCATCACCACCAGCAACGGCTCCATCCGCATCCAGGCGGGCACCGACCCGGCCCAAGGGGGCTTCCCCGATCCGGGCGTCGGCAACCCGGCCAGCAATCTGGTCGTCGGCGCGCTTTCGGCCACCGGCGGTCCCGTTCAGCTTCAGGCCGGCGGCTCGGTCACCACCGGCGACGACACGGCAACCGCCAACGTCAAGATCGTGGCCGGCTTCAACAATGGCGGCGGCGCGTCGACGGCCGGCAGCAATATCCAGACCGGCAACATCTTGTCCACCGGCGGGTCGGCGATCGAACAGGCCGGCGGCGCCATCACCACCTTGACGATCAACGGCGCGACGGGCGTGTCCTTGACCACCGCCGCGGGCGATATCGGCACCGGAACGGTCACGTCCGGCGGCGGGATCGGCGCGACCGCGACGCTCGGCTCGATCGTCACCGGCAACGAATCCGCCGCCAGCACCATCACGCTGGCCTCCGGCACTAATGGCGTCACGTCCAACGCGGGCGCGCATATCACCACAGGCTCGCTCAGCGCCGGCACCACGATCACGGCCGTCACCCACAAGGATGGCACCGGCGGCGGCAATATCGTCGTGAACGGCGATATCACCACCGGCGCGACGGGCAATATCGTCCTCGAAGCCAACCTGGACGGAACCCACCCGACGGGTGATACCACCGGCTCCGGCGGCGTCCTCATCAAATCGGGGGCCAAGCTCACCCTCGGCACCGGCAACAACAGCATCGTCGGCGGCTTCGGCGCCGCGAGCGCGATCAACTCCATCAATGCGCTGCTCGCCTACGCGGACACGGTCAACAACAGATTCGGCAGCTTCAACATCCAGGGCCTGGCCTCGGTCGCCTTCGCCATGGCCGCCGGCCAGCCGAGCACCATCGCCAGC
>DASQHM010000243.1:0-4332 GCA_035632095.1 Candidatus Cybelea sp. | reverse complement strand
AATCCAGTGGCCTATCTGCAGAACACCGCGGATTTTTTGCGCAGCGAAGACGTCGTCTCGGGCCTGATCAAGTCGTCGGTGTTCGGTTTCCTGATCTCGCTCATGGGCTGCTATACCGGCTATCATTCGAAAGGCGGCGCGCAGGGCGTGGGCGCCGCGACAACCTACGCGGTGGTGTCGGCCTCGGTGCTGATCCTGATGTTCGACTATATCCTGTCGGCGTTGCTGTTTTCGTCATGAGCGGCGCACCAAAAATCGCGGTTCGCGGCCTGAAGAAATCGTTCGGGTCGAAGGTCGTGCTCGATGGGCTCGATCTCGATATCGGCGTTGGCGAGAGCGTCGTTGTCATCGGCGGCTCGGGCACGGGCAAGTCGGTGATGGTCAAATGCATCATCGGCCTTATGGAGCCCGACGCGGGCTCGATCACGATCGACGGACAGGAAGTCACCGGCCTCAAGCGCGGCGAGCGCGAGCGGCTGATGCGCAAGTTCGGAATGCTGTTCCAGGGCGCCGCGCTGTTCGACAGTTTGCGCGTTTGGCAAAACGTCGCGTTCGGCTTGATCCAAGGACACGGCATGCACCGCGACGAAGCCAAGGCGGTTGCCATCAAGACGTTGGGCGCGGTGGGTCTCGGCCCCGAGGTCGCCGAACTGTGGCCGGCGGAGCTTTCGGGCGGTATGCAAAAGCGCGTCGGCCTGGCGCGCGCTATCGCTGCCAAGCCCGAGATCATCGTCTTCGACGAGCCGACAACCGGCCTCGACCCGATTATGGGCGATGTGATCAACGACCTGATCATCAAATGCGTGCGCGATCTCGGCGCGACGGCGATCTCCATCACGCACGACATGGCCTCGGCGCACAAAATCGCAGACCGCATCGCCATGATCTACAAAGGCAAGATCATCTGGCAGGGATCGTCCAAGACCATCGACCAGTCGGGCAACCCCTACGTCGACCAGTTCATCCACGGCCGCGGCGAAGGCCCGATCAAGATGGAGGTCCGCGCGCTGTGACCGCCCGAAATCTCCCTCAGGCCTGACCATGGCCCGCGCCGAAAGCCGCTACGTCTGCCAGAGCTGCGGCGCCGTCCATCCGAAATGGGCGGGCAAGTGCGACGATTGCGGCGCCTGGAATACCCTGGTCGAAGAAGCGGCACGCGCCATCACGCCCAAAGGCTTGGGCGGCGGCAAAGGCGGCCGGCCCTTGCAGTTCGTCGGCCTGCACGGCGACGCGCAAGCGACTGCCCGGCGCGCCTCGGCAATCGCCGAGTTCGACCGCGTCTGCGGCGGCGGCCTCGTGCCGGGCTCGGCGCTGCTGATCGGCGGCGATCCCGGCATCGGTAAATCCACCCTGATCCTGCAGGCGATGGCCGCCCTTGCTGCCGGGAAAAGTGGCCAGAAGCTCGATTGTGCCTATGTCTCGGGCGAGGAATCGCTCGACCAAGTGCGGCTGCGCGCACGCCGCCTTGGTGTCGCCGATGCGCCGGTGCGGCTGGCAGCGGCGACCTCGATCCGCGATATCGCCGCGAGCCTCGATCGCGCCGATGCGCCGCAAGTGGTGGCGATCGATTCCATCCAGACCATGTACCTCGACAATCTCGACAGTGCGCCCGGCACCGTCAGCCAGGTGCGTGCCTCGGCACAGGAGCTCATCCGCCTCGCTAAGGCGCGCGGCTTCACGCTGCTGCTGGTGGGTCACGTCACCAAGGAAGGCATGATCGCGGGCCCGCGCGTGCTCGAGCACATGGTCGACACCGTCCTCTATTTCGAGGGCGAGCGCGGCCACCAGTTCCGCATCCTGCGCGCAGTCAAGAACCGTTACGGTCCGACTGACGAGATCGGCGTTTTTGAGATGACCGATGCCGGCCTCGCCGAAGTGCCCAACCCGTCGGCGCTGTTCCTCGGTGATCGGCAGCGAGAGGTGGCGGGCTCGGCGGTGTTTGCCGGCATCGAAGGCACGCGGCCGATGCTGGTTGAGATTCAGGCCCTGGTGGCGCCTTCGGCCCTCGGCACGCCGCGCCGCGCCGTCGTCGGCTGGGACGGCAATCGCCTCGCGATGGTGCTGGCCGTGCTCGAAGCGCGTTGCGGCGTTGCCATTGGCGCCAACGACATCTATCTCAACGTCGCCGGCGGCTTGCGCGTCGGCGAGCCGGCGGCCGATTTGGCCGTGGCGGCGGCGCTGGTCTCCGCGTTGGCCTACGAGCCGGTGCCGGCCGACATGGTCGTCTTCGGCGAGATCGGCCTGTCGGGCGAAATCCGCCCGGTGAGCCAAGCCGATGCACGGCTCAAGGAAGCCGAAAAGCTTGGCTTCGCCACGGCGCTGATGCCGCCGCGGCGCGGCCGGAAGGATCGTGCTGCGCCTGCCGGTGCTTTCAAGACGCGCGAGATCGCCCATCTGAAACTTCTGCTCAATCTGTTTGAAAACGCGCCGCAGACGCTTCGCCGAGCCGGCGGCGGTGGAGGACGTTCGTGACCGGGTTCGATATTGCCATCATTGTTTTCGTCGCCGCATCGGGCCTGTTCGCCTTCGTACGCGGCTTCATCAAGGAAGTGCTGTCGATCGTCGCCTGGTTTGGTGCGTCGGTGGCGGCGCTTTATGCTGTTCCTTACCTGCACCCGTTCGCACTGCGCTTCACACCAAGCGACCGGCTGGCCAATGCGGCCTCGGCCTTTGTCGCTTTCATCGTCGCATTGATCGTGCTGTCGCTAATTACCGCGGCGATCGCCAACCGCGTCAAGGATAGCCCCGCCGGCGGCATCGACCGGACTTTTGGATTCCTCTTCGGACTGGCGCGCGGCGCTTTACTCGCCTGCCTGATCTATGCGGCGATGCTGGTCGTCATGCCAGCACTGCAAGCGTCGCCACAATGGTGGAAGCTTTCGCGCACCCGGCCGCTGCTTGCCGCGGGCCTGTCGATGCTAGGTCAGCTGGCGCCGGGATCGGACCATTCGAAAAACGCCCATGCGGTGGAGCAGCAGTTGCAGGATGCGCTGCACGCGCTCAGCGTCCCCAAGGCGCCCCCGGAGCCGGAAAAGGACACTGCACCCAATTACTCGACGCAGGAGCAAAAAGAGCTCGACCGGCTCTTCCAGCAGAACCAGGGCGCGCAGAGCCAGGGCGGGCATTAAGCATAGCCGACGGCGCCCTGCGGCCCCCGCCCTTACGGGCGTGCGAACAACCGCTCTGGCGGTCGCCGTTCAATCCGTGTAGAAGGCTGTGGGCCTCGACGGCGACGGCCGGCGACACCATCTATGGCTTGCGGCAGCCGAACGGCAGGCGGCCGAAGCGCGCATAAAGGCGGTAGCATGCTGACCACCCAACCCTGGGACGACGACCATTTCCGGGAGGAATGCGGCGTTTTCGGGGTTTACGGACATCCCGAATCGGCGGCGCTGACGGCGCTGGGTCTGCACGCGCTGCAGCATCGCGGTCAGGAAGCCGCGGGAATCGTTGCCTATGACGGCGAGCAGTTTCACGCCCATCGCGGCCTTGGCCTGGTCGGCGAGAATTTTAGCTCCAAAGAGGTGATCGCGCGGCTGTCTGGTCATTCGGCCATCGGCCACGTTCGCTACGCGACTACTGGCGAAGTTGCCCTGCGCAATGTCCAGCCGCTATTCGCCGATTTCACCTTCGGCGGCTTGGCAATCTGCCATAACGGCAACCTCACCAACTCGTACCACCTGCGCAACCGCCTGGTGCGGCGCGGCAGCATCTTCCAATCGACCTCGGACACCGAGGTAATCGTCCATCTCATCGCCACGTCGCTCAAGGACACGGTCGAGGAGCGGATGGCTGAGGCCTTGCGCCAGGTCGAAGGCGCCTATTCGCTTGTGGCACTAACCCAGGACGGATTGATTGGCGTGCGCGACCCGCTCGGTATCCGCCCGCTGGTTCTGGGCAAACTCGGCGACGCCTACATCTTGGCATCGGAGAGTTGCGCGCTCGACATCATCGGCGCCACTTTCGTGCGCGACATCGAAGCCGGGGAGATGATCGCCATCGGGCCTGGCGGCATCAAGAGCAGCAAACCCTTCGACAATCCGCACAAGCGCTTCTGCATCTTCGAATACATTTACTTCGCGCGACCGGATAGCGTCGTCGATGGCGTCAGCGTCTACGAGGCGCGCAAGCGGATCGGCATGGAATTGGCGCGTGAGAGCGCGGTACCCGCCGATATCGTCATTCCGGTACCGGATTCCGGTGTGCCGGCGGCGATCGGTTACGCCGCCGAATGCCGGTTGCCGTTCGAGCTCGGCATCGTGCGCAACCACTATATCGGCCGCACCTTCATCGAGCCGACCGACCAGATCCGCCATCTCGGCGTGAAGCTGA
>DASQHM010000242.1:0-5704 GCA_035632095.1 Candidatus Cybelea sp. | reverse complement strand
CCCCCCCCCCCGACGATGACGTGACGGAGAATCATCCGTGCCCATGACATTCGGACAATTTAGCGAAGCCAATCGTGCCCGTTGCGAAGATCAGCGCGGTTTCAATCATCCGCTCAACGGCTGGTCGGCATCCGACTGGATGACCGCCTTTGTGGGCGAGGTCGGCGAAGCCGCCAACATCATTAAGAAGCTCAACCGGGCACGCGATGGCGTTCCTGGCAATAAGGAAACCGAGGAGCAACTGCGCGCGAAGCTCCGCAAGGAATGTGGTGACGCATTCGTCTACCTCGATCTGCTCTGCCAGGCCTGCGGCTTCTCGGTCGCGGACGCGGCTGTCGAGGTGTTCAACGAAAAATCAGCAGAAATCGGTTATCCGAAAGTGCTCTGAGATATGTCGCTTCCCGATCGCATCGACCGCATGCCAGACGAGGCGCCCGACCGCATCTCGCCTGCGCTCGTCATCGCGATCGCGCTCACGTCATGTGATGAGCGCTGGGCGGGCCGGCTGCTCTCGGAGACCTCCCGTCCGGTCTGGACCATCATCGATGCGCTCGACAAGGCCGGCTATAAGATCGTGCCGAAGGATTCGCAGAATGAAACGGTCGGTTGATCTGATTTTATCTTTACGGGCGCTCGCCGATGATGGCGCGACAGCTACCGAAATCGCGCGCGCACTTGGGGTCGCCGTGCAAACGATCATCAATTGGGCAGCGAAAGAATTAATTCCTCTCCCGACAAGGTCGCAGGCGCGCAAGAAGGCGTGGGCCGATCCCGAGGTGCGGGCGCGGATCAAAATCTCGCGCAGAGGCCTCAAAGGCGTTCTGATTCCGAAGTGGGTACCGCTCGATCTGCAGGACGAGTTTTTGGATATTTGTGCGGTTGATGGAGAAGAGCGCGCCGCATCGCATATCCGCAAACTGAAGCGAGACATGACGATGGCCCACCAGGAAGGATGAAGATCATGGATCACCTCACCACTGAAGCCGCGTCGGAAGCCATCGGTCACCCCGCAGCGGAGGATGCTGCGCCACAGATCGACCTGCAGCAGTTCTGCGGGAATGACATATGGCGGCCCTATCTTCACAAGCCATTCCGCCAGAACGGCTATGTCTACGCAACCAACGGGCACATCCTCGTGCGCGTTGCCGATGATGAGAGATACGAGATCAACGACAAAATAGCGGTCGAAAAACTCTTCGCTGGGCTAGCAACCGCGAAGTTCGTTGCGGCGCCGGCTGTGATTATTCCGCCAAAGGCAGGGCCGCAGCTCGTGGAATGCCCGAATTGTGATGGGCGCGGGACCGAGCACGATTGTCCCGATTGCGACTGCACCTGCGAGAGATGTCATGGGCGCTGCAAGATCGATGTGCAGCCCCAGATTTCGACGACGCTTTGCGGCTTCTTCTTCAACGTGGATTACGTGCGGCAGATATACAGTCTGCCCGGACCGCTGGAGATCGTACCGGATAGCGTGACGGTCGACGGGAACCTCACCATTCTGCTCCTGTTTCGCTTTGCGGGCGGCGTTGGCGCGCTGATGCCGTTCCGATTCAAATCGGAAAAACATCACGTCGAGATCGAGCCGAGCAAAGACAACTAGCTTACCGAAGGCCGTTCCAGCGGGCTCCGCTGGTCATAGTCCGCATATCCGCAAGCATCCCCGCGTTCCCATCATCGTCATTCAGGAGCAGCGTCATGGACGCGCAAGCCTCGCCATCGCCCGCTGAAGCGGCCAAGCCCGCCAACGCTATCAAGAACCAGCTCAAATCGATCCTCGAACGGATCGAACGGCTCGCCGAAGAGAAGCAGTCGATCTCCGACGACATCAAGGACGTCTACGCGGAGGCGAAGGGCAACGGCTTTGACGTCAAGGCGCTGCGCACGATCATCAGACTGCGCAAGCAGGATCCCAATGAGCGGCAGGAGCAGGAGACCATCCTGGAGACGTACATGCATGCGCTGGGGATGTTGTGATTACCATCGTTGTCGCAGATCAGAAGCGGGCGCTTTACTTCGGCTGCTGGGATCGGCCGGGACACTATCTTCATGATGAAGATGGCCGCACCATATGGCACAAGGATCGGCTGCGCGGCTTTCCTTGGGATGACGCGCTGATGGACACCGGCTTGCTCCATAACGGCAAGCACCTCGATGTCGTCGACGGCAAGGTGTGGTGGACCTGTGGCGGGACGCCGCTCTGGCTCGCGTTCGTTTGGTGGGATCGCTCAGTCGATCGGCGCGGCGCATGTAACTCCGGCTTCTACGTTCAAGGCTTTGACCATGAGCACGCCCCAGATGCATTCGCTTTTGCATGCTCGGTTTTCCCGCAGGTTATTGAGCGACAGCGCGTCCCATTGGTGCTTCAAACATGAGGATGCCGTGATGGCCCTTCGTACCGATGTCCCGGTCGCACGCATCACGCTCGGCAGAGGCCTGCCGGTCGACATCCACGGTTTCACCAGGGATGACATGGGCACCCCGCTGGTCGAGATCGCGGGCGCGGTCGAGTGGCTCCAACATCTCACCCCGGATCAAGCGGACAAACTCGCCGAAGCGCTGCAGCGCGCCGCTCGCGTCGCGAAGGGCGATGAACGCGCACCGTCGGCACTCAGTGACTTTCTGGCGAGGAAGCGAGAATGAAGCGCCATCGCTGGGGCCCAAAGCAGAGATTCGCTCACAAGACCGAGTGGCAATGTCAGGACTGCGCGATCGTCAAGGCCGTTCATCATCAGTTCGAAAACGGTTGTGATGTCTACTGGACCGAGTTCTGGAATGGTTTCGACAGGATCGAATGCGAGGGCACGCCCGCGTGCGAGCCCTCGCTATGCGCGGAGCAAAACGCATGATGCCGGTACGCTGGACCGAGGCGCGCCTGAAGCGGGTGCAGGATCTGCACGCCGCCGGCACGCCGTGGCACGTGATCGCGGCCGAAATGGCCGCCACGGTCGACAACTGCAAGGTCAATCTCACAAAGTTCCGCAAGAAACAGGGCATCGCCCGAAAGCAGGCCCCGCCCTGGAGCGCGGAGGAAGACTCAACCCTGATCCAAGCGCGCCAGATCGACAGGAAGCCCTGGAAAGAGGTCGCAGCCATCGTCGGCCGGCCGGAAGGGGCCTGCATTGCGAGGCGCGACATCCTGTCTGCGCGCGACAAGGCCATCGAGGGGCCGCGGCGGCACAACAGAGGCAAAGGTCAGACGCCGCCGGCTGTGATCACGATCGACGATAAGGCTGCCGCGGCAAGCCTCGCCTATGCCCGCGCCCGCGCCGCGCGCGATCTCACCGCAAGCCTCATGGGCGATCCGCCACCCGGCTATTCCGCGCTCGACCGCAAGCGGGGAGGGGCTATCCCATGAAAGCATTCGCGGTGCTTTCCGATTACACCAACGAAGGCTCGATCGTGTTCGCCAAGACCGGTATCGAGGCGCGGAAATGGGGCGCAAACGAGCTCAACGATGGCGAGTTGCGCGGCATCTCCTGCCGGCGGGCGCCATGGGCGGATGACCTTGACGGCCAGGTGCCGGCGCGGTTGATGATCGCGCATGGGTGGCATTTCGAATGCTGTGGCTGCGGCGAAACGATCGACGAAGATTGGCTTTACGACAATGACCTGCCGATCGAGGGGGTTCTGGGCACGCAACATAGCCGCATCTATTGCAGCGATATTTGCCAGGCCCGCGACAATCTCGATCGGGCGATCAAACGCGATCATGAACGTCGGGCCATCGAGATGTTGCAGGCCTATGTCCTGAAGCGATTTCCGTCCGTCAGCTTCGCGCAGAAGGATAACTGGAAGCCGCACGCCTATGCCGTGCAGCGTGGTGGGACCTGGCAGGTCGAGCAGGTCGCCGTCTCGTTCGAGTTTCCCGGCATGAAGATTGGCCCGGCAACATGCCGGCTCGATCGCGGGGGAGAGAATGCGCGCCTGATAGGGCCCGTGAAGCCCTACTTCATGTGTTGCGGCGGGGATCGCGAGGCTTTCGAGGCCTGGGCATCAAGCCCGGAATCGCGGAGGCCTGCCCCGTGAACGTGTTCGAGAAGATCAATCAGGAAGGTGAGCCGCTGTTCAAGCTCGTCACGCGCGAGCCGCACAGGTTCGGGCAAGAGCAGCGCGTCCCGGCCAACCCCGTGCTCGGGCGCCATCAGCAGACCGAGCGGGCTTGTCCGCGCTGCGGCCTTGTGAAGATCACCGTGCATCCGCCGGAAGGCCCGAGCCGGCGGGAGTTTCGCTGGGGCAATGCGCCGACCCAGTTTACCGACGTCATGACCCCGGAGTGCGTGCCGACGGCTTCAGACGGGGCCGCTGCATGAACCTGCGCTGGCGATCGTCGGCCCATCTGGAGAAGCATGCATGAGCGCACGTCTCTCCACCTCAGCAGCATGGCATGTTGGGACGATGTCGTCGCCTCGCGAGCGCGAGTGTGCAGCCAGCCATGCCCGCTATCCGAGATTTCCACAGGTGCGACGATGATGTCCGGCGGACCGATCCGCAAATTTACAGCTGGCTGGGCAGTGCCGCTTTTTACTGGCCGGCGCGCGCATTGGTTCGTGCGCTCGAACGTTAGCTCAATGGCTGGATCGCTGTGTGGCAAAACGCGATCAGTCGTGGCTGCGCTTAGAGCACCCGGCAGTTTCAAGCGCTGCAAGACGTGCGAGCGGCTTTCCCGATGATCATCCGCCGGCGTCATACCGCCAACTTCACGACGATCGGCAACGCGCTGTTCGATGACGAGCGGCTGGCGGCCGATGAGGTCGGCATCCTGGCCTACCTGCGCTCGCGGCCGCATGATTGGGAGGTGCGCAGGCCTGCGCTGCAGCGCCGCTGGAGCATTGGCCGCGAGGCCATGAAGCGGATCATGTTCAACTGGCTGCGTACGGGTTGGTGCCGCGCGACGCGCATGCGCACGCCGGCCGGCACGTCCTACGTGATTTACGACATTCTCGATGAGCCGGGACCGGAATTGACCGAAGAGGAAATCCGACGCGCTTTGTCGCTGGGGTCCAGCGATGCGCCTACGGATGGACCAGAGGCCAAAATCGATCCTGACGACGTGCCGGAAACCGGCCAACCACCTACGGGTTACCCGTCGCTGGCTGACCCGGCGCTGGCTGAGCCGTATGTGGCTAATAATAATATACTAAATACGGATTCACCAAGGACTGAATCTGACCAAAAAATTGAGAGAGAGCGCACGCGCGCGCGAGAAAAGCACGCCCTCAATCTCGCAGAGTTCAAGCGCCGCTATCCGACGACCGCCGTCGACGACCAGGCGCGGCTCGACAAGGCGTGGTTCGGCTTGGAGCCGGAGGAAGGCGACGAGGCGCTCGCCAAACTGGTTCCATTCCTGGAGCAGCTCAAGCGCTTGGGCAAGAAATTCCCTCCGGCGAGCTGGCGCTACATCGAGGAAAAACGCTGGACGCTGCTCGACACCGCCAAGGCGTCACCATCCGGACCGTTGGTCTTTGCGGTCGACAGCCTGGAAGCCCAGGCGATCAAGGTGCTGCACGACCTTGCGGGCCGGTCACAAGCGTTCTGGAAAATCTGGCGCCGTCCCGATGGCACGGTCAGCTTTCGCAGCATGACGCCGCAGCTTCAAGCGCTCGGCCATGCGCCGCCAGAAGGCCAATGGGTGACGCTCGACCGCAATGGCGGGGGCGCCTGGGAAGCGCTGATGCAGCAGTTCTTCGACCGTGACATCGCACGC
>DASQHM010000241.1:0-42100 GCA_035632095.1 Candidatus Cybelea sp. | reverse complement strand
TATGCCCGGGATCGCCATGAGACCGTCCATGATCCGCATGACCAGCCCGTCGAGCCAACGAACGTAGCCCGCCACCAGGCCGACCGTCAGGCCGATGGCGCCGCTGATCAGCGCCACCAAGGCGCCGACAATCAACGAGATCCGGCTGCCGTAGATGACGCGGCTATAGACGTCGCGGCCGAGGCTGTCGGTGCCCATCCAATAGCGGAGCGTCCTGGCGCTGCCGTCGGCAAGCTGCACCACGTGTTCGGTGCCGGGCACGTTGTTGCGATAGGCGGGATTGATCGCCTTGGGGTCGGTCGTCGCAAGCAACGGTGCCAGCAACGCGATGACGATGATCACCGCGACGACGGCCGCGCCGATGACCACGCTCCGATTGCGTGCCAGCCGGCCGATAATGTGCTGTTGCCGGGCCGGCGCCGAACCGAGTGCGGCGATATCCGCTTGCCTGACGTCCTCGACGCTCAATAGCGGATCCTCGGATCGAAGAAGCTGTAGGCGATGTCGATGCAGAGATTGACCAGAACATAGACGAACGAGAACAGCAGGATGATCGCCTGGATCACCGGATAGTCGCGCGCCAGCACCGCATCGACGGTCAGCCGCCCGAGGCCCGGAATGTTGTACACGCTCTCGGTCACCACCACGCCGCCGATCAGCAGTGCGATGCCGATCCCGATGACGGTCACGATCGGAATGGCGGCGTTGCGAAGCGCATGGCGAATCAAAATCGTGCGTTGCGGCAGGCCCTTGGCGCGGGCCGTGCGGATGTAATCCTCGCCAAGCACTTCGATCACGCTGGCCCGAGTCATGCGAGCGATCAGGGCGATGTAGATCACCGAGAGCGTGATGCTCGGCAGCACCAGATGCTCGGCGAACACGCCAAATCCATTGCCGATGCGTTGGTATCCCTGCACCGGCAGCCAATTGAGCTCCACCGCGAACACGAAGATCAGCACGTAGCCGATCACGAACACCGGCACCGAGAAGCCCAGGACCGACAGCCCCATGACGCAGCGGTCGAGCCAGCCGCCGTGCCGATGCGCGGCGATAACGCCGAGCGGGACGGCGACCAGGATCGCAATGATGATTGTCGCCACCGCCAACGCCAGGGTCGGTTCGATGCGTTGCACCACAAGTTCGGCAACCGTCTTCTTGAAGAAGAAGCTCTCGCCGAAGTCGCCGCGCAAACCGCGCCCGGCCCAGATGACGAATTGCTCCAGCATCGGCCGGTCGAGACCGAGCTTGGCGCGGATTTCGGCGACCTGCTCTGTCGTCGCGCTATCGCCGCCGATCACCGCCGCCGGATCGCCGGGCGTCAACCGCAACATGAGGAAGACGAAGATCGCCACCATGACCAGCACGGGCACGGTGGCGAGCAATCGGCGGGCGATGAATGTGAGCACGGGCGCCCGCCCTTCGGGATCTCAGGCGCCCTTCTTGGTCACGTTCCAGAACAGCGGCAGCGGCGCCTCGAGCCACCCGTCGACCTTGTCCTTCCGGTAGACGATCGGCTTGTTCCACTGGCCGAGCCAAACGTGCGTGCCGATTTCGAGGGCGCGAAGCTGCACTTTCTTGGCGATTTCCTTCTGCGAGTCCGCGTCGCGCGCATGCGCATACTGGTCGCGGAGCTTCTCCATCTCCTCGTCGCAAGGCCAGCCGACGGCTGCCTTGTCGCAATTCGCCGCCAGGAACGCCGCCGCCACCGGATTGAGCACGTCGACCGACGCCCACGACGTCATGAAGGCACTCCAGCCGCCTTGCGTCGGCGGATCCTTCTTGGCGCGGCGCGCCACCACCGACTGCCAGTCCATATCGAGCATCTGTACCTTGAAGCCGCCCTTCTCCAGCAGAGATTTCGCCACCGGCGCCAGATTGGTCAGCACCTGCAAATCGGTCGAGTGCAGGAGCACGACCGGCGTGCCGTCGTAACCGGCTTCCTGCAGCAGCTTCTTGGAGAGCGCGAAATCGCTGTGGAAGAACGGCTTGGTGCCCTCGTCGGTCGCGTAGGGCGTGCCGCAGATGAACAGATCGGGGCAGACCTTGTAGTAGTCCGGATTGCCGATCACCGCCTGCAGGAAGTCTTGCTGGTTGAACGCCGCGAACGCCGCTTCGCGGATTTTCGGATTGTTGAACGGCGGCTGTGTCGAATTGAACCGGAAGACGTATTGGTTGCCGAGCACGTTGATGTTGTCGAAGCCGACGTTTTTGTCGGCCTTCAGCACCGGCAGAAGATCAAGCGCCGGATCCTCGATCATGTCGATTTCGCCCGCCAGCAACGCGTTGACCGCCGTCTGGCTGTCGGAAATGGCCACCCACTCCACCCGGTCGACGTTGACCACCTTGCCGCCGGACATCCAGCTCGGCTTTTCCTTGCGCGGCTTGTAGTCCGCGAACTTCACGAACACCGTCTTTTCGCCGGGCTTCCACTCGTCGCGCTTGAAGACGAACGGGCCGGAGCCGGTGAAGTCGGAAATCTGCTCGTTGGGTGATGTCTCCGCCACGCGCTTCGGCATCATGAAGGGAACGTTCGAGCTCGGTTTTGCCAGGCTCAGGATGACCAGGCCGTAAGGCTCCTTCATGAATATCTTGAAGGTCTTTTGGTCGACCGCTTCCATCTTCGCGACCGACGCCATCATCTTCTGGCCCATGGCGTCGCGCGCGCCCCAGCGCTTGATCGACGCAATGCAGTCTTCGGACGTGACCGGCGTGCCGTCATGCCATTTCAAGCCGTCGCGGAGCGTGAACGTGTAGACGAGGTTGTCCTCGCTCACTTCATAGCGCTCTGCCATCTGCGGCTGCGGCTCCTGCTTGCCGTTCATGGCGAGAAGCGTGTCGTAGATCATGTAGCCGGCGTTGCGCGCGATATAGGCGGTGGTCCAGATCGGATCGACGATCTTCAAGTCGGAATGCATCACCACCCGCATGGTGGTTTCGGCCGATGCCGCGTCGACGTGCATCAAAAAAGCCGTCCCGCCGATGGCGGTGACGGCTGCGAGCCTCGCAAGCTGCTTGGCGAATGTCATGAGCTTTGCCCCCTCGGTCAATTGCCTTGTCCGCGCCGGCGGCCGGCGAAACGCATGCCGCCTTGTCTAAGCTCTAGCTTAGACACACCAAATGCGAGAACAACAAGATGTTTTTGTCAAATGCCGGCGATCAGCGCGGCGGCGGATCGTCCAGCGGCCAGATCGGCCGCTTGACCTTGCGATAGTCGAACCGCTTGTAGTCGGAGGACAGCGTCCCCGGCGCGCCGACATAAAGGACGGCCTTGGCGATCGGCGCGAACGATGCGTAGAAGTGCTGACTCGATTTGACGACGATCAGTTTCTTCGCGGCAAGATCGACGCCGAGGCCGGTGAAGAGATCGGTGCCGAACGCTTGCGTGCGGGTCGAATTCAACACGATGTCGATGCCTTTTACGCGCACCACCGCTGAGGCGCCGAGCGGCGCCGTGGCTTTGCCGAAGGTTTGGCGATGGTCCTCGCGAAGCGCCATCACTCTTACATCGAGATCGAGCGGCTGCCCGGATACCGGCCCGACCTTGCCGCCGATGCGAAGCGGCAGATGCGCGCCCTCGCCGGCTTCGAAAGCCAGGCGCACGGCGATGGGATCCCACATGGGCCCGAGCGCCGCACTTTCGATGCCGCGGTCGAGCAGCGCCTTCAGCACGAACGTGGAATCGCTCGGCGCCCCGCCGCCCGCGTTGTCGGCCGTATCCGCCAGCACCACGGGCCCGCCTTCGATCGCCAGCGCGCGTTCCAGGGCGTCGTCGATGGAAAGCTGTTTCGGCGCGGTCTTGCCGCGTAGGCCGATGAGCTCGCGGCCGAGCTTCTCCGCCAATGCGGCTCCCTTGTCCGCCCGATCGTCTGTCACCACGACGATCTTGGTGCCGAGGTCGGCCACGTCGCCCCAGGGAAAGCCGTGCGCCACGGAGACGGATAACACGCCGTCCTTGCCCTCCAGCGCCTTGATCCGATCGACGAAACTCCGCATCGGCTCGACCGGCGTATGATACGTGCTGATGATCCGGCAGTCGTAGACCGACATGACCGGCCGCGTCTTGCCGACCGCCGCGGCCGCGCAAAGGTCCACCAGCTCGAACCCACGCTCGAGGAAGTCGGTGTGAGGATATTCCTTGAAGCATATGAGCGCCGTCGCGTGCTCCAGCATCCGCGCCGTCACGTGGCAATGCGGATCGAGCTCCGCGCCGACGGGAACGTCCGGTCCCACCATGGCGCGCATGCGCTGCAGCAGGTCGCCTTCGCAATCGTCGTAGCCATCGGCCACCATGGCGCCGTGCATGCCGAGCACCACCATGTCGACCGGCAGGGCACGGCGCAGGTCTTCGAGCAACTCGTCACGCAGCGCTTCGTACACTTTGCGCGTGGTGACGCCTGCCGGTTGCGCGAAGGCGCAAAGCCCCTCCACCACCTGCCAGTTGCGCTCCTTGGCGCGCTGGCGCGCCGCCCAGAGCGGCCCGGTGAACAGCGCCGGATGGTCGGGATGCTCGCCGGCATGAAAAAGGAAGGTCTCGGCAAACGTCTGCATGCCGGTCGGAATGGGCGAGAACGTGTTCGTCTCCGTCCCGAGTGTCGCGGTAAACACCTTCATCGCGCCGTCCCATGCCAATCCAGGGCAGCGATCTTACGGTAGGGCGCGGGCCGGTACTAGCGGAGCAGCGCGAGAATGAAGGCGCCGCCGGACAGCAGCAGCGCGAGCCCAACCAGGATGCGCATCACGCGCTCGCCGCCGGCCGCGGCCTCGGGCTTGTCGCGCCGATCCGTCTGCTCGCGCAACATCTTGTCGATGCGCATGACGGCCGATTCCATTGCCTGCAGGCGGGTGGTCAGCATGCCGACCGCGGCTTCCGCCTTGCTTGCGTCCTGCCCCGCCGCGTCGCGGCGCAGCTCCTCCACCGCGGCCAAGGCCGATTGCAAGTTGCGCTGCACCTGCCGCTGCGAACGGTTCAGCATCTGCATGGCCTGGCGCAGCTCGACCGTATTGTCCGCGCCCTCGCCCGGCCGCGCCGCCGGACGCGCTAGCAACTCGACGGCGCTGCGGGTTTCGGGGCAAAGCGCCAGGATGCGAATGTCCTTTTCGGACGCGTCGGCCGGCAGATCGCATTCAAAGGCGTGAGCACCGTCGCCGACGCCATTCGCCTTCAAATCCTCGCGCGCCCTGTCGGCCGTGACGCTCGACGTGACTTCACCGGCGACTTCGACTTGCACGACGATGCGCGCCGTCGGACGTTTCGGATCCCAGGCCCAGCCGAAAACCCGATTGCCTTGGATTGTGTCGATGTAGCCGCCGACGCTCGGCACAACCGGCGCCGAAATCTCGGAAGCGACCAGGCCTCGCTCGGTGCGCGCCGCCGATTGGCTCATGCGGCCCTCCTGTCTGCGCCGAAGAGGCTGTTGTAGAGCGCCAGATGCTGCTCCGCCGCGTCTTGATGGCTGATCGGGCGGGGCGCGCCGGCACGCAGCCGCTCCCAAGCGGACGGATCGGTCAGAACCTGCGTCATCTTGTCCGCGAGATCCTCGGCGCTGCCGACACGGAAATGCACGCCGTTCACGCCGTCCGTCACTTTTTCCTTCATGCCGCCGATGTCGCTGACGATCAACGGCCGGCCATGAAGGAACGACTCTTGGATGACCAGCGGCGAATTCTCCCACCAAATCGACGGCACCACGGCCCAATCCACTTGCCGCATCAGGTCGGGCATTTCGCCGGCCTGGTAACTGCCGTAGAACTTGGCGCGGCGGCCGGCCCGTTCGATCAGCGCCTCGAAGGCGTTGCGGAAGGCTTCCGGCTGGTTCTCGAGATTGCCGCCGAAAATGCAGAGCGCGGCGTCATCGCCCCAGACGCTGTCAGGCATGCGCCCCACCGCGTCCAGCAGCACCTGCACGCCCTTGAACTCGGTGACCTGGCCGAAGAAACCGAAGCGCGAGCGACGCGCTCCCGGCGCGATCGGCCTCGGCGGCGCCACGTTCGAGGTGTCGATGCCGTTCTCGAGCATGGTGAACCATTCGGCCGGCAGGCCCCACTTCACATAGCGGTCCAAAAGAAACCGGCTCGGGCTGACCAAGGCGTCGGCGAGCTGCAAATGACTTTTCAGGAAAAGCTCGCGCTCGAAGATGCGCGCCGCGGGCACCTCAGGGAAGCAGCCGTGGCAATCGGCCGGGCTGGCGCGGCTGCAAAGGCGCTTCTTCTGGGTCTTCACCATCTGGCCGTGATGCATGCATATCGAAAGGTATTCGTGAAACGTGAGCACGATGCGTGCCTCCGGGAGCGTGTGCCGCACTTCCCAGAGCGCCTCTACGCCGAGGCCGATGAAATGGTGGAAATGCACCACATCCGGATGCACTTCGAGGAGATAGCGGCGGAAGGCGCCGGTCAAATCCTCGGTGGCCCGGTTGGACAGCAGGAAGTGGTCGTAGTTGTCGGCCCACAGAAATGTCTCGCGGGTACCTTGCCGCAAGCTCATCAACGGCGTCTGGCGATGCCGCGCCAACGGGTGCGCAGCCCGCGCCAGATAGAACGCCTCCACGCCCGGCAGCCGATTGAGGCCCTCGAACAGGTTGAACGAGGCCATCTCGGCGCCGCCGATGGAAAAGGCCGGATGGCCGTGCGAAATCACCAGAACGCGCATCAACGGCTCCCGGAAACGGCGACGCGCAACGAAGGCTCGCCCGGCGGCACATCGGCGATCGGCGCGTCTGAAGCGTGCGGCACGACATTGATCGCCGGCGGCACGCGCCCCTGCCAACGCGCGCGCAGGCACCAGCCGTCCACCATCTCGCCGGTCCGGCGCCAGTATTCTCCGGCATCGACGGCGTCATCGAGACCATAGAGCTCGACTTCTCCGACCCAGGACATGCGCACACCGGCGGTCCGCATGCGCAGGAACAGGTCGAGACCGGCATTGCCCGTCAGGGCGAAGGCCCCGGCAAATCCCTGTGCCTTTTCGAAAGCGGAACGCGTCAGGGCGCACGCCTCGAGCGACGCCGCAAGCGTGACCTTCGGAGCTTCGGCCCGCGACCAGCCGCGCGGGTAGCCGGCGCGGGCGGAAGTCGCATCGGCGAACGGCGGCACATCGAGAAAGCGAACGCCGTCGATCCCGGCATAGCGAACCGACCAGTCTTCATAGAGCAGCGTCGGACTGGCGCAGGCGGGCACGGAGCCGTCGCCGAGCGCATCCAGGAGCTTCCGCGCCCAGTCCTGAGTGACCGGGCGGGTGCACGGCGACAGCAGCAGCAGCTTGTCCGCCTTGGTCGCGGCCACGCCCACCCCGAACGCATCGCACGCATCGAGCGGGGCATCGGCCATCAGCACGCTCGCATCCAAGCCATAGAAGTCGAGTTCGCGTTGCAGCGAGCGGGCCGACTCTGCTGCCGAGGGCGAGCAAACAAACACGATGGATGCCGCATCGCCGGGTCCACACGTGGCTAGCCCCGCGGCGATCACGTTGGTGCGAAGGCTGGATTCCACGATGGGCACGATCAACACGGCATCTGACGTGTCGTTGCCGGCCCGAAGTACGCTGTGCCCGGTACGCTCGCGCGGCGCTTCGGCCGCGGCGGCGAACAGCGGCCCAAGCTGGCGTTCCACGATTTCCTGGGCGGAGGATTTGTGAACGTCGAAGCTTTCCAAGAGGCGCCGCCGCTCGTCCGTACCATCCATCGCCGTGACGGCGAGCGGCATGAACGCCAGATCGCCGCCGCCAAGCTCAAGCTCGAACCAGGCGCGCATGTCGTCGCCGTCGTGCGGCACGAATACGGTGAAGCCGTGCTTGTCATGCCCGATCCGGCCCTGAAACAGCGGATCGGCGGCGAAGCCGGCGCTGACGTCGGCGCGCACGACGCGAGTCCAACGCCGGTCGATGCGCTCGGCGCTGCGATCCGACCCATGGATCGAGACCGCGGCAACCTGGTTCATGGGATCGAGCAGCCAACCGGTGACATACCAGCCGGCGCCTTTCACATGGGCGGCCAGATCGATCGCCATGCGCACGGGACGGCTCAGGCCGGAAACAGTGTCCTGGCCTGCAAATCGCGGACGCGCGGCGGCGAGCAGGGCACGCTCGGCGGCGGGATCGCCGCGAAGGTGCGGCAGCGTCTCCCTGAGATGGGTCGCCGCCTCGTCCGCCGGCAGGCGCATGGCGCCGGAGAGCACGCCGAGCCGCAGAAGATGATTTCCCGCGCGGAAATAGACAAAGCGCGGCGCCTCCGGCGCATTGCCCTCGGCGGGCCGGACCAGGGCGACAAAACCGAGTGCGGGCGCTTCCACGTCGGCGCGCGAAAAGGTAGCGCAAGCGGCCGCGTGCTCCTCGAGCCGCTCGCCTTGCAGAAGCAGCCGCGGGCCGGCGACGCGCGGATGGCGCATCCAACCCTGCAGGAACAAGCCTTCGCCCGCGATCGGCCCCAGAATCTCGATGACGCCGTCTTCCTCGCTCCCCGCCAGCAAGACCGCGCCGATCAACGCGCTGACCGCGGGTATGCCGCGGCTGGCGCGGGCGCCGAAACTCTCCAGCAAGAACCTGGTGGCGGCCTGCGAATGTGGCCCGAGGCGTCGGACGAGCTCGCCGGCAAACGCTCCGGCCGTAGGATCGAACGCGGGCAGACAGCCCAGCACCGGGCGCACGGCGCCGGCGCCGTGCAGACGCAACCGCGCGCCATCGGCCGCTTCACCGACACCGGGCGCCCGCAGCGCGGCGACGAACCAATGCCGGGATGTTCCGTCCTCGTCCATGCGCCAGCCTGCGGCGCGATAGCGGCCGCGATCCTGACGGCGGTCGTCGAGCATGGCCGCGCCCTCGTGCGCCAAGGGCTCCGCGCCCCAGCCGAGCAGCACGACGCAATCCGCCGCCAGCCGGTGGCTGGCGACGATCTCCCCGATGGGATGTTGCTGCGGCTGCTGCGCGTCGGACATGGTCGGCGTCGTCCTTCAGATCGCCGCGGCCGCGCGCGGCGCCTCGGCCAAATCCCGGCAATGCCAGGCCCAAGCCGTGCGCAGGATCGTGTCGAGATCGGAAATGCGCGGCGTCCAGCCCAGCACTTTGCGCGCCAGGCCGGCATTCGCCACCAAGGCCGGCGGATCGCCCGGCCGCCGCTTGGTCTCGTGGCGCGGCACGCGCCGGCCGGTGATGCGCTCCGCCGCATTGATCACCTCGCGGACCGAGTAGCCCGACCCGGTGCCGAGATTGAGCGCGAGGCTCGCGCCGCCGCTCCGCAAGTGCTCCAGCGCCAGCACATGGGCGTCGGCCAGGTCTTGCACGTGGATATAGTCGCGGATCGCCGTTCCGTCCGGCGTCGGATAGTCGGTTCCGAAGATGTCGATTTGAGCGCGCCGGCCGAGGGCGGCGTCCAGCACCAGCGGAATGAGGTGGGTTTCGGGCGTGTGGTTCTCGCCGGTCTCGCAATCAGGATCGGCGCCGGCGGCGTTGAAATAACGCAAGGCCGCGTATGTCATGCCATGCGCCTGGCCGTACCAGTGCAACACCCGCTCCACCATCAGCTTGGCTTCGCCGTAGGGATTGACCGGGCGCTGGGGCGTGTTTTCATCCATCGGCACCGTTTCGGGCAGGCCGTAGGTCGCGCAGGTGGAGGAAAACACGATGTGCTTGACGCCCGCATCGAGCGCCGCTTCGAGCAGAACCAGCGTATTGGCGAGGTTGTTGCGGAAGTAGATCTCCGGCCGCGTCATGGACTCGCCCACGAAGGCGAAGGCGGCGAAGTGCATCACGGCCGTGACGTCGAAGCGCCGGATCGAGTCGCCAAGCAGGTCGCGATCGGCGAGATCGCCGACCACCAACGGGCCCCAACGCACCGCTTCGCTATGGCCATACACCAGGCTGTCGTACGCCAGCGGAGTGTAGCCCGCCTTTGCCAGGGCTTTGCACGCATGGCTGCCGATATAGCCGGCACCGCCCGTGACGAGGACGGTGCGGCCTTTCGGCCGATCCGTTGCCGGCCGGTCGCCTGTCGCCGAGTATCTGGTCATTGTTTGCGATTCCCCTACGAACCACGGTTCTTTCATTGCGCCGCGCCGGCTTGTTCCGGCTCGGTCGAGGTCTTGCGCCTTCGGCGGCGCACGGCTTGTTCGGATGGTTGCGGCCATTCCACGCGCCGCGGTTCGGCCAACACGCGCTCGAAAAGTGCGAGATGGTCGGCAGCAGCGGCCGCGATACTGCGCGGCGGCGCAATGTTGTTCGCCAGCTGCGTCCAAAGGGCCTGATCGAGGCCCTGCTCCATGCGTTCGGACAAATGAGCAGCGTCGCCGGCGCGGAACCACAGTCCGTCGACGCCGTCGAGCACCGCTTCCGCCATGCCGCCGATGTTGCTGCAGATCACCGGCCGGCGATGATGAAACGCCTCCTGGATGACGAGCGGCGCGTTCTCCCACCAGATCGACGGCACGATCACCCAATCGGTGTCGGCCATGAGCGCGGGTATTTCCTCGCGTCCGTAGCGGCCGCGCGATTCCACCATCGCCGCGCCTTCGAGCGCCTTGGCGATAGCCGCCTTGAACTCATCGCTTTGAAACTCCGCCGAGCCGTGCAGCGTCAGGCTGAACGGGCCTGCGTCGCGCTCGGCCAGCCGGCGCGCGGCTTCGATCGCCACCATCGCGCCCTTGAACGGATTGAGATGGCCGAAGAAGGCGAATCTGTTGCGGCGGCCGCCGTCGGGCAACGCGCGATGCGGCGCCGGCGCGGGTCCGGCGATGCCGTTCCGAACGATGTCGATGCGATCGTCCGGCAGCCCCCAATCCACATAGCGCTGCTTCAGGAACGCGCTCGGGCTGACGAACCGGTCGACGAGCGTCAATGCCTGTTTCACGAACAGCTCGCGCATGACGAAGCGATCGCGGCCCCAATCGGGGAAGCAGCGCGCGCAAGCGTCGGGCGACGCCAAGCGGCAAAGACGCCGGTCGCCCGTCGTCACCATCTGGCCGTCGTTGGCGCAGATCGCGTAGTAGTCGTGCAGCGTCAGAACGATGGCGGCTTTGGGCAGCACGCGGCGCACAACTTGCAGCGCCTCGACGCCGATCAGAAGCACGTGGTGAAAGTGCACGACGTCGGGCCGCACCTCCGCCAGCAGGCGCTCGAACTCGATCATTACGCCGTGGAGATCGGTCTGCGACAGGTTGAATGTCTCGAAATGGCCGCACCAAAGCAGCATCTCGTCCGCTGCCCGGCCGACAGCCTGCAGCATGGTCCCCGGCGACCGCGTGCGGTGGACCCGTCCGGCGCAGGCAAGGTAAAGCGCGTCGAGCCCATGCGCGCGGCGCAGCTCGCGGAACAGCGCGTGGCTGAATATCTCCGTCCCGCCCGGATGCAAATCCGGGTGGTTGTGGCAGACGAAGAGCACCTTCGGAAGCCGAGTCATGGGAGCGCCGCGGATTTCCTTGCGGTTTCAGGGGGTCACGGGCCGCCGTGTTTCACGCCAAGGATACCGCGCGATCCGTTTCCAGGACGTTGATGTCCTGGAAAGTAGGCCCCGGAAAGGTTCTGCCACTCCAGCGACCATAGATGGCCGGCCGGCGGCGCCTGAGACCCGCGCTCAAGAAACAGGCAAGAAGAAAATCCTCGTCGAATGCCACGGCCGCCGAAGGGTTTGCGGGGTCGGCATGGATTTCCGGACCTTCGGCGTCGGCATCGAACCGGATGGCAGCCTTTCCGGCGCGTAAACCATCGCGCGCCGGCTCGTTAAGCATGAATGCCGTGAAGAAGCAGCGACCCTTCGGCGCCAGGACGCGGCGAATTTCCCGGGCGTAAGCCCGAACCTCATCGGAGCCCAAATGGGTCAGCACCGAGGTCAGGAACACGAAGTCGAAGGCCTCGTCCGCATAAGGCAGCACCACGTCGACGGTGCGCATGGAACCGGACGGGTTGTAGATCGGGTGCTCGAGATCCAGGTGCTTGAAGCGGAAGTTGCCATAGACCGAGCGGATGTTTTCGTTGCACCAGGCGATGCCGGAGGCGGCCACGTCGGCGCCGTCGTATGTCCCGCCGTCGACGTATTGCGTGAGCGGGAGCGCCATGCGGCCGACGCCGCATCCGAGATCGAGCACGCGGTCGTCCGGTTTCAATCCGCCGAAGCGCACGAACCATTGCAGGAATTCCACTCCGACCGCGAGGAAATCCCCGTCGCCGACGAAGTGCAATTCCTCGGGCGGGATCGGCAGATAGCGATTGCGCCAAATGGCTTCGGCGAGCCACTCGAGACGCGTCTCGTCGACGGCATCGAAATTGGCCAGTGCCGTCACGGCCGGCTTCCGGCGCTTGCCCGTAGAGGTCGTTCGTCCGTGACAGGATCGCCTGTGCCGAACCGCGCAACCAGGTCTTCCATGGCGTCCGACCAGCGTTCGCCGTGGAGCTGACGGTTGTAGACCGATGCGGCGGTGCCGACATAGGCCGGGCTCAATTCGATGGAGCGGCGCTCGAAGTGATACAGCTCGGCGCGCGGTTCATAGCGAATGCCGTACCCTGCGGCTCGAAGTCGAAGACACAGGTCGGAGTCTTCGTAGTCGCCGACGATGTAGTCCTCGCAAAATCCGCCGAGTTTTTCGTAGACGCCGCGCGGCATCAACATCGCCGCGCCGGTGACGCCGGGCACCACGCGCGGCACGTTGGCGCTCGGCCAGTCGCGCGGATAGCCTTTGAAGAAATGGGTGTTGTACCAGCGACCCTCAAGATCGCGCTCGAAAGTGAGGCCGGCGTGCTGCAACGAGCCGTCGTCGAACAGAAGCTTCGGACCCACGGCGCCGATGTCGCGGCCCGCTTCGCGCATCGTCAGCGCCGCCTGCAGCGGGCGGAGCCAGCCGGGTTCGATCGGAATGGCATCGGAGTTCAGCAGCATGAGCGTCCGGCCGCGCGCCGAGCGGACGCCGGTGTTGTTCGCCGCGGCAAATCCGAAATTCGCCGACATGACGACAAGGCGAAAGCCGAGCCCGGTCGAAACGCTGAGACCCCTGAGCAGATGCTCGACTTCCGCGCGCTGGTCCGGCGAGTCGAGCACGTAGAGTATTTCGGCGCCGTTGCGGATATCCGGGTCGAGCGCCAGCGCGCCGGTTTGCAGCCGGAGAAATCCAAGTTGGCGATAGAGCGGAATGATGATCGACAAGTCGGGATTGGCCGGAACTCGGCCGATCTCCACCACTTCCGGCGCGGCTTGGCTCGCCATGACGCGCCGGTGCAGCACGCGCGCCGCCGGACCGACTACGGCGGTCATCACGTCTTCATTGAGGCTGCTCGGCGCGACGCTCGACAGGACCGCGTCGCGCGCTTCCGTGTCCGTCAGCACCTTCACCGGCGGCACGGTTTCGATCGGCCCGCCCGCGGTGATGAGGTGCAAGCGATGCTGCAGCACCGGAAACGGTTCATCGATCGGCGCACAGGATACGAAGCCCGGCTGCGGCGTCTTGCGAATCGATTTGCCCCAGGCCTTTTCCAGATCGGGCCGCTCGACGCGATGCCAGGACCGCGACAGACGGTGCGAACCGAACGGCGAAATCAATTCCGCATCCAGCACCAAGCCATGCGGATCGCGAATCCAACCCCGTGCGAAGACGCCGGCTTCGCCGCAGCTCAACGTAAGCTCCAGCGCTGCGCCCACGGGATGCTTCGGCTTCGCCAGCTCGCGAACCGCCTCGGGCGCCAAGACCTGCAGGATCTTTCCCGCCGCGTGAGCCTGTTCGTCGCCGATGGCGCCGAGACAGCGCAGGGCATAGTGCCGCACGGCCCCCTCAAGCGAACCGCGCTCGGCTAGGCTCGCCACGCTCGGCACGTCCGAAGCAGCTTGGAACCGCGCCAGCGACACTCCGCGCGCCCCGATCAGCACCACGTCCACGGCCGGAGAGCCGATCCAGGCCGGGGCCGCCAGCGCCATGCGCGGCGCGTATTTTTCCCCCGATGCCACGATGGGCCGGAATCGCGTCTCCACCACTTGACGGCCGTCGACCGCGTAAACGGCGGTCACGTCGCCGATATGCGGCGCCGTGGCGATATATAACAGATGGCCTGACGAAAGGTGACCGTTCGCTTCGAACTCGACGGTGCCGTCGTTCGCGGCGGCCCGCGTCAAGTCGCGGCAGAGATCGGCGAAGGCGGGGCGATCGCCGAGGCGAAACGTGCCTCGGCAAATTCCAAGCACGAAATCGATCAGGCGCGAACGGCCGGCCTCATCCAGGCCGTCGAGCAGGATGGCCGGGGATTGCATCGCCTCGGCCCCGAACCTGAGCGAGAGGGCCCCGCTTTCCAGTCCTTCGATCCTGAGCGTGCCGCCGTCCCGCCCGGGGAACTGCACGGCCGCGAGGTTGCGTTGCAGGCCCTCGCCGAGCGCAATGCGCAAAACCGCGCGTCGCTTCTCCGGGGCAGCGCCGTCAACCGAAAACGTGGGAAGACTGGAAGTCCGCTCGGGGGCATCCCAGGCGACGAGCACGACGTCGCTGCCGAGCGCGAAGGTCTGCGGTTCGTCGAACGCTCGCTCGTAGGATTGCAGCAACATGGGACGACCCGCGAACCTCGGCACGCCGCCGCGGGGGCTTGGGGCCCGACCGCGGCGGATGCCGTCTCAATCAATGGACTTTGATGAAGCCGTTCGGGTCGTTCTGGATGTCTTCAGCCTTGACGTCGACCAGCGTAATGCTGTCGCCATGGCCGAGATTGATCACCGCGTTGCCGTCGGCATCGCTGTGCACCCGGCTGACCAAGTCCGCGGCCGAATGGATATGCAGACCGTTGATGTTGCGCTGGATCTGCAGGATGTCGCCATCCTGGAAGTCCATCACCACATCGCGGCCGCCGCCACTGCCGAAGACGAAGGTGTCATGACCGTCGCCCGCGACCATAGTGTCGTTACCGTGTCCGGCAACCAGCGTTTGGTCGCCCTCGCCGGCGATCATCAAGTCGTTGCCGTGGCCGGCTTGCAGGTATTGATGGCCGACGCCGCCGATCAACGTGGAGTCGCCGGTGCCGCCGATCAACGTGTCGCTGCCATTGCCGCCGATGAGCAGGCTGTGGCCCTTGCCGGCTTCCAGCAGGTCGGGGCCGTTGCCGCCGATCAGGGTGTCGTTGCCACCACCACCGAAGAGTTCCTGATGTCCGTCGCCGGCGACCAGCAGATCGTCGCCCTTGCCGCCGAAGATCACGTCGTTGCCGTGACCGCCGAAAATCTGATCGTTTCCGCCGCCGCCGAATACGACATAGTGCCCGTCGGGAACGTTGATTACGTCATCGCCATGGGTGCCGAAAATCACACCCCCATAATTGCCACCGGGAATGGTCGCCATTTGCTTATGTCCTAATGTTGTTTCACCGCAAAAGCCAAGGGGGCCTGGCTCGTGGCGCCCGCGCCGCAAACGAGAGATGCCGTTCCCGCTTCGACGGGCAGAGAATTGCATTCCAGGTCCTAACAAAATATTAAAATCGAAGACAGCAGCCCCAAAAAGCGCCTTTGCGGCAACAATTTATCGATCTATATAACAATAAAATTTGATATAAATGATGCTTAATGGCTTGCTAAGAATGAACACTGAATAAGAATTACTTTGAGTAAAATTTTATATTGCTGTGACTTGTTGTGCTTACGGTTGGAAGTTCTTATTTGTGGGCTAGAGTGCACAAAGAACGTGACAGTCGTCGTCGAGGCGAAACCGCGCGGGAGTGCGTGAAATGGTTCGAAACTTCGAGAAATTCTTCCCCGGTGCGCGCACGATGCTGCTTTCGGCGGCGATCGGTCTGGCCGCGGCGATGGCGGAAGCCGCTCCCCCGCAGCTTGTCGTCGAACGAGCGGGCGACCCGCAAACCGTGTTTGCTTGGAACACGATGCATTGCGAACAATGGGACATTCCGGATGCGCCCGCCCGCGCCTGGCGCGACGCCGACGGCGGCGTTCATCTCGTTGCTTCTCATTACATCAATCGGGAGATGGCCGGGCCGGATTTGAATCACCTGCGCCAGGACTGCCGCATCGTCTATCAGGGCGGCAACGACGATCTGCCGCAGCACTACGACGACCGGAGCTGGATCGCATCGACCTATTCGCTCGACGGCAAGACGGTTTTTGCGCTCGTGCACAACGAATTCCACGGACATTTGCGGCCGGCGCTTTGTCCATCGCGCGAGTACATTCGCTGTTGGGAAAACACGCTGACCATGGTCACTTCCCGCGACGGCGGCGCGACATTCACGCACGAGGCGCCGCCCTGGCAATATGTCGCTGGCCTGCCCTATCGCTATCGCGGCGACATCGGCCATCAGATCGGCTATTTCAATCCATCGAATATCGTCCAGCGCGGCGCTTTCTATTATGCGTTCTTTTGGGCCGAAGCCGAAGGCGCGCAGCAACGCGGCGCCTGCCTGATGCGCACCGACAACCTTGCGGACCGTCGCGCTTGGCGCGGCTGGGACGGCAAGGACTTCACGGTCGTGTTCGAGGATCCCTATGTCGTCACGGCCATGGATCCGGCGAAACACACGTGCGCGCCCGTGTCGCCGAGCGGCCTGCCTTCGATCGTCACCGGCGTCGCGCTGCACAGGCCGAGCGGGCTCTATGTCGCTGTCATGGCGACCCGCCGGCCCCTTTTGCCCGGCGGCGCCCCGGTGAACGGGGTCTATGCATCGACCTCGCCCGACCTGATCCATTGGAGCGACCCGGCATTGATCTGGTCGGCGCCCGTGCTTTTCAATTTCGCCTGCTCCGATCGCGACGCGATCTTCTACCCTGCCCTGCTCGACCCGTCCGATACGTCGCGCAATTTCGAGGATGTGGGCGACCACGCATTTATCTATGCGACCGACCTGCACATAAAGGACTGCAAACTCGGGTCGGATCGGGATCTGCTGCGGTTTCCCGTTACCATCTCGCTGCGTAAGTAAAGGGGGTTAACTATGCGTTATTCCTTGCCGGGCAGACTTCGGGATAAGCCGGGCACAGCCCGGTATTCGTTGTGGACTCTGCCGTATCGACGCCCCTGCAGGATAGAGAACCGCTTTGCCGAACATCCTCGTCATCAGCCCCTCGGGCGAGGTATACGACCGCGACTGCGTGCGGTGGTATACCGACGACCAAGGCCATTTGGAGAACTACCATAATATCGGCGATGCCTTCGTCTACGACAGCTCGCTGAAGCTGCTTGAGTTCGACCATATCGACGTTTGCGAGATCCGTGAGCCCCGCGCGGCCGATATCGATCGCTATAACGCCGAATTCGACTACGTATTTCTGCGCGGTTCCAATTACATCCACGGTGAAATGGATTGGGAGCGCGCCGAATACGTTCTGTCCAAGCTGAAGATTCCCGTCCTCGCGTTTGGCGTCGGCTCGCAGGCCCCGGGCAAGGGCAAGCTGGAGCTCTCCCCCGCAGGACGGCGAATCTGGCATTTGATCAGCGAGCGCTGCACGACGCTCGGTGTCCGTGGTGCCTATACGGCCGAGGTGCTGTGGGATATGGGAATCCGCAACACGCGGATCGTCGGATGCCCGACCGCCTTTCGCAACAACAACCCGGACCTGCGCATCGATCTGCCGCCGTTGGAGCAGGTCCGCAACATTGGCTTCACCGTGCGCCGCGAGGTCTCGGAGCTCTATTCACCCGATGTAAGGCTCTATCTCACGCGGCATCGTGACATCATAAAGTCCCTGGCGCGCCGCTTCGATATCTGCTTGATGATGCAGGGCGAGGTGGAGGAGAAGATGCTGCTTTGGGGCACGCCGCAGCAGAAACGAGCGGCATGGCGGGCGCTCAAGGACAACGATTGGTACTCCCAATGGTTCTTTGATGCCGGAATCGAAAAGCTCTATCGAACGAAATTGTTCTACTCGGACATAGTGAGCGACTACGAAGCTCTTGTGCGTCGAAAGGACCTCGTGCTCGGCTATCGGCTGCACGGCAATCTTATGGCGCTGGCCAACGGCGTGCCATCGATCTACTTCGTGTATGACAGCCGCACGGCGGAGTTCTGCGAGACCTTCAGCATCCCCTTCTACAATGTCTATTCGAACAAGACCTTCGTTCTCGAGCAATATTGGGATCAGGCACAGTTCGAGCACTTCAATCGCGCCTACTATGCGCGCTACCGCGACATGCGGGATTTCCTCGACGAGAACGGCATTCGCCACCGCATGCGCCCCGCCAAGCGTTTCGTCAAGGCGGCCTGAGCGGCGTCCGGCGGCTCACGATGAACATTCTGTTTGTGCATCAAAACATGCCCGGGCAATTCGGGCATCTCGCTGCACATCTCGCGCGCAACCCGGAAAACCACGTCGTATTCCTGACCAAGGCGGACAAGCCGCCGCCGGCGGGCGTGAGGCGCCTGCGTTACCGCACCAAGCGAGGCGCCGGGAACGAGACGCATCACTACATTCGCGGCTTCGAGAACGCGGTCCTGCATGGCCAGGCCGTCGCGGAAGCCTGCATCGCCATGGCGCGGGGCGGCTTTGCGCCGGACCTCGTGGTGGCGCATCCCGGCTGGGGCGAAGCGCTGTACATCAAGGATGCGCTCCCCAATGCGAAACTCGTCAGCTATTGCGAGTTTTTCTATCGCGCCAACGGGGCCGATGTCGGATACGGGGAAACCACGGCGCCCGACGTTGAAGTCGCGGCCCGGGTGCGCACCAAGAACGCCGCGCTGATCCTTACCCTCGAAGCCTGCGACCGCGGCCTTTGTCCGACGGAATGGCAGCGCAGCGTGCATCCGCGAGAGTGGCAGAACAAGATCGATGTGGTGTTCGACGGCATCGATGCCGAGCGGGTTCGCCCCGATCCGGCGGCGGCGTTCCGGCTCGCCAACGGCACCGTGCTGAGACGCGGCAAGCCGGTCGTGACCTATGTGGCGCGCAATCTCGAACCCTATCGCGGCTTTCCGAATTTCGTTCGGGCCATACCCTCAATACTTGACCAGGTCCCGGACGCCCAAGTGGTGATCGTCGGCGGCAACGACGTAAGCTACGGCGCGCGGCCAGCCGACGGCCGCACGTGGCGCGCGGTCATGGAAGAGGAAGTCAATTTCGATCAGGACCGCGTGCATTTTACCGGCCTCCTGCCCTATGCCGAGTACCTCAAGTTGCTGCAGGTCTCCGCCGCGCACGTCTATCTCACCGTGCCCTTCGTGCTCTCGTGGTCGATGATGGAAGCGCTCGCCGCCGGCTGCGTGGTGATAGGCTCGCGCACGCCGCCGGTGGAGGAAATGATCCGCCACGGGGAAAACGGACTGCTGGCGGACTTCCGCTCGCCGCACGACATCGCGGCACGCACCGTGGATGGCCTGCGGCGCGGCGCCGATCTCGAAGACATGCGGCGGCAGGCGCGCGCCACCATCGTCGGGCGCTACGACCTCTCCACCAGCCTGCCGGCTCAAGTCGATTTCCTCCGCCAAGTGACAGGGCGGACTTTGAGCGGGGGCGCCGCCTCAGGACACGTTCCGGCGCATCGATCGGCCGCGGAATAAGCGGACCGGGCGGACAATCGTTTACGGTCGATTAACGCCAAGCGCCTAACGTCGTAGGCCGCGGGCTCAGACCCGCCAATTCGATTGGCACATGAAATACTTGGCTAATCCCAACGCGGCCGGCCCGAGGCCGTCGCAGACGCGAACCTCGGCCGCTTCCGGGGCCGATCTGGTGCGTTCGACGCGCCGGCGCTTTGCGCGCGCGCTCGGCGTCGGATTTGTCATCGCGGCCGGCGCCAATCTGGCGGCGCTGCTCGTGCCGCTCTACAACATGCAGCTCTTCAACGTCGTGCTGACCACGCGCAACACCAACACATTGTTTTGGCTTACGGCCGGCTTTGGGCTGGTGCTGGCGGTGCACTTTTTGCTGACGTTCCTCGGCTCGCTGCTCTACGAGGCCGTGGCGGACCGGGTGGCCCGCACCTTGAGCCTGCC
This sequence comes from Candidatus Cybelea sp., assembly GCA_035632095.1. Taxonomy (GTDB): domain Bacteria; phylum Pseudomonadota; class Alphaproteobacteria; order Ferrovibrionales; family Ferrovibrionaceae; genus DASQHM01. The sequence continues at coordinate 22,218 of DASQHM010000241.1, read as the reverse complement.
CTCGCTCCTGACCGCGGCGCGCATCGCCGAGGAAGGCGCGACGCCGCAATCGGGCCAGGCTATCCGCGATCTCGGCGAGCTTCGCAGCTTCGTATCCGGGGATGCCATCGGCATTCCGCTCGATCTCGTGTGGTCGCCGTTCCTTCTGGCCGCCTTGTTCGTGATGCACTGGGCCTATGGCATTGTCGCCCTCGTTTGCAGCGTCGTCCTGGTGGCGATCGGCTTGGTCAACGACCTGCTTTCGCGCCGACCGCTCCGCGAGGCCAACGACGAAACCATCCGCGCATTCAGCGAAATTTCCGTCGCCGTACGCCATGCCGAGGCGGTCGAAGGCCTCGGCATGCTGCCCGCACTGGCGCGGCGCTGGCGCGGCTCGCAGGAAGCGATGCTCGAGAAGCTTTGGCGCGGCACGCGCATCGTCAAGGTGATGACGGCGGCCACCAAGTCATCGCGCCTGATGATGACCGGCCTGATGGTTTGCGCCGGGATCGTCCTTTGCATCGACGGTCAGGTATCCGGCGGCAGCATGGTGGCCGCCAACATGATCCTGGCCAAGATGCTGCTGCCGGTCGAGCGCATCGTCGGCTCGTGGCGAAGCTGGATTTCGGCCGCGGAAGCCTGGCGGCGCGTGGTCGCGCTGCTGACCGAAACGCACAGCCAGCGCGGCACCATCCCGCTGCCGTGCCGCAACGGCAAGGTCGTCGTCGACCGGCTGGTGTATATCGCACAGGGCGGCGAGCGGCCGGTGCTGCGCGGCATCACTTTCGAGGTGGAGCCCGGCGAAGTGCTCGGGATCATCGGACCGTCCGGCGCCGGAAAGTCGACGCTTGCGCGCATCATCGTCGGCGCAGCGCAACCGACCGCGGGCGGCGTCTGGCTCGATGGCAACAACACCTGGACCTGGGAGCGCGGCGATTTCGGCCGCCATGTCGGCTACATGCCGCAAACCACGGCCATGCTCGAAGGCTCCATCGGCGACAACATCGCCCGTATGCGCGAGGCCGACCCGGCCGACATCATCGCCGCCGCGGTCGCCGCCGGCATCCACGAAACCATCATGCAGCTCCCGAACGGCTACGCCACGCCGATCGGCGAGGCGGGGTTTGTCCTGTCCGGCGGACAGCGCCAGAAGCTTGCGCTGGCGCGGGCGCTGTTCGGCAAGCCGAAAATGCTGGTGCTCGACGAACCCAACTCGGCGCTCGACGACGAAGGAGAGCGTGCGTTGCAATCGGCGATCGACGGCGCGCGCGAGCACGGCACCACGGTGCTGATGATCGCGCACAGGCCGTCACTGGTGGCCCTCGCCGACAAGCTGCTGGTGCTGAAGGACGGCATGATCGACCGCTTCGGCGCGCGCGATGCGGTATTGCGCGCGCTCAAGGCGCCCTCGGTCAGCTTGGTCAAACGCGCCGACGTTGCCGAGCCGGCAAGGATCGCCGCAACGTGACGCCGCGCGAGCGCATATTGGGACAACGTGCCGGGGCGGCAACGCAAGCGCCGCAATCGGCGCCGGCCAAGCCGCAAAGCGCCGCGACCGTCGCCGGCGCGCAAAAGGCGCGCGCACCTGCACAGAAGCAGGAACCTCGGATCGTCACGCCGCATGCCAAACCGGACCGCCCGGCAATGCCGCCCGTGCGGCTGTTGCAGGTCGGTCCGCGCGACAAGGTTCCGGAAAGCGTCGCGCACGTTGCCAAAACAGCGCGCCAAGCGAACGGTCAAGCCAAGGCCGCGTGGCTCGGCTGGCTGCGGCGGCGGCGCTTCGAGCCCGAACCGCCGCCGGCTGACGAACCGTCGTCGGCATTGAAACGCCTCGACAAGGTGATGGGCGCGGCGAAGCGATCGCCGGCAATCGATCCAATGCCCGCACCGCAGACCGAGCCGAAGCCCGAGCCTAAACTCGAACAAGAGTCCACACTGTCGCCGCCTCCAAAGGCGGAACTGTCGCCCGCGCCCAAGGCCGAAGCGAAACCCGAACCTAAGCTCAAGCCGGAGCCGGAGCCGAAGCTCGAACAAACACCCGCGCCGACGCCCGCTCCAAAGGCGGAACTGTCGCCCGCGCCCAAGGCTGAAGCGAAACCCGAACCTAAGCCCGAGCCGGAGCCGGAGCCGAAGCTCGAACAAAAACCCGCGCCGACGCCCGCTTCGAAGGCGGAGCCGGCGCACGCACCCAAGGCCGAAGCGAAGCCCGAACCTAAGTCCGAGCCGAAACCGGAGGCGAAGCTCGAACAAAAGTCCGAACCGGCGCCAGAGCCGAAGCCGAAGCGGGCGACCGAACCGAAGCCCGACACCGCGTCGGCGCCCAGGCACAAGATCGCAGCGGCAAGCGCCGAGCCTCGCGGTCAGCCCGAGCCGCTGCGCGGGCCGAATCCGATTTCGGGCCTGAAGCGCGAACTCGCAGGCGGATTCCTGGCCGCGACAGTGATCACGCTGTTCGTCAACGTGAGCATGCTGTTCGTGCCGCTCTACGACATGATCCTGTACGACCGCGTGCTGCAATCGCGCAACATGGACACGATCGCTACGCTGACCATCGGCTGCATGGTCGGAATGGCGCTTTACGGCATCGTCGAGTTCTTCCGCTCCTCCATCTTCGTGGTGCTGGCGGATCGCATGGCGCGTCGCCTCAATATCCCGACCCTGCAGGCGGCGCTCGGCAAGAGCCTTGCCGGCGGCGCATCGGCGTCGCAACAGGCGATGCGCGACCTCAACGAGCTGCGTATGTTCATGTCAGGCATTGCCGCGGTGGTGCCGCTGGATGCGCTGTGGACGCCCGCGCTGGTTGCGGTGCTGTTTCTTCTGCATCCGGCCTACGGCATCTACGGCCTGATATGCGCGGCCGTACTGCTCGGGTTATCTGCGCTGACCGATCGCAGCACCCGCAAGGATCTCATTCAGGCCAACGCCGCGGCCGCAGCCTCCGTGAACGATCTCTCGGCCGCGCTCAGGAACACCGAACTGCTGGCCGGCCTCGGCATGCTGCCCGACGTGGCGCGTCGCTGGATGCACCGGCAAAGCGACGTGCTCAACGTGTTGGGGCGCGCCACCTGGCGCAACAAGCTTCTCGGCGCGATCGCCAAGTCGGCGCGCCTCGGCATGCAGGCCGGCGTCATGGTGATCGGCGTCGTGTTGGTGATGCGCTACGAAGCCTCGCCCGGCAGCATGATGGGCGCCAACCTGCTGGTGGCCAAGCTGCTGCTGCCGTTCGAGCAGCTCATCGGCGCCTGGCGGCAATGGACATCGGCGATCGCCGCCTGGAACCGGGTCCGCGAGCTGCTGGACGGCCGTGTCGACGCCGGCCGCGCCGCGCCCGCCGCGGTAACCGGACAGCTTTCGGTCGACCGGCTCTGCTTCACGGCCGGCGAAGGCGGCCGCAAGATTCTCGACGACGTATCGTTCACCATCGAACCGGGCGAAGCAGTCGGCGTCGTCGGCCCTTCCGGTTCGGGCAAATCGACCTTGGCGCGGCTCATCGTCGGCGTGCTCCGGCCGACCTCCGGCGCCGTTTGCCTCGGCAACGTCTCCACCCTCGAATGGGACCGCGAGGCGTTCGGGCAGAAGGTCGGCTATCTGCCGCAATCGATCTCGATGCTCGACGGAAACATCGTCGACAACATCGCGCGCATGCGCGATGCCGATCCTGCCGCTGCCGTGGAAGCGGCCGAGCGCGCCGGGGTGCACGAACTCATCGGTCGCTTGCCGGACGGATATATGACGCGCATCGGCAGCAGCGAATACAATCTGTCGGGCGGGCAAACCCAGCGCGTGGCGCTGGCGCGGGCGCTTTACGGCCGGCCTCGGCTGCTGATTCTCGACGAGCCGAACGCCAACCTGGACCACGACGGCGAACAGGCCTTGTTGCGGGCCATCGAAGAAGCCAAGCGCGACGGCGCCGCGATCCTCCTGATCACCCATCGGCCGGCGGCATTGGCCGCCATGGATCGCGTGGTCGTTCTCAAAACGGGCCGCATCGAGCGCATCGTCCGCCCGGAACGATCGGTGGTCGTCCGCCCGGCCGACGCGCCCGCCTCCGCCCCGACGGCCGGCCAGTTGGTGACCGCATGATGCGCGATTGGGAGCAACGCCGATGACGCAGATGATTCCCTCTTGGCAAGCGGCGCTGGAGGCGGAAAGCCGCGCTCCGTCGCTCCGCCGCATCGTGCGGCAGGCGTTCCTGGTCATCGGCCTCGGCTTCGGCAGCTTTCTAGTCTGGGCATGCCTCGCGCCGCTCGACAGCGCCGTTCCCGCCATGGGCAATGTGGTGGTCGAAACCAAACGCAAGACCGTCAGCCTGCTCGATCCCGGCATCCTGAAACAGCTATATGTGAAAGAGGGCGACCGCGTCGAAAAGGGCCAGCCGCTGCTCAAGCTGGATGAGGCGCAGGCCATGTCGCAGCTCGGGTCGCTGAAGGCGCAGTATTGGACCACCGTCGCCAAGGTGGCGCGGCTGCGCGCCGAGCAGGACGAGCAGGCCAGCATCGAGTTTCCAAAGGAACTGCGCGACGCGGCCGCGGCCGATTCCGCCATCGCCGGCCTGGTCGCCAACGAGCAGCACGTTTTCGAGGATCGCTACAAGCTGTACGACAGCACCATCGGCGCGCAGGAGCGCAAGGTCAAACAGGCGCAAGAGCAGATCGCGGCGATGAAGGCGCAGTTGGCGTCCATGCAGCAGCGCCTTGCGTTGACCGAGCAGGAACTGCAAGGCACCAACGAACTGCTCGCCAAGGGCTACGCCACCAAGACCCGCATGTACGAGATCAAGCGCAACGAAGCCGAATTGCGCGGCAACATCGGCGAGCTGACCGCGCACCAGGCGGAGACGCAACAGGCGATCGCCCAAACCGAGCTCGAGATCGCGTCGACCCGCAACCAGCGCCGGCAGGACATCTCCAAGGACCTGCAGGACGCGCAAGGAGCGGCGGCGGACTTGTCGGAGCGGGTTCGCGGCGCGCAGGACCTTTTGACCAAGCGCGACGTGCTGGCGCCGGAATCCGGCAAGGTCACCGACATCAAGTTCTTCACGCCGGGCAGCGCCATCGGCGCCGGACAGCCGATCCTCGATATCGTGCCACAGTCGGACACCATGATCGTCGAAGCCAATGTGCGCCCGGACGACATCGAGCATTTGCGGCCGGGCCAGCGCGTGAACATCCGTCTCACCGCCTACAAGCAGCACAAGGTCCCGGTCCTCACCGGGCATCTGACCTACGTCTCCGCCGACCTGCAGCAGGATCCGAAGGGCGAATCGTTCTACCTCGCGCGCGCGGAAATCGACCGCGACGCGCTGACCCGCATCCAGGGCGTTTCGCTCTATCCCGGCATGCCGGCGGAGATGCTGATCATCGGCGGCGAACGCAAGGCTATCGACTATTTCCTCTCGCCGATCACGGACAGCCTGAACCGGTCGATGCGCGAGGAATGATCCGCGCAAGCCGGTTGCGCATTCCGGCGGCTATGGTTTGATGCCTGCTCGGCGGCGCCGCGCCGCCACGAGGAGTGCGTTGGGCGACTCGGCGGATATCGGCATCTATGGTCTCGGCGTGATGGGGCGCAATCTGGCGCTCAATTTCGCCGACCGCGGCTTTGCCGTAAGCCTGTTCGATCCCTGGGCGGAAGCCCGCGCGGCGGCGCGAGCGGTGGCGCATGCCCGTGTCGTCATCCACGACTCCGCCGATGCGTTCGCGGCTTCGCTGGCAAGGCCGCGTCATGTCCTGCTCATGGTGAAGGCCGGCGGTCCCGTCGACGCCGCGGTCGCGGCGTTAAAACCGGCGTTGCAGCCGGGCGACGCCTTGTTCGACGGCGGCAATTCCCATTTTGCCGACACGCAGCGTCGTCAAAAGGCACTAGCGGAACAGGCCGTCGATTTTCTCGGCATCGGGATTTCGGGCGGCGAAGACGGCGCGCGCCACGGCCCCTCGCTGATGATCGGCGGCGCGGCGCAAGCCTATGAGCGGAGCGCGCCGCTGTTTCACGCGATCGCGGCCCGCTACGAGACCGAACCGTGTTGCGCCTGGTTCGGCGAGGACGGCGCGGGCCACTTCGTCAAGATGGTGCACAACGGCATCGAATACGCCGAGATGCAGATCCTGGCCGAAGCCTATGCCTTGATGCAGATCGTCGGCGGCATCGACAACGGCGCGATGCAAGCCGTATTCCGCGCCTGGAGTGCCGGCGAGGCGCAATCGTTTCTGACGGAGATCACCGCGGCCATACTCGGCCGCGTCGATCCGGAGACCGGGCATCCGCTGGTGGACCTCGTGCTGGACGAGGCCGAGCAGAAAGGCACGGGGCAATGGGCGGCGGAATCCGCCCTTGCCTTGGGCGTTCCGGCGCCGACGCTGAGCGCGGCGGTGACGGCGCGCGCCCTGTCGGCGCTGCTGGAGGAACGGCGGCAGGCGGCGGGAATGCTTGCCGGTCCGAGCGCTGCCCGCGTGCAAGGCTCCGGCTTTGTCGAGCGCCTCGGCAAGGCCGTGCTCGGCGCCAAGATCGGCGCGTTCGCGCAAGGCTTCGCGTTGCTAGCCGCCGGCGCGCGCGAACATGGCTGGGCGATGAACCTGGCGCGCGTGGCCGAGGTTTGGCGTGCGGGCTGCATCATCCGCGGACGATTGCTGGCGCCGATCGCATCGGCCTTGCACGCCGATCCGGCGTTGCCGAATTTGCTCGTGGCCGGGCATTTCCGGGACACGCTCGCGGCTTCGCACGCCGATTGGCGGCTGATCGTCGGCATGGGCGCTTCGGCCGGCGTGCCGCTGCCGGCGCTCGGCTCGGCGCTCGCCTATTACGACGCCTATCGCAGCGCGCGGCTGCCCGCGAATTTGATCCAGAGTCAGCGCGACTATTTCGGCGCCCACGGCTACCGGCGCACGGACCGCGACGGCGTGTTCCATACCGACTGGACCAAGCCGTGAGCGTGGCGGCGCGATGATCGTCGTCATCATGGGCGTGTCCGGCGCCGGCAAGACGACGGTGGGAAAGCTGCTGGCTGAACAACTCGACGCAGCGTTTCTCGAAGGCGACGCGTTCCATCCGCCGGGCAACATCGCCAAGATGCAGGCCGGGGAGCCGCTCGACGACGACGACCGGCGGCCCTGGCTCGAAAGCATGGCGCGCGAGCTGGCGCGGTGCGAAGCGTCGGACCAAAGCGTCGTGCTGGCGTGCTCGGCGCTGAAGCGGCGTTATCGCGACATTCTCCGCGCCGGCTGCCCCGGCGTCACGTTCGTGTATCTGTCGGGCACCAAGGAACTGATCCGCCGTCGCATCACAAGCCGATCCGGACATTTCATGCCGCCGGCGTTGCTCGACAGCCAATTCGCGGCGCTGGAAGCGCCATCGGCCGATGAGGCGATCGTCGTCGACGTCGGCGAGACGCCGGACGCGATCGCCGCAAGGGCCGCCGAACGCCTAAAGGGCGACTGACGGCAGCGGCGACGGCGCCGGGCTTGCCGGCACGCACCCGAGTTCCCGCAAGGTCTCGCGCACCGCGACGTCGAGCGGCGTATGCGGTTCCGGACCGATCAGCGCCACTAGCTTGCGATTGTCGAGCTGCACGGCGGTGCGCCACAAATAGCGCATTTCGATCATCTCGCGGAACAGGTTCACGAACGGCGCCGCGATGTAGACCACCGGCCACGGAAAGCGCCGGATCGGCAAAGACGGATCGCCGGCCGCATGCCGCACCGCCTCCGCCATCTCCACGCCCCGCCGGACCCACTGGCCGCCGAAGTGCACCGTCTCGAACGCCGGCAGACGCGCTTCGATGGCGATCAGCCGCACGATGGCCTGGGCGAGGTCGGGCAGATACGCCCAGGCATGCCCGACGTCGCGCGCGCCCGGATAGACGACCGAACGCAACCGCCGGCCCGGACGGACCATGACGGTCTGGAACCATGAGCTCGGCGCCGACACGCCGAAGAAATCGCCGGCCCGCACCACCAGCGAACGCACGCCGTCGTCCGCCGCATGCCGCAGCATTTGTTCCATCTCGACGCGGATCGCGCCCTTGCGCGTCGCCGGATGTTGCGGGGAGGCTTCGTCCACGACCGGCCATGCGTCCGGTCCGTAGTTGTAGATGTTGCCGGGGAACACCAGGCGCGCGCCGCTTGCCTTGGCGGCAGCAATTGCGTTCGCCAGCATTGGCAGCGCCAGTCCGCGCCAATTTCGGTACGCGGGCGGGTTTGCGCCGTGAAAGATCACCGACGCGCCTTCCGCCGCCGCGATTACGTCGGCGCGGTTCATCGCATCGCCGGCAACCCATTCGATCTTCCCGATACGCGAAGACGACTGCCGCGCTTTTTCCGGATCGCGGTGCAGCGCCCTCACCTCCCAGCCCTGCGCCAGAAGCGCCCGCGCAACTTCGCCGCCGATGCCGCCCGTGGCGCCGATCACCAAAGCAATGCCCGGCTTGGTCATGGATACCTCCTGCCAGAATGAGTGCCGTGACGGCAAAATGCCCCGGCTCCTGATAAACTTAAATTGTCTATCTCCGGTGGTCTGATATACGATTTCGTATGACTCAAGAACCAGGCGCCTGGGATCTTTACCGCTCGTTCCTCTCGGTGGTGCGCGAAGGCAGTTTAACGCGCGCTGCCAAGGCGTTAGGCCTCACCCAGCCCACCCTCGGACGGCATATCGAGGCGCTGGAGGCAGCGCTTGGCGTCGCCCTCTTCACCCGGTCCCAGCGCGGCCTGACCCCGACGCCGGCGGCCCTCGAACTTGTGCCCCATGCCGAGGCAATGGCCGCGGCGGCTGCGGCGCTCGCCCGCACCGCTTCCGGCGCCTCCACCGGCGAGCGCGGCGTGGTCCGTCTCACCGCGAGCGAAATTGTCGGCGCCGAGGTGCTGCCGCCGATCCTGGCGCGCTTTCGCGAGCGGCACCCAGGCATCGTCATCGAACTCGACCTGAGCAACCGCACGCAGGACCTGCTGCGGCGCGACGCGGACATCGCGGTCCGCATGGTGCGGCCATCGCAGGATGCGCTGATCGCCAGGCTGATCGGCAAGGTTCGCATCGGACTCTACGCACACCGGCGATACATCGACGCGCACGGCATGCCGCAAACCCTGTTCGACCTCGCCGGACACAGCATGATCGGATTCGACCGCGACGCCACGTCGCTCCGCAGCATCGGCCCCGCGGCCGACGCGATTTCGCGCGAAATGTTCGCGTTCCGCACCGACAACGACCTGGCGCAACTGGCGGCGCTTCGCGCCGGCATCGGCATCGGCGGCTGCCAGCCCGGCATCGCGTCGCGCGATCCCGATCTCGTTCAGGTGCTGCGCGACGCGTTCCGCTTCGACCTCGAAATGTGGCTGGTCATGCACGAGGACTTGCGCGGCAGCCGCCGCGTCCGCCTGCTGTACGACCACCTCGCGCACGACCTCGCCGATTACGTCGCCATCGGAACCGATTAGTGCTGGCGCGCGCCGGCGCGCCGCGACACAATCTTCTCGGCCGAAGAATATTCGAGGGGAGGAACGCCGGTGCCGCTACCGAAGGACGTGGATACGACAAGCCCGAAATACCTGCGCGACAAGTACGCCATCGTCGGCGTCGGCGAGACGGCGTATATGCGCGGCTCCGGCGTCACCACGCGCGCCCTCGCCACCCTTGCCGTGCGCAATGCGGTGCTGGACGCCGGGCTCAAGCCGTCCGACGTGGACGGCATGTTGTCGTACCAGTCGGGCGATTCGACGTTCTCGCCGTTCGTTTCCGGCGATCTCGGCATGCGGCTCAACTTCTACATGGACGTGTTCGGGGGCGGTTCGTCGACCGAAGCCCTCGTCGGCATGGCGATCGGCCTGATCGAGGCCGGCATGTGCAAGGTCGTGGTGATCTTCCGCGCCATGAACGGCTTTTCGCAGGTGCGCATTGGCGGAACCGGCGTCCGCGCCGCGGCGCCGGTCTCCGGTGACATGCTGCACAACCGCGCCTACGGCTGGCAGAGCGCCGGACAGATGTTCGCGCCCACGTTCATGCGCCACATGTACGACTACGGCACGAAGCCGGAGCAGGTCGCCGCCGTCAAGGCGACCCATAGCGAGCATGCATCGAACAACCCGAAAGCGTTCTACAAGGAGCGCGTCACGGTCGAAGAGGTGCTGTCGAGCCGCTTCATCTGCAAACCGCTGCATCTGCTCGATTGCTGCGTCGAGACCGACAACGGCACGGCGATCGTGGTCACCTCGGCCGAGCGCGCCCGCGACTGCCGCCATCCGCCGGCGCTGATCCGGGGCGTGGTCGGCCGCTGCAACAAGCCGCGCCTCGACATGCACTATCAGCACGGACCGATCTCGACCGTCGCCGGATACTACGCGCGCGAAATCCTGTGGCCGAATTCCGGTGTCGGCCCCGAGGACATCGACGCCACCGGCTCCTACGACGCCTTCACCTTCACCACCATGCTGCAATTGGAAGACTACGGCTTCTGCAAGAAGGGCGAAGGCGGCGACTACGTCAGCAACGGCACCATCCGGCTCGGCGGCCGGCGACCCAACAACACGAGCGGCGGCCATTTGTGCGAAGGCTATACGCACGGCCTCAACATGGTGATCGAGAACGTGCGCCAGCTGCGGCACGACGCCGACGATTCCTGCCCGGTCGGACCGGACGGCAAGCGCAAGCACACCTACGACTATCGCGAGGGCGGCTGTCGGCAGGTGAAGCGCTGCGAAGTCACGGCCAATCTCGGTTGGGCCATGCCGGGCACCGGTTCGGCCATGGTCATGCGGCGCGGTTGAGCGGCCATCGGGGAAAGGAACGGCATCATGTCCATACAGGCCCAATATCTCGGCATTCCGCTCGACCTCAACGATCTGGAAGTGGAGAACATCGAATATTTCCGCCATTGCGCGGAGCACAAGTTCCATCTGCAGAGCTGCGCCGGATGCAATCTGCTGCGCTACCCGCCGACCACCGCGTGCCCATGGTGCGCCGGCCTGAAATCGCGCTGGGTCCCGGTCGATGCGCGGGGCGCGGTGCATTCCTACACCGAGGTGCATCACGCCATTCAGCCGGCATTCAAGAAGCACGTGCCGTATCTGATTCTGCTGGTCGACCTCGACACGCAGAAAGGCAAGCCTACCGAGCACGAGGCGCTGCGCGTGGTCGGAAACCTGGCATTGCCCGACGGCACCCTGGCGCCGCCGGATATGGTGCGAAAGGTCGGCATCGGCACGCGCGTCCGCATGGTCTTCGCGGACGTGGCGCCCGGTTTGGCGCTGCCGCAATGGACCATCGACGAGAAGGCGACGCAGCCGCCCAAAGTCTGGCGCTACCCGCAGGAATAGCGCGCGTCTCAGCCCCAGACTTCACGCGCCGTCTCCACCACCAGGCGAAGCTTGCCGATCTGCTCGTCCACGGTCAGCGCATTGCCCTCGACCGTCGAGGAGAAGCCGCATTGCGGACTTAGGCAGAGCTGATCGAGCGGCACGAATTTGGCCGCCTGGTCGATGCGGCGCTTCAAATCGTCCTTCTTTTCGAGGGCGCCCTTCTTCGTCGTGACCAGGCCGAGGACCACCATCTTGCCCTTGGGCACGAAGCGGAGCGGCTCGAAGCCGCCCGAACGCGCATCGTCGTATTCGAGGAAGAAGCCGTCGACCTTGAGCTCGCCGAACAACGCTTCGGCCACGTGGTCGTAACCCCCCTGCGCCACCCAGGACGAGCGGAAATTGCCGCGGCACATGTGGGTGCAGACCGTCATCGCTGCCGGCTTGCCAGCCAACGCGGCATTGATCAGGCGGATGTAGGTGAGATGCAGATTGGCGCCGTTGCCGCCCCGCCTTGTCACGTCTTCGCGCTGCGCCGGATCGTTGAGATAGGCAAGACTCGTATCGTCGAGCTGCAGATAAGTGCAACCGAGCCCGGCAAGCGCAGCAATCTCGTCCGCATAGACCTTTCCGAGATCGTCCCAGAACGGTTCCAGGCTCGCATAGACATTGGGATCGATGGCGGCGCGCCCTCCGCGGTAGTGAATCATGCTGGGCGAAGGGATCGTGAGCTTCGGCGTCTGCTTCGCGATCGACTTGAGGTACAGGAAATCGTCGCCGAAAATGCATTTGTCGAGCTTCAGCTTGCCGGTGACATGCAGAGCGGACGGCGTGAACTCGATATCGCCCTTGTCGCTGTGGAATTTCACTTTCCACTGATCCTGCGCCTTCGCCGTGCCGCCGATCTGGTACAGGAAGTCCATGTGCCACGATGCTCGGCGGTATTCGCCGTCGGTGACGCCCTGCAGGCCGACGTCCTCCTGCATCTTGACCGCATTCGCGATCGCCGCGTCCTCGACGCGGCGAAGCTCGGCGGCGGTGATCCGCCCCATCTTGTGGCTTTCGCGCGCTTCCAAGACTTCCCTCGGCCGCAACAGGCTGCCCACATGGTCGGCGCGGAACGGCGGTTTGGTGCGTGGCATGGCACTCCTCCCCGAATTGGTCGGTTTCATCTGAGGCTCGGCAGATACGTCGCCAGGATAGGGAACGCGATCAGGATTACAAGCCGGACCATGTCGGTGAGCACGAACGGAATGACGCCGTAGAAGATCGTCGAGAACTTCACGTCCTGGACCACGCTCTTGATGACGAAGACGTTCATGCCGACCGGCGGATGGATCAAGCCGAGCTCCACGGTCATGACGATGATGACGCCGAACCAGATCGGATCGAAACCCAACGAAGTAATCACCGGAAAGATGATCGGCACGGTCAGGATGATCATGGCCATGGCGTCCATCAGGCAGCCCAGCGCCAGGTACATGAGCATGATCAACGCCAGAACGCCGTATCGCCCGAGGCCGAGGTCGGTGAGGAACACCGTCACCTTCTGCGGCGTCTGCGTCACGGTGAGGAAATAGCCGAACAGCAGCGCGCCGATCAGGACCGTGAAGATCGCGGCCGCGGTGCGCGTCGCCTGTAGGAGCGATTTCCGGATGTCCGCGCGCGACAGCCGCCCGCGCAGCACGCCGAGAATGAACGCGCCGCCGGCGCCCGTGCCGCCCGCTTCCGTCGGCGTGAACAGGCCGCCATAGAGGCCGCCGATGACGAACACGAACAGCAGCGACGGCGCCCAGACGTCGCGCAATCCGCCGAGCCGGTCCTTCCAGGAGCTTCGCGGTCCGGTCGGCAGGTAACCGCGCCGCGCCACGCCGATTATGCCGACCGTCGTCATGTACATGGTCACGGCGATGAGGCCCGGGACGATGCCGGCCATGAACAGCTTGCCGATGTCCTGCTGCGTGATGATGCCGTAGACGGCAAGGACCGTGGACGGGGGCAGCATTGCGCCGAGCGTGCCGCCGGCGGCGATCACGCCGGTGGCGAAGGATTGCGGATAGCCGTAGCGCCGCATTTCCGGATAGGCGACCGTGGAGAACGTGGCCGCCGTCGCCACCGACGATCCCGAGATCGCCGCGAAACCGCCGCAGGCCGCAATGGTCGCGATGCCGAGGCCGCCGCGCAAATGCCCGACGAAGGTATTCGCGGCGCGGAACAATTCACGACTGATCCCTGAATTGGAGACGAAGGCGCCCATGAGCAGGAACATGGGAATGACGCCGAACGTGTAGTCGGTGACGGTGCGCATGGACGTCTGCCCGACCAGCTTCAGCGCCGGCTCGCCGCCGACGATGTAGGCATAGCCGCTGACCCCGACCAGACCCATGGCCATGCCGACAGGCACGCGCAGCAGCATCAGCACGAACAGGACGACGAAGCCCAGGACCGCAACGGCATCAGCGCTCATCGTTCGGACTTCATTCGACGGCTTTGATGGGATTCGCCTCGCCGAGCGCCTGGGGCCGGAAGATGAGACGGTAGGTCCGCACGGCGATCAGCAGCACCGCCGACACGTCGCCGATCCAGGCGACGGCGAAGAACGGCCAGGTCGGCAGGTTCAAGTCGAAAGTGAGAATATGATCGGCGCGGGTGGTGATGACCTTGTCCAGCAGCGTGGTGGTCTGCACTGCGACGACGAACAGCAGCACGAGGGTGGCGAACACGTCGATCACGCGCTGATAGCGCGGCCCGACCGACGACCACACCAGATCGACGGTGATATGAGTGCCGCGATAGCTTGTCGCGGCGATTCCCCAGAAGATCAGGATGCCGAGGAGCAATCGGCCGAAGTCGTAGGCATCGGGGATCGACGTGCTGAAGAACTTGCGGAGCATGACCGAGATGAACGTGTCGGCGGCGACGATGCCGACAAAGGCCGCGGCCAGCAGTTCGATCGCATCGATGAACCGATCCATGACGCTGCGCCGCACGGTTCCGCTCCTTCGCTCCCGATGCAGGCCGCCGGCGATCCGGAAACGCCGTTCAGGTTTCCGGATCGTGCGCCCGCGGGACCTGCCGGCCGCTCAGTAGCCCGCGCCGTATTTCGCCAGGTCGGCCTTCAGCCCGGCCATGACGGCATTCGGGTCCTCGCCCGCCTTGGAAACCGCCTCAGCCCAGCTCTTCTGCAGCGGCTCGACGGTCTTCTTCCAGAGCGCGAGCTGTTCGGCCGTGAGCGGATACACGTCGTGGCCGGCGGTCTCCTTCATCTTGGTGCGGCCGGCGGCCTCATAATCGGCCCAAGGACCGGCGACCTTCTCCGCCCAGTCCCTGGTGCAGTGGGAATCGATGATCTTCTTCTGGTTCGCCGACATGCCGTCGTACTTGGCCTTGTTCATCACGTAGACGAAAGCCGTGGTGTAGAGCGGCACGTCCATGTGGTACTTCACGACCTTGTCGATGCCGAACAGGAACAGCGACTGCCAGGGAAAGGTGATGACGTCGGCGACGCCGCGCTCGAGCATGTCGCGGGCCTCGGGCGCGGAGGCTTGCACATTGGTGCCGCCCAACATGGTGACGAGCTGGCCGATGGTGCTCTGCGCCGGGCGGACCTTCACGCCCTTCAGGTCGTCCGGCACCATGATCTTGACCCGCCCGTGGATCGCGCCCGGATCGTGAATGAAGGCGAAGCAGAAATGGGTGTCCTTCATTTCCGTCGGCGCGTATTTGCGATACCAATCGTCGATCGCCTCGATGCCCTTGCGTCCGTCGCCGAAGGTGAACGGGATTTGCGCCGCGGCGATGATCGGGAAACGGCCCGGCTGGTATCCGGGGTTGACGTAGGTCACGTCGGCGATGCCGTCGCGCGCCATGTCGTAGTGATCGAACGCCTTGCCGAGTTGCTCGGAGGGGAACACCACGGACTTGATGGTGCCGCCCGATTCCTTTTCGATGTCGGCGGCCCAGGCTTGCGTCGCCGGCACCAAGGGATGGGCCGGCGGAATCCACAGCGAAATCTTGAGCTGAACTTCCTTGTCCTGCGCCATCGTCGGCGCCGCGGCGGCAGTGGCGAGGAACAGCGCAAGCGCGAGCGATTTCATGGAGGATCCTCCCTTGAGGTCTGGGGCGGCCGCACCGCCCTCGTTGATTGTAGAAACTATCGCCAGTTTGCCGGAAGTCGGGGTACCCAACAATTACAATTGATACCAATGCAAGGGGCGCCGCGGGTCACGGGATTCTCAGTTTCCGCGCGGCGGGCCGGCTGACGGCCGGGGTCCGAACGAACGGCCCGGCACGCCGCGGAACAGCGACATGTGCGTGTGGTCGGCCAGCCAGTCTTGGCCGATGGCGCGGCGCGAAAACGCGACCGTGGCGCGACCCGGCCGGTCATAGGCGCTGCCGTCCTCGCGATAGCCGGTTGAATCAAACACCGCCATGCCGATCGCGGTCAGGCGGTCGGCGGAAACGATGCCGCGCGCCTGATCCAGCCGCCAGCGAAAACCGGCGATGACCGGCCACACGTTGCGCCATTGCGCTTGTTCCACCTCATCGCGCCCGACGACGAAGTCCTCGAACGTGCCGAAGGCGATCAAGTGTTCGGCGAAGAGCGGGCGGGCTGCCGCATAATTCACCGCCCGCACGCATTGGCCCAGCCGGTCGAACCACGCTTTGATGCGAGCCAAGTCGTCCGGATCCTGAACACCGGCGCTCATGGCGGCGCCCGGTCTATTCCGCGGCGGCGCGGTCGATGGCCGCGTTCAGCTCGTACGTCATCTCGATGTTCTGCGCACTGCGCGCTTCGGGGCGGTGCATCATGATCGGGGCGATCGCGTCCGCCGGATCCCCGCATCGGATCGTCGTGAAGCCCGGCATGGCAGCCTCCCCTGAATGATGACGCGGCAAATGACGGCGCTCGCGCCCGCTGGCACAATGACATTCTGGCCAATTCGCCGGTGGGAGTCGATCATGGCAGGTGACCTATGGCATTGAACGCGGGCCAAACCGCATCGGGCGAAGTTTCCGACTGGGACACGCCGGCAACAAAAGCGCTCGCGGCGCTCCTGGACAGCCGCTTTAGCTGCCGCGGCTTCCGCCCCGATCCGGTGCCGCAGCCGGTAATCACCCGCATTCTGGGCCTGGCGCAGCGCACTGCGTCGTGGTGCAACTCGCAACCGTGGCAGGTCGTGGTCACCAGCGGTCAAGCCACCGAAAGATTCCGCGTCGCGCTCTATCGTCACGCAGCGGAGCATGAAAGCGAGCCGGATTTCCCGTTCCCCCGCGAGTACCGGGGCATCTATTTGGAGCGGCGACGCACGTGCGGGTTCCAGCTTTACGAAGCGGTCGGGGTCGCCCGCGGCGATCGCGCGGCGGGCGGACGGCAAGCCATGGAGAATTTCCGGCTGTTCGGCGCGCCCCATGTCGCAATCATCACCACCGACGAAGCGCTCGGCGTCTACGGCGCGGTCGACTGCGGCTCATACGTCGGCAATTTCGTGCTGGCCGCCCAAAGCATGGGGGTGGCGACGATCGCGCAGGCGGCGCTCGCCCGGCATTCAAAGTTCGTCCGCGCGCATTTCGGCCTCGGCGACGACCGCATGATGGTGTGCGGCATCTCGTTCGGCTTTGAAGACGCAAGCCACCCCGCCAACCGCTTCCGCACCAGCCGCGCGTCCATCGAAGACGCCGTGACCCGGATTGATGAATAGCGCCAGGTTGGCGCCAGGCCGGCTCGCATGTTCGCCCGCTGCGTTTGATAGTTGTGCTGACATGCCTTTAGGCAAGCCTTCGTCGGTGGCTCCCAGGCCCTACAGCGTCGTACTTTCCGGGGTCGCGAGTTGCTTCGGCGCAGGGGGCGCCAGATATGAGCGCAACGCTTATTCGGCCGGAAATTGTTCGGCATCGTCTGGATGACCTTCGTCATCCGATGCTGCGGTCTGCCTTGCGCGAATGGCACCGTATCTGTGACGGCGACGGATGCTTCGACTACTCCGAGACCGTGCATCCGATCTTCCATCGTCCGGGCATACTGTTGCGCTCGTCGACCATGATCCTGGTCGAAGGCGACAATCCGCTCGGCTGGATCTTCGCCTGGTTCGGCGGCGGGTTCGGCGTCTACGGCAACAAAAGTTTTCTCGGCAGGACCATCGGGCAGATTCCGGATCTGGCGTATGCCAACGCCGTCGCCGAGCCGCTTGCCGCCGCCGTGCAGGACCGCGATATCGCCTACCATCGCGTCTCGGCCGCCCTGGACCATACCTTTGTCGATTACGACCGGCTGATCCTGCCCATGAAAGAGCACGGCAAAGTCACCGCCTTGATCACGACGTCGGTTTCGACGGCGTTTCCGCCGCCCTACCGGCAATGACCGGGCGGCCGGCGGCGATGCCGCCGGCGCAAAGCCCCCGGCTTCGATCCACCGCTATGCCGCCAAGGGCAAGAACAGCCCAAGCTCTTCGCGAATGTCCTCATAGGTGTTGTAGAGCAGCCAGAGATCGAGCTGGCCCCGGCCCGGCCATTGCCATGCCACGCCGCGATGGGTGTGGTGAAAGTGATAGCTCCTGATCGGCAGGCCGCGCTCGGCGTCGTGATGGTGGACAAAGCCGAAGCTGTAGTCAGCCGAATAGTCCTGCAGGATTATGGCCTGCGACAGCGCCATCAACAGCGCCGGAATGTGGCGGCCGCGGAAATCCGGCCGCACCCACCCGCCACCGATATACGCCAGATTGCCGAAGACGTGGTCGGCTTCGTGCATGCGCAACGTCACATTGTGCGGTCCGGGCGGCTTCGTGCCGTCGTAGATCAGGCGATTGTCGATAAAGAGATCCGCCAAACGCGCGTCGGAATAGATCCGCACGGAATTGCAGCAGACGATGCCGCCTCCGTGTAGTTCACGCCCGACCACCCAAAAGGCATTGCGCTTGTCGAGCGTGTTACAGTCGGGATCGAAGATGGGTTGGCCACGGTCGATCCAACCTTCAAGGCCCGAAAGCAGGGATTCGCGCTGCCGGAAGTCGAATTCGATGGTGGCATACGTATCCTGCTTCAAGAGTTCCGCGCCGATGAAGCGAAAGACGTTGCCGACGAGATCGTTTCGATCCTGCCAGGGAATGTGTCGCGGCATATGCATGGAGACCTCCCAAAGTTTAGGTCGCGGAGAAAAAGCAACCTAGATTGGGCCTTCATCAATGCCAAATTCTCGCTTTTGGAGAGAGTCTTTCGGAATTTCTAGTATCGCCGCCTTCATCTTGCGGTTGCCGGACGGTTGACCAGGGCTGGGCAGACGGTCCGCAATCGACTCGCAATGCTTCAAAGACTTCGATGCTGCGGTTGGTCGGCAACGCGCTGCCGGCACTTATCCGGATGCCGACGAGAGCGCCCGGCCGGTGCGCTCAAACCGGCTCCGGACCGGAGATCGGGCGCGCCGCGGATCGTTCACGATTGTGCATTTCACGGCGCCGAGTCGCGCGGTGCCGCCTCACGCGCCCCGAATACGGTCGATCAAGGCGAGCGAATTGGATGGCTCTTGCGTGCCGCGCCAGGCCACGTGCTGGTCGGGTCGCGACAAGACCAGCGGGCGATCGTAGGGAGTCTTTTCGTCGCGCGGCTCGACATCGACGAGGGCAAGCGGGACGCCGCGCTCCCGCGCGGCACCGATCACGCCGTCGACCGGGAGCGACGCATCGAAGCGCAACAGCGTGTAGTCCGGCCCGAGCGCATCATAGAGCGAGCGGCCGTCCTTGAGCCAAATGTGCGGCGTTCGGCAACCCGGCACTGTGGACGGCGTGAACGTGGCCATGCTGTAGGGCGGCGGCGCTTCGCCGTCGTAGGCGATGATCGGCGAGGCATCGTAGTAGTAACCGAAGTTCAGGCCGCCGCAGCAATACTGCTGCACGTTCAGGTCGTAGAGCGCCTTGCCCGTGGCGGCGCGGACGGCGTCGCCTTCCGGACCCGGTTGTTCGATCTCAAGGGACACGGCGCTTCGCTGCCGCGCCAGCGCTTGCGCATGGTTCATGGCGAAGTGCGAGACCTGCTCGGTGATCGGCAGTCGTTCCGCCTCATAGGCATCGAGTGCTCGCTCCCCGGCCCAGCCGTCCAAATCGGCCGCGAGCAACCATGCGAGGTCGCCAGCGTCGGCAATTCCGGCGTTCATGCCGTAGCCCGCGAACGGAACCCAAATATGCGCCGCGTCGCCGCAGAGAAACACCCGACGGTCACGGAACTTGTCGGCGATGAGCCGGCGCCCGACCCAATCCTCCTTGCTCAGGACTTCGTAGCGGAATTCCGGCGGCACGCCGAGGATGGTGCGGATCGCCCAATCCCGGTCCACGGCATCCGCATCGGCCTCGTCGTCCAGCAGGTAATTGTGGATCAGCCAGGTTTCGCGGCCGTCGATGGCATAGACATTTCCGGAGCGGCGCGGATTGAGTGAAAACGTCGCCCATGCCGGCGGTGCGGTCAAAGCGCTGAGCAGGTCCGGCGCTCGAATATAGGTCGATTGCACGCGCTGGACGTTTGCCGTGCCCGCGAGATTGGCGCCGATGCAGCGGCGTATGGTCGACCGCCCGCCGTCGCAGCCGACCAGATAGCGGCAGCGGATCATGCGGACGTCCCCGGAATCGAGGTCGCGCACGACCGCGCTCACCGAATCGGCATCTTGCGTCAGGTCGTCCACCGAAACGCGGTTGACGATACGCAGCTTCGATTGCGTCGCCGCATGCCGGAACAGCACCGGTTCGAGAAAAATCTGATTGATGCGGTGCGGCGGCTCAGGCGTCGGCCACCACGTATCGGGACCGACCTTGGCCGAATAGCGATCCCGCCGACAGGGGATCGGAATGCGCGAAAGCTCCATACCCGTGGTCGTCGTGCGATAGGCGACGTCGTTCGGATAGTCCGGCGGCAATCCGGCATCGCGCAATTTGGCGGCGACGCCAAGGCGCCGGAAAATCTCCATAGACCGTGCGGCCACGTGATTGCATTTGACGCTCGGCGGCTCGCCCGGATGACGCAGCTCGGCGACCGTCACGTCGACCCCGCGCCGCGCCAGATCGAGCGCGAGCGTGAGCCCCACCGGGCCTGCGCCGACGACCAGCACGCTCGTCTCCACCTCACGCCGCGTCACGATGTGCGGATCCCCATCAAGACCGATGTCGCCGTTGTCATGCCATGAACCGCGCCAAGAATCATCCTCTGTCGCACTCTATCCGATCATGCATTAAGGTAGAGACCCGGCGCGGGGGGATTGCGCTTGGCAAAATAAATGGGGAGGTCAGCGTGCGCACCGCATTCTTTGGCGCTGCTTTGGCAGGCACAATTCTGGCGCTTTCGCTGTCGGCCGCGACGGCGGCCGACAAAATCAAGATCGGTTATGTCTCGACGCTATCCGGGCCTGCAAGCCTGATCGGGGTGCACCAGACCGAGGGCTTCTTTCTCGCCGTGGAGGAGCTTGGCGGCGTGATCGGCGGCTTGCCCGCCGACATCAGCAAGAACGACGACCAGGCGAAGCCCGACGTCGCGCGCCAGGTCGCGGAAAAGCTGGTCAAACGGGACCAGGTCGACGTGGTGACAGGCGTCGTCTACTCGAACGTGATGCTGGGTCTCTACAGCGCCGTGGTGGATTCCAAGACCATCATGCTGAGCTCCAACGCCGGGCCGTCGCAGATCGCCGGAAAAGACTGCTCGCCCTATTTCTTTTCGACGTCGTGGCAGAACGACGAGCCGCATGCGGCGGTCGGCGCCTTGATGCAGCAGCGCGGCATCAAGCGCGTGGTGCTGATCGCGTCCAATTATCAGGCCGGGCAGGACGCCATGGCCGGCTTCAAGTCGAAATTCAAGGGCACCATCGTCGACGAGATCTACCCCGCATTCAATCAGCCGGACTATTCGGCCGAAATCACCAAGATCGCATCGGAAAAGCCCGATGCGGTCTACGCCTTCGTCGCCGCCGCGGGCACCCTGCCCTTCGCCAAGCAATACGCGGAAGCGGGCCTGATGAAGCAGATCCCGCTCTACAGCGGCTTCATGTTCAACCCTAGCACCTTTCCGGCCGTGGGCGACGTGGCGCTCGGCGCGCGTTCGGCCGCGTTCTGGACCGTCGATCTCGACAATCCGGCAAGCCAGCATTTCGTGGCGGCCTACCGCAAGAAGTACCAGCACGATCCGACGGTCTACGCCGCGCAAGCCTACGACTCGGTCCGTCTGCTGGACGCGGCGGTGAGGGAGATCAAGGGCAAGGTCGAGGATCGCGACGCCTTCATCAAGGCGCTGGCGACGGTCAGATACGATTCCGTCCGCGGACCCTACCGCTACAACAACAACCACATGCCCATCGAGAACTTCTATGCGACGGAAGTGGTCAAGGACCAGGACGGCCATCTTTACGAGGCCAACCGCGGCCTGATCCTCAAGGACGAGCAGGATGCGTACCATCAGAATTGCCCCATGAAGTGACCGGCGGGCCGGCGGGCCGCGGCGATCGATGAGCGATCCGGTCCTCGTCCTGACCCAGTGCCTGAACGGGTTGCAGTTCGGGCTGATGCTGTTTCTCTTCGCATCGGGCCTGACCCTGGTGCTCGGCATCATGAACCTGGTGAACCTGGCGCACGGCTCGCTCTACATGCTCGGCGCCTGCTTCGCCGCCACGTTCTATCGCTGGACCGGGTCGCTCACGCTCGCCATTGCCTTGGCGCTTCCGGCGATCTTCGCCGTCGGCGTGGGCGTCGAGCGGCTGGTGCTCGGCTCGTTCTACCGGCGCGAACATCTCGACCAGGTCCTGGCGACTTTCGGCCTGATCCTGCTGATGAACGAGTTGGCGCGCTTCGTCTGGGGCGCAACGCCGCTCGACATGCCGGTGCCCGCGCTGCTGTCCGGCCGCGTGCCGATGCTGCCGGGCGTCGCCTATCCGGCCTATCGGCTGGCGCTGATCGGACTCGGCATCGGGGTGGCGCTGTTTCTGTTCCTT
>DASQHM010000240.1:0-11016 GCA_035632095.1 Candidatus Cybelea sp. | reverse complement strand
CCGAGGAGCAGGCAGGCCGCGCCCTGCAAGATCGGATCGCAACCGCACGAGGCCTCGCCGACGAGCTTTCGCTGATCAACGATTCGGGGAGCCGCATCGCCGAGCGCCTCGCCGAAAGCATCGATTCGAGCCGCCGCGTGGCGGCGCAGCGGCCGAGCGTGATTGCGAGCGTTCAAGAGCCGCATCGCTCCGAGGCGGAACGCGAACTCATGCAAGCGCTCCGTCGCGTGAAATAGACCCGTACCGCATGCGCCGTCGGTCCCGCCGCCAAGCATTCAAACAGCGTCTCGCCGAGACGCTGCGCCTCAGGCTCGTTCCGCTCACCATTCTCGGCGCGGCACTGCTGGTCGGCGTGAAGATCGGCGAAGTCTGGGATACCGCATCGGCGCTCTTCGGCGTGCCGGAAGCGACGGCGGCCCAGGATTCCGCCGCGCCGGGCCGCAAGGCGACCAGCGCGCCGACACGCCTGACGCCCGAAATTCCGAAGGCCGTTGCAGCGGAGGTTCCGCCGGATCCGCCTGCGCCGCCGGCGGCCGATCCGCCGCCGGCGCTGCCGGCGAAACCCGTCGCGGCCGCGCCGCCCGAACCGGTCAATACCGCGGCGCAAGCGCCCGCCGGGACCGATGCCGCGGGAACCGCCGCCGCGCAGCACGCAGCCGAGCCGCCGGTCTCCAGCGCATCCGTGCTGCCTCCGCCCACGACGCCGAAAGCGGCCGAGGCGCCTGCGGAACTGCCGCCGCCGGCTCGCGATCCCTCGACGTTTTCCAAATCCGAGCTCGATGTCCTGCAGAGCCTCGCCAAGCGGCGCGATGAACTGGATCGCCGCGCCAAGGAGATGGATATGCGGGAAGCGCTGCTCGCGGCGACCGCCAAGAAAGTCGACGAGCGGATTGCCGAGCTGAAGAAGATCGAGGCCGAAGTCCAGGCGCTGGTCAAGGAACACGACACGCAGGACGAACAGAGCATCCGCAGCCTAGTCAAGGTCTACGAGAACATGAAGCCGAAGGATGCGGCGCGCATCTTCGAGCAGCTCGATATGACCGTCCTGCTCCGCGTTGCCGAGCGGATGAAGGAAGCCAAGCTGGCACCGGTGCTGGCCGACATGGAACCGGCCAAGGCCAAGTCGATCACCATCGAATTGGCCAACAGGCGCACGCTGCCGCAAAAGGCCGCCGCCGGCAAAGGCTAGGCGCGCGAAACGAGCGGGATATCCGCCTCGCGCACGGCCGCTTAACCATAGCTTAACGGCCCAGCCGCTATGGTTTTTCCGCCGTTCCCACGGCATCGGAACTCAGGCCGCCCCGCCCCCCCAAGGAGTAGATCATGGCTGTCGACAAGAACATGCCGATCCTCATCGTCGATGACTACAAGACGATGCTGAGGATCATTTCAAATCTTCTGAAGCAGCTCGGATTCAACAACGTCGACGAAGCCACCGACGGGAGCATGGCTCTCGGCAAGTTGCGGGACCGGCCCTATGGCCTGGTCATATCCGATTGGAACATGGAACCGATGACCGGTTTGCAGCTTCTGCAGGAAGTGCGCGCCGACGAGCGTATCAAGGGGACCCCCTTCATCATGGTAACCGCCGAAAGCAAGACCGAGAACGTGGTCGCGGCGAAGCAGGCGGGCGTCAACAACTATATCGTCAAGCCGTTCAACGCCGAGACATTGAAGAAGAAGCTCGAAGCCGTCATCGGCGAGTTCGCTTAGGGCCGATCGGGCCGGGCCTCCGTCATGCAAGCGAACGCCAAGGCAAGTCCGTTCCGGCAGCGCATCGAGAGATTGCGGGCCGAGCGGAGCGACATGGTGCCGATCGGGGACGTGGCGGAAATCGTCGAAAGCCTGGTCGCTTCCATGGACGGCGATCTTTCCGGCGCAGTGGTGCAGATGCAGAACGAGCTGCAAGAGCTCTCGGGCTACATCCGCCGCGCCAAGGCCGAAATCGCCACCATTCAGCCCAACGAAATCTCGCTGCACCATCTGCCGGCGGTGAACGACGAGCTTGACGCAGTGGTGGCGGCGACCGAGGAAGCGACGCAAACCTTCCTCAACGCGGCAGAGAAGCTGACGACGCTCGGCGCGAAACTCGGCGGCGATGCCGCCAAAGAGATCGAAACCATCGTGACGCGCATTTACGAGGCCTCGAACTTCCAGGACATCACCGGGCAACGCATCACCAAGGTCGTCCGCACCCTGCATCACATCGAAAGCAAGGTCGCCGCGTTGTTGCGCGCGGTCGGCGAGGAAGACGCGGCCAAGGGCGCTGCTCCGCCCGCTGCGGCGCCGGCCGAGGGCGATTCCATGCTCCTCAACGGACCGCAGCTTCCCGATAAGGCGAACTCCCAGGCCGATATCGACGCGCTGCTGGCGAGCTTCGACTAAGCCCATGCCGTCGCGGACCTCGAGAGCCTCGCTCGCGGCACGAAGTCTCGGAATCGCGGCAATGCTTGCGCTGACGCTCGGCCGTGCGGCGCCTGCGTCCGCCGAGGCGGGCGTTCGCGCCGCCGAGCATCCGGGCTTCGGCCGCTTGGTGTTCGAATTCTCCGGTCCGGCCCACGCCGATGCGGATACCAGCGACGAGCATGTCGTCGTCCACTTCACCGATGCCGTCGATGGCGACGTCGCCGCTGCGGCCCGCCGGCTCGCGACCTATGTGACCGCCGTCGATGTGGCGGCGGATCGTTTGAGCGTCGTGCTGCATCTGAGACACCCGGCGACCCTCAAGCTCAGCAACAGCGGCAAGCTCGCGATCCTAGACCTGTTTCCAAGACAGGACACCGTGCCGGAAGTCCCGAAGACGCCCAAATCCGTGCCTGCGGTCAAGCCCGTGAAACCGGCGCGCATCGGCGCTGTGGCCAGAGCGACAGCGCCGCTGCGGCCGGAGCCGCCCGAGTCACCGCCGCCGCCGAAGGCCGAAGCGCCTGCCGATCAAGCCGCAGTCTCCGTCGCAACGGCGGCTCCAGTCCCCGAACCCACGGCGCCGCCGCAGGCCGCATCGCAACCGCCGGCCCAAAGCCCGAGTGCCGTCACCGCCGTAGGGGCGGCGAGCCTCGAGATCCTGCCGGACGGCGCCCGCTTGCATGTTCGTTTCGCCGACCCGGTGGCCGCCGCCGTCATGCAGCGCGGCGATGCGCTGTGGCTCGGGTTCGCCAGCCATCAAAAGCTCGACATTTCGGCGATTGCGGCGAGCACCGACGGGCCGGTGCGGAAGGTCGATCAGCGTTCGTTGCCGGACGGCACCGTGCTCAAGCTCACGCTCAAGCCCGGTTTGGCACCGGCGGTAAGCCGTAACGACGGCGAGTGGCTGGTGGACTTGAAGGATGCGCCGTCCGTTGCCCCGCCGGCGCCGGTCGAAGTCCGCGCCGAGCCGTCCGCGGCGCGCGGTCCGCGCGTTTTCATGCCGGTGCTCGATGCGGCGGAGCCGATCACCCTGTCCGAAGCCGATGGCGCCATCCGGTATCAATTGGTGCCGCTGCTCGCGCCGGCCCAGGGCATAAATCTGCCGCGCGACTATCCGCAATTCCAGGTTCTGCGTTCGGCGCAAGGCATCGCCCTTCGTCCCAAAACCGAAGAGGTCGTGGTCGCGAGCTTGCCGAACGGCGTCGAAGTCACGGCCAAGGGCGGCCTGCTGCTCGGCCAGGCGCTGACGGCGGACCGGAAGCAGCCGGATTCACATCCGATCCTGTTTCACTTCGCCGACTGGCGCGGACCGCCGGGAAAGTTCACCGAAACCAAGCAAGCGCTGCAGAACGTGATCGCCACGGCGCCGCCGAGCGGCCAAACCGCGGCGCGGTCGGCCCTGGCTCGATTCTATTTCGCCAACGGCTTCAACGCGGATGCGCTCGGCGTCCTGGTGCGCCTGGCGCAGCAGGATCCGCGCGCCGCCGACGAGCGCGGCTTTCGCGCGCTGAAGGGCGCGGTCGAGATCGGCTTGCATCGCTATAACGCGGCGGCGGCGGACCTGAGCATTCCGGAGCTTGCGCACGATCCGGAAGCGGGGCTTTGGCGCGGCGTGCTTTCCGTCGCGCAGCAGGACTGGACCAAGGCGCGCGACGAGTTCGCCAAGGGCAGCAACGTCATTGCCGACTATCCCCCCGACATGCGCGTCAAGCTGCATTTGGCAATGGCGCGGGCGTTCTACGGCGCCGGCGACCCGGCGAGCGCCAAGACGGTTCTCGGTGCCCTGGAGCAGGAGATCGGCAACGACCGCGCTTCGCTTCCCGTGGCGGCGGAAGCGATCTACTTGCGGGGCGAAGCCGAGCAGGCGCTCGGCGAGAAGAGCGATGCGATGCGCGACATCGCGGCGGCGGTGAAGGCGGACTACCGGCCCGTGCACTCGCGCGCCTTGTTCGAGCAGACCAATCTCGAACTGGCGCAAGGGTCGATCAAGCCGTCGGAAGCGGTCGAACGTCTCGAGGGTTTGCGCTTCTCGTGGCGCGGCGATGCGTTCGAGCCGGAGTTGCTGCGCCGGCTTGGCGATCTGCACGTCGCGGCGGGCGACTATCGCGGCGGCCTCGCCATGTGGCATCAGCTCGTAACCTATTTCGCCAAGACGCCAGAGGCCGCCCAGGCCAAGACCGATATGAACGCGGTGTTCTTGCGGCTGTACCTGAACGGCGAGAGCGAGAAGCTGCCGCCCGTCGAGGCCGTAGGATTGTTTTTCGACTATCGGGAGCTGACGCCGACCGATACCCGCGGCGACGAGATGATCCGCAAGCTGGCCGACCGGATGGTGCGCGTGGACCTGCTCGACCGCGCCGCGGAACTGCTGGAACACCAAGTAACGCGCCGCCTGAACGGCGAGGAAAAATCGCGGATCGGCGCGCGTCTCGCCGTGATCCGGCTGCTCGACCGCAAACCCGACCTGGCGCTCCGGGCACTCGACGAGAGCAACGTCAATCCGGTGTCCGATCCGCTCGCCGCGGAGCGGCGGCATTTGCAGGCGCGGGCGTTCGTGGACCTGACGCGCTTCGACGATGCGGCGAAGCTCCTGGCCGGCGACCGGAGCCGCGATGCGGAATTGACGCGCGTCGATATCGCCTGGCGGCGGAAGGACTGGACCGCCGCGGCGCAAAGCCTGACGGCGCTGCTCGCCGACCGCGACAAGGATCCGGCGCCGCTCACGGCGACGGAACGCCAGACCGTGCTGCAGCTTGCGGTCGCGCTGTCACTTGCGCGCGACACCGCCGGCATCGATCGCGTCCGCGATCGTTACGGCGCGCGGCTGGTCGATACGCCCGATGCGGATGCGTTCAAGGTGCTCACCGCCAAGACCGATCCGCAGAACGTGGAATTCCGCCAGCTTGCGGATACGATCGCCGGCGTCAATCAGCTCGAAGCCTTCATGGCGGAATACCGCGCCAAGCTGCAGAAGACCAAGCTGAGCGCGCTGAACTAGCCAGGGACGGCGGTTCGTCCGCTCACGTGCCGAAGCTGCGCACCAGCGAGCCTGCGATCAGGCTCCAGCCGTCCACCAGCACGAAAAAGATCAGCTTGAACGGCAGCGACAGCATGGCCGGCGGCAGCATCATCATGCCCATGGACATGAGCAGCGAAGCCACCACCATGTCGATGACGATGAACGGTACGAAGATCAGAAAGCCGATCTCGAAGGCGCGCTTCAACTCGCTGATCATGAACGCCGGAATGAGCGCGCGCAGCGGTATGTCGGCCGGGGTGGCCACCGGCTCGATCTTGCCCATGTCCATGAACAGCTTCAGATCGCTTTCGCGCACATGAGAGCGCATGAAGGCGTGCACCGGCGCGACGGTGCGGTCGAAGGCCGTCTGCTCGTCGATTTTCTGTTCGACCAGCGGTTGGATGCCGTCCTTGTACGATTGCTCGAAGGTCGGCGTCATGATGAACGCGGTCAAGAACAGCGCCAGGCTGATCAGCACCACGTTCGGCGGCGCCGTTTGCACGCCGATGGCGCTGCGCAGGAGCGACAGCACGATGACGATGCGGGTGAACGAAGTCACCACCACCAGGATCGACGGCGCCAGCGACAGCACGGTCAGCAGCGCGACAAGCTGGACGATGCGGCTGGTCAACGCGCCGCCGTCGTTCAGGTCGAGACTGAAGGTCTGCGCCGCCGCGGGCAGGGCCAAAACGGCGACCGCCAACGCCAGCAGCGCTCCGAGCGAAAACAGAATCCTACGACGGCTCACGCGGCGTCCTCCCGGCTGCGGCTGACATTGGTGCGAACGCCGCTTTCGATCACCACGTCGGCGCCTTGGCCGAGCAGCAGCAGGTGTTCGACGTCGTCGCGCCGGATCAGAACCAGCCGCCGCCGCGCATCCACGGGCGCCACCTCGACCACTTGCAGCCTGCGCCCCGATTGGGCGTTGCCGGCGCGCGGCATCAACCCGAAGCGGCGTCCGACCCAGGCTACTAGCCCGATCAGGGCCAGAACCAGGATGAACGCGCCGACGAAGCGCAAATATTGTTCGAGATCCATGAAACTGCGCGCCGGTCAGGACGGTTCGACGCCGCGGTCGGCGAGCTTCTGCCGCAACGCATCCCGGCGTTGGCGCAGGCCCCCGGTCAGCGCGTCGAGCTTCTCCATGAGCGAGCGCACGACCGGCGCATAGCCGACGGCTTGATCCTTCGGCAGGGCGGCGATCGCCTGGCAGATCGGCGCGACGCGATCCGGCAGATCGCCGATCTCCACCGCGCGGCCGTCGGCCAGCGCCACGCCGGCCCGGGCCACTTCCGACACCACGTCGTCGAGGGCGCGGGCGATATCGGGCGCTTGGATCATGGGGCATCTCCGCTTTGCGTCAGGCTTGCATCGGCCTGGAACAGATAGACGAGAATTTCGCTGACCGCGGCCAGCGCATCGAGCGGAATCGGGCTGTCCACATCAAGCGCGGCAACGACCTTCGCGAGATCGGCCAGGTCATCCACCGCAACGCCGCGCTCTTCCGCGATCCGGAGCATTTGCCGGGCCACGGGACTAAGCGGCCCGTCCGGGCTCGCCATCAAAGGCTTCAACGGCCGCTGTTCCATAACGAATGCCTCGCGACACCGTCGCCCGCTTTGGTACCCGGGCAGTGTCGGGCCGTCATGCTTAACAAAGGCTTACCGGGAACGCTTCGGCGCGCCATGATAAGGTCCCGGTCCCGGCCGATTCGGACCTCCCGTCAGACCTTTAGGCTAACGACCCGCCGTGAACGATCCGCGTCATATGGCTGCGCCGCCGCAAGCGGACACGCCCGCACCGCATCGCCCCCTGATCCTGTTCGCCTGCATGCTCGCCATGTTCATGGCGGCGATCGAGAGCACCATCGTCGCCACCGCTATGCCGACCATCGTCGCGGTGCTCGGCGGCTTTACGCATTTCAGCTGGGTCTATGCCATCTACCTGCTGACCCAGGCGGTGACCATTCCGCTCTACGGCAAGATGTCCGATATGTTCGGGCGACAGCCGGTGCTGCTGTTCGGCGCCGGGCTGTTTCTGCTCGGCTCGGCGCTTTGCGGGTTGGCGGGCTCCATGCTCGGACTGATCGCGTTTCGCGCCTTGCAGGGTCTCGGCGCCGGCGCCATCCAGCCGGTGGTTTCGACCATCGTCGGCGACATCTACGCACCGGCCGACCGCGGCCGCGTGCAAGGCTACATCTCGAGCGTCTGGGGCATATCGTCGGTGGTGGGGCCGGCGGCCGGCGCATTCCTGGTGCAGCAACTGAGCTGGCGCTTCGTATTCTGGATCAATCTGCCGATCGGCATCGCCGCGCTCGCCATCCTGCAGCTCTATCTGCGCGAACGGCCGCGTTCCCAGCGCCGCCGCATCGACTTCGCAGGCGCAGCACTGCTGGCCTTGGGCACATCCACGCTGATGCTCGCGCTCATTCAATCGAGCGCGCTCGATCCGCTCTCCCTCGCGGCGTTGTCCGCGCTGGCCTTGGCATCGCTCGCCGCCTTCGTTGTGCGCGAGCAATTCGCCGCCGAACCGATCCTGCCGCTTGCCCTGTTCGGCAATCGCGTCATCTCGGTCGGCGCAGCGGGTTCGCTCGTCGCCGGCGCCTTGATGATGGGCGTCACGGGATTTCTGCCGGTCTACGTCCAAGGCATCATGGGCCGCACGCCGACCGTGGCAGGTTTTGCGCTTGCGGTGATGTCGTTCGGCTGGCCGATCGCCAGCACCATCGGCGGCCGCTTGATGACGGTGACCTCCTATCGATCGGTCGCCATGATCGGGGCGGTGATGCTCACCTGCGGCGCCGGCGTGCTGACCCTGCTCGTGCCCGAGCGCGGACCGGTATTCGCGGGCGTCGGCGCATTTCTCATCGGCCTCGGCATGGGCTTCAGCACCACCACGTTCATGGTGGCGGCGCAAGCCAGCGTCGATTGGGGCCAACGCGGCGTCGCCACGTCTTCCACCATCTTCATGCGCCTGGTCGGCATGTCCTTCGGCGCAGCCTTGTTCGGCGCCGTGGTCAATCACGGCTTGCACGTCCATGCCGCCGGCATGATGGGCGCGGTGAATCAACTGATGGAGCCGGGCCAGCGCTCGCTGATCGACTTCGCCACGCTGCGGACGCTGACGTCGGCAATGGCGGATGCCCTGCACGAAGTCTATGTCATGGCCGGCGCCCTCGGCCTGATCGTCGTCGCGCTGGTGCTCTGGCTGCCGAAGGGCCTCAATCCGGTCAATATCGCGCAGAAGCGCGCTTAGCCGGTTTCGGGGCGGTTGACGGCGCGTGCGCAACTTCCGATCCTAGTGTGTCGGGACTCAAGGGGGAAATTTCCGTGGCAGGCGTTCTTGAAGGCGTTCGGGTGCTCGATTTTGGGCGGTATATCGCCGGGCCGTATTGCGCGGCGTTGCTGGCCGAGCACGGCGCCGAGGTGATCCGCATCGAAAAGCGCGAGGGCAGCGAGGACCGGTTCGTCGCGCCGGTGGGATCGGGCGGCGAGGGCGCCATGTTCCTGCAGATGAACCGCAACAAGCTTTCCATGACCCTCGATCCCATGACGCCCGAGGGCCAGGAGATCGTGCGCAAGCTGGTCAAGACCGCAGATGTCGTGATCGCCAATCTGCCGCCGCAGACGCTCGACGCCATGAAGCTCGACTACGACAGCCTGAAAGCCGTCAAACCGGACATCATCTTGACGACCGTCTCGGCGTACGGCCGCGGCGGGCCGTACAGCGACCGCGTCGGCTTCGACACAATCGGCCAGGTCATGTCGGGTTCCGTCTACATGACCGGCGAGCCCGGGAAGCCCTATCGCGCCGCGGTCGCCTGGGTCGATTTCGGCACCGCGCTGCACACCGCCTTCGGCACGTTGCTGGCGCTCATGGCGAAGAAGCAGACCGGCAAGGGCCAGCGGGTGGAAGGCGCCTTGCTGGCGACCGCCGTGACATTGACCAACGCCATGCTGATCGAGCAGGGCGTCATTCAGATCAACCGGGAGCCGACCGGCAACCGCGGCCAGACTTCTGCGCCGAGCGATCTGTTCCGCACCAAGGACGGCTGGATCGTCGCGCTGGTGATCGGCGCGCCGCTGTTCAAGCGCTGGGTCAGGCTGATGGGGGAAGACCACTGGCTGACCGATCCGCGCTTCAAGGACGATATCTCGCGCGGCGACAACGGCGAGATCATCAGCGAGCGCATGGGCCGCTGGTGCGCCGAGCGCACCACGGCGGAGGCGCTGGAGATTCTCGGCAAGGCGATGATTCCGGCGGGCCCGGTGTTGAAGCCCCAGGAGACCCTCGACGATCCGCACATCCAGGCCATGCAGTTCTTCCAGCCGGTCGACTATCCTGGCCTGCCGCGTCCGGCGCCGGTCGCCAAGATGCCGGTCTGGCTGTCGGAAACGCCGGGCGCCATCCGCCGCCGCGCGCCGGTGCTCGGCGAGCACACCGAGCGCATCATGACCGAACTCGGTTACGACGCCGCCGAAATCGCGAAGCTGCGCGAGAAGGGCGTGATCTAGGGACGCGCCGCTTGCCTTCTCCCCTTGCGGGAGAGGTATTGACGCGGGGGCAACCGCGTCAATGGGGTGAGGGGTTGGGCAAGACTGCTGCGACGCTCGTCCGCTCGCGCAGCACATTCGGCGGGCCGGCCACCTCGGTCAGAAACTTGCGGCGCATGGCGCGGGCGAAATCCTCATAGCCGTGGGCGATCACGACGAAGGCGCCGTAGCCGCCGATTACATTGTCCCGGTACCACTGCGCCAATTCGGGCTCTTGCGGCGTCACGATGGGAAGTCCGTTGATGCGGATGCCGCGGGCGATCACCTGGTCGCGGGCGAGATAGGTCGACACGGGGCCGTTGTTCGGACCGTCGCCCGAAACGTCGATGATGTATTTCTTGGCATCGCACGGGCAGGCGGCAAGGAGGTCCGCCGCGGCGAAAAGCGCAAGCGACAGCTCCGTCGAGATGCCGGGCGAGCGCGGCGTCGTCCGCATGCGTTGGCCAAGGGCATGCGCATCGTCCGGGGTGCGCAGGATCGTCCAGGGAATCACCACGTCGTGGCCGTCGGACCATTGCATCACCGATACCGCCAGGCCGTCGCCGATCACGTGTTCCACGCCCTCCGATTCGAAGATTTCGGCGATCCCCGCCCGCTGCAATTCATAGCGTTCGGCGTTGACGCTGCCGGATACGTCGACCGCGAACACGATGGCCGCGGTCACGGCATCGGCGGCGCGTACGGCACCGCCGCTCAGTGCCAGCGCGCCGGCGAGAGCGATCAATGCGCAGATCGCACGCCGCATGGCGTCGCTCAGACGCCGATCGGCCTGAGATCGAGCCGGCCGTTGCGCATGGCGGGACACCAGAAATAGGCGCCGGTGACCGGACGGCTGAAGCCGAACAACGCATCGGTTACGCCGTCCTCCAATCCGCTCATGCGGGTCAACTGCGCCTCGAAGGAGTCGAACGACCGGCCGAAGGCGACGAACACCAGGCCGGCGCGGGTCGCATCGGTCCAGGGCATGGAGCGCCGCAGAACGAAGGCTTCGGGCGTGAAGCTTTCCTGCGCCGTTCGCTTCACATGGGCGGACGCAGGCGC
>DASQHM010000239.1:0-3953 GCA_035632095.1 Candidatus Cybelea sp. | reverse complement strand
GTTGCCATCACCGTCGCGGATACCGGCGCCGGCATCGCGCCCGAAAATCTCGACAAGATCTTCGAACCCTTCTTCACCACCAAGGAAGTGGGCGCCGGCACCGGCCTCGGCCTTTCGACCGTCTACGGCATCGTCAAGCAGACCGGCGGCTTCGTACTCCCGATCAGCGAGCTTGGCCGCGGCGCGACGTTCCGCATCTACCTGCCGCGCCATCGCGCGGGTACGGCGGAAGAGGTAGCCGACGCGGCGGAGAAGCGCGAAGAGGGCGATCTCACCGGCAAGGGCACCGTGCTCCTGGTCGAGGACGAGGATGCGGTGCGGATCTTCGCGGCGCGCGCGCTTCGCAACAAAGGCTACATGGTGATCGAAGCGGCTTCGGGCGAAGCGGCGCTGTCGCAGGTGGAGAAGCACAGCGGCGGCATCGACGTCCTGGTTTCCGACGTGGTCATGCCGAATATGGACGGGCCGACCTTGGCGAAGAAAGTGCACGCCAGCCGCCCGGACATGAAGATCATCTTCATTTCCGGTTACGCCGAGGAAGCCTTCCGCCGCAATCTCGATCCGAATCTGGAGATCGAGTTCCTGCCCAAGCCCTTCAGCCTGAAGCAGCTCGCCGGCAAGGTCAAAGACGTGCTGGGCCAGGACGCAAACTAGTCCGCAATCGGGAAGAGTTGCGCCGCCTTGCGCGAGCGCCGGGCTTCAGCAGAATTCCTTCTCCTGCCGGTGCGCGGCCCGAACAGAAAGACCTAAAACACCAAGCGCGTCGCGACCACGAGCAGCACGGCCGCGAGCGTGCCGCGCAGCACCACTTCCGGCAGCCGGTTCGCCGCATAGGATCCGATGACGATTCCGGGCAGCGAGCCGCAGAGCAGCGACGCAAGCATCAGCCCGTCCACCGAGCCGAGCATCCAATGGCCGAGACCGGCGACCAGGGTAAGCGGTACCGCATGGGCGATGTCCGAGCCGATGACGCGCACGACCGAGAGGCGCGGGTAAAGCAGGAGCAGCACCGTGACGCCGATGGCGCCGGCGCCGACGGACGAAATCGAGACCAGCACGCCGAGCAATGCGCCGAATGCGGTGGTGAGGTTCGCCGTGCGGCCGGCGCTCAGCGCCGCCATTCGTTCCGAATAGACGTTCAAGAGCTGAGTGCGGAAGATCAATGCGGCCGCCGTGAGGAACAGCGAGATGCCGAGCGCCGTGGTGATGACGGTCGACGAGCCGCCGCCGTCGGACATCAGCGACAGCACCAGCAAGGTCGCGATCGATGCCGGAACGCTGCCTTTGGCCAGTCGATAGACGACCCGCCAATCCACGGAGCGCAGCGCGCCGTGCACCATGGTGCCGACGCTCTTGGTCGGCGCCGCGTAAAGCAGGTCGGTGCCGACCGCCGTCGCCGGATGCACGCCGAACAGCAGGATCAGCAGCGGCGTCATCAGCGAGCCGCCGCCGACGCCGGTCATGCCGACCAGCACGCCGACGCCAAAGCCGGACATGACGTACAGGGGGTCGATGGCGTGGAGCAGCGTCATCAAGGCCTCCTAACCGTGGACAGTACTGGCAGTGAGATGTGTGTATCTAGCAGACGAACGTCTTCATATGTGAAAAATAAAGTTTTACATAGCTTCTTCGCAGATTGCCCTTTCCTAGGCCATCCAGCCGACCCCAATGATGTGGGGCAGAAGGCGCCCAAGTGCGAGAGCGAAGTTTGTGAGGGAAATGCGTCGAAGACTGGATTCGCTACGGCCACATGCGCGATTTTGAGCGTGAACATATGTACAACAGATATGAATTCTACTTTAGAATCAATGTTCTAAAGAATGCCCTTGCCACCGTGAACAAACCATGTACTTTGACCTCGTTTGCAACCGCTTGGTCACTATGAAATAAAGGGTCAGGTCATGGCACAGCCAACGCTTCGCGTAATCGAGAAAGAAGACATGGATAAGAACAAGGCGCTCGAAGCGGCGTTGAGCCAGATCGAGCGCGCCTTCGGCAAGGGCTCGGTCATGAAGCTCGGCCAGCGCGAGGCGACGATCGAGATCGATGCCATCTCGACCGGCTCCCTGTCCCTCGACATTGCGCTCGGCATCGGCGGCCTGCCGCGGGGCCGGGTCGTGGAGATCTACGGACCGGAGAGCTCGGGCAAGACCACTCTGGCCCTGCAAGTGGTGGCGGAGGCCCAGAAGAAGGGCGGCACCTGCGCCTATATCGACGCGGAGCACGCCATGGATCCGGGCTATGCCCGCAAGCTCGGCGTCGACATCGACAATCTGCTGATCTCTCAGCCGGACACCGGAGAACAGGCGCTGGAGATCGCCGATACGCTGGTGCGTTCCGGCGCCATCGACGTGCTGGTGATCGACAGCGTGGCGGCCCTGGTGCCGCAGGCCGAGCTCGAAGGCGAGATGGGCGATACCCATGTCGGCCTGCAAGCGCGGCTGATGAGCCAGGCGCTCCGCAAGCTTACGGCGTCGATCTCCAAGTCGAATTGCATGGTGATCTTCATCAACCAGATTCGCATGAAGATCGGCGTGATGTTCGGCAATCCGGAAACCACCACCGGCGGCAATGCGCTGAAATTCTATGCGTCGGTACGGCTGGAGATCCGCCGCATCGGCGCGATCAAGAACCGCGACGAGGTGGTCGGCAATCAGACGCGCGTCAAGGTGGTCAAGAACAAGGTAGCGCCGCCGTTCAAGGTGGTCGAATTCGACATCATGTATGGCGAGGGCATCTCGAAGACGGGCGAGCTGGTCGACCTCGGCGTCAAGGCCGGGGTGGTCGAGAAATCCGGCGCCTGGTTCTCCTTCGACAGCCAGCGCATCGGGCAGGGCCGTGAAGCGGCGAAACTGTTCCTCAAGGAGAATGCGGACGTCGCACAGGCGATCGAGGCAGCGATCCGGCGCAACGCGGGCTTGATTGCGGCCAGCATTGCCGTCGGCGGCAGCGAGGCCGAGGCCGAGGCCGAGGACGCCGGCTGATCGCCGGCGGCGATCCACCCTTTGCGGGCGGATCGTGCCCGTCGCCGCATGAGCCTCCCCGCTCCCGCCCCCCGCGGCACGCTGCCGATCCGCCCGCTTTTTCAGTTGATGACGCCCATGGCTTCGGTGCCATGGGCGTCAGTTTTCGCACGCGCATAGTCCCCGCTAGTGCCGCCCTGGACAGGGCGGGGTCCAGCCTGTAGAACCGCAAGCTGCGGGCGGCGCTCGGAATTTCGCCTTGGGAATTTCCTATACGCCGTCTTAGTTTGAGCGCGCGTCCGCGGCTGGACGCCGCTTTGGACAGGCATGTGGGTATGCAGACCGGCAACGACGTCCGTCGAGCCTTTCTCGACTACTTCGCCAGGGCGGGACACACCGTGGTGCCCTCGAGCCCGCTCGTGCCGCACAACGACCCGACCTTGATGTTCACCAATGCCGGCATGGTGCAGTTCAAGAGCGTGTTCACCGGCGTCGAGAGGCGCCCATATCAGCGCGCCACCACCTCGCAGAAATGCGTGCGCGCCGGTGGAAAACACAACGACCTCGACAATGTCGGCTATACCGCGCGCCACCTCACCTTTTTCGAGATGCTCGGCAATTTCTCGTTCGGCGATTACTTCAAGGAACGCGCGATCGAGCTTGCATGGAAGCTGATCACGAAGGAATTCGGCCTGAAGAAGGACAAGCTGCTCGTCACCGTCTATCACACCGACGACGATGCGGCAGTGTTCTGGAAAAAGATCGCCGGTTTCACCGACGAGCGCATCATCCGCATTCCGACCTCCGACAATTTCTGGGCGATGGGCGACACCGGACCCTGCGGCCCGTGCTCGGAAATCTTCTACGACCACGGCGAGGGCATCCCAGGCGGGCCGCCGGGCTCGCCCGACGCCGACGGCGACCGCTTCATCGAAATCTGGAACCTCGTGTTCATGCAATACGAGACGCTGCCCGGCGGCGAGCGCGTCA
>DASQHM010000238.1:0-10880 GCA_035632095.1 Candidatus Cybelea sp. | reverse complement strand
CCGGTGCCCGCGATCGTAATCTTCATGCCGATCGTCAATGCGTTGACCGAGCAGGCCGGCATCAATTCGGTGCATATGGGCGTGGTGCTGATCGTGACCCTGGCCTTCGGCCTGATCACGCCGCCCTACGGCTTGGCGCTGCTGATGGCGTCGAAGTTCGTCAACGTGCGGTTCAGCCAGGCGCTTCGGGCGTCGCTCTCGATCTACGTCATATTCTTCGCCACCATCGCCTTTGCGATCCTGTTCCCGGAAGCGATCCTATGGCTGCCGAAGCACGTGCTGCCGGAATCGGTCGGCTGCTTCAAGAACCCGTCCGGGACCGGCTATATCTGCCCTTCGTGACGCCTCCGAGCCGGATGCGGGACGGCAGGCGGTCCTACGGCGCCTGGTTGCTGAAGACGATCGTGCCGCTCGCGGCGAACATGCCGCCGACGCCGTGGGCGATCGAGATTTTGGCACCCGGTACTTGCGCCGGCGCAATGCCGCGCATCTGCCGCACGCATTCCTGCAGGGCGTACATGCCGTACATGCCGGAATGCATATAGCTCAAGCCGCCGCCGTTGGTGTTGAGCGGCATCTTGCCGCCGGGCGCCGTGTTGCGCTCGCCGATGAATGCCGCCGCCTCGCCCGGCTTGCAGAAGCCAAGATCCTCCAGGCCGTAGAGCGGCAAATGGGCGAAGGCGTCGTAGATCATCAGGTGATCGACGTCTTTGTGGGTGATGCCGGCTTCCGCGAAGGCCTTGCGTCCGGAGACCCGGAAGGCGCGGCTCGAGGTAAAATCCTCCATCTGGCTGATCATCGGCGTCTCGACGCTTTCGCCAGTGCCGAGGATGTAGACCGGCTTCCGCGGGAAATCGCGCGCCCGCTCGGCCGAGGTCAGGATCAACGCGCCGCCGCCGTCCGTCACCAGGCAGCACATGAGCAGCCGGAACGGATAGGCGATCATGCGCGAGTTCAGCACGTCGGCGACGGTGATCGGGTCGCGGAAGCTGGCGCGCGGATTCTTCGCCGCCCATTCGCGCTGGATCACGGCCACCATGGCCAATTGCTCCTGGCTGATGCCGAAGGTTTTCAGATAGCGCAGCACCGGAATGGTGAACATGGTCGGCGGGCCCATCGGCCCGAACGGCGCCTCGAACTGGCCGGCCAGGCTCGCCGGGTAGGGCGGCCGCGGCGACGAGCCGATCCGCGATTTGCCGCTCTCGCCATGAGTGATGAGCACCGTCTTGCACAGACCTTCGTTGATTGCCGCGGCCGCGTGGCGAACGTGGATCATGAACGAGCAGCCGCCGACGGAAGTGCCGTCGACCCAGGTCGGCGTAATGCCGAGATAGTGCGCGACGCTGGTCGGCGTCTCGCCGGCAGTGGCGACGCCGTCGATGTCCTTGGGCTTGAGGCCCGCATCGGCCAGGGCGTTGAACGCCGCGTCGGCGTGAAGCTGGATTTGCGACAGGCCGGGAATGAGACCCATTTCGGTGGTCTCTGCCGCGCCCACGACGGCGACGGACTTCTGCTTCATGTCACGCCCCCGCCCGTTTCGCGCCGGACGGCTGGAACAACGGCAAGGTGATGGCGTCGGTCTGCTTCTCGAACACCACTTCGACCGGCATGTCGAGCTTCAGCGCCTCGGGCGTCTGCGGCACGCCGACGATGTTCGTCATCATGCGCGGGCCCTCGTCCAGCTCGACCACGGCGATGGCATAGGGCGGCGTGAAACCCGGCGCCGGACGGTGATGGATCACGTAAGAGAACAGCTTTCCACGGCCGCTGGCGCGCAGCACGGAGACCTTGCGCGACGCGCATTTCGGGCAGAACGGACGGGGCGGGAAATAGGTGTGGCGGCAGTCGTCGCAACGCTGCAGCCGCAGCTCGCCGGCCTTGGTGCCATCCCAGAAATGGCGCGTCTCAGGTGTGGGCTCGGGTAATGCTCGCTTGCCTTCGGCCAAGATCGGTCTCCTTCAAGGTGCGCTGATGCCGTTGATCGTCCCCGTCCATCATGGGGCAACAACGCGCAACCGCAACCCCCGGAAACGCAACCCCGGAGAGCCCAGGCTGGCGCAAAGCCAGCCACGGCAGCGAAAAGCGAGCGCGTCAGTCTTGGGGAGACGCTAAATCGAAGGCGCGAAAATCGAACTCAGTTGCTTTTCTTGACCTGGTCGTACACGTAACCGGCGCCCGCGCCGACCGCGCCGCCGATCGCCGCGCCGCATGCGGTGCATCCGCCGGTCATCCAGAACGCGAGCGCACCGGCGCCCGTGCCGATGGCTGCGCCGCTCAAAGTGCGTTGCTCCGTGTCGCTCATACTGGAACAGCCGCCGAGCACCAGGGCGCCGGCCAGGACCAACGGTACTGCGAATCGCTTCATTTCGTTCCTCTCCACGCTTCCGGCGGTGCCTCGCGCCCAGGGGCGCGGTCCGCCTGTTCCTTCGCGACGGGACAACGCCACACGGAGACGCGCCCACGGCCCAAGGACTTATGGCGAATGCTCAAGGCCTGGGCGTCCCAGATCGAGACGCAAAAATGAGTCAAAAGTGAGTCCGGCTTCCCGGGGCTGCGGATTTAAGGATTCGGTAAGGGTTGGAGCGCTTTGATAAGGGTACAAGCTGCCTCGGCAGATCTTACAATTTGCAGTTGATGAGAAATACGAGCGGCATGGGTCGGGCCTCGGAGGACGGCCATGAATGCCCTGCAGTTCCTAGCGATCGGCGGCGGGATGGTGGTGACCGTGGTGGGACCCACCATGATCCTGTGCTGGCAACTTTTTGGCTATTTGCAGAGCAACACCTGGCCGAACTTTTCCGTGCAGATGTTGCTCTCCCTGTTCGGCATTGAAGCGCACTGGGACTTTGCTTCCGTCACCTATCGCGGCTTGTCCGACATCTCCGACGCCCTGAATTGGCTCGCCGGCCTGCCCGCATCCGGCACCATTCTGCTCCTCGGCATCGTGGCACTGCACTTCGCGACACGCATGCACCTTCGCTGACGGCGGCGCACGGTTGCGCCGGCGGCGGTTGAAGGCTATGTCATGCGCCCATGCCCAGTCATTCCAAGACGCTTCGGACCGCGGGCGAACTCGTCGCAGAGCGGCTCATTCCGCCCGCTTCGGCCCATGAAGCCGAGGCCGTCGCGGCAAAATTCGCGATCGCGGTAAGCGGTCAGATCGCCGACGCCATTGACGTATCGGATGCCGGCGACCCCCTGGCGCGGCAGTTTCTGCCGCAAACCGCCGAGCTGCATGTGACGCCGGAAGAACTCGCCGATCCCATCGGCGACGATGCGCATTCGCCAGTCAAAGGCATCGTGCATCGCTATCCCGACCGCGTGCTGCTCAAGCCGATGCATGTCTGCCCGGTCTATTGCCGCTTCTGCTTCCGCAGGGAAAAGGTCGGGCCCGGCGGCGAGGCGCTCACCGATGCCGAACTCGACGCGGCGCTCGGCTATGTCCGGGCGCGTCCGGACATCTGGGAAGTCATCCTCACCGGCGGCGATCCGTTCATGCTTTCGGCC
Source organism: Candidatus Cybelea sp. (assembly GCA_035632095.1). GTDB lineage: Bacteria > Pseudomonadota > Alphaproteobacteria > Ferrovibrionales > Ferrovibrionaceae > DASQHM01. The sequence continues at coordinate 7,373 of DASQHM010000238.1, read as the reverse complement.
CGCCGCTTGAAGCGCATTTTGTCAGCCCTGGACGCGATCCCGCATGTGGGCGTCATCCGCATCCACACGCGGGTGCCCGTGGTGGATTCGGCGCGGGTCACGCCCTCGTTGGTTGCGGCCCTGCGCACGGCGAACAGCGCCGTCTATGTGGCGCTTCACTGCAATCACGCGCGCGAGCTGACGCCTGAGGCGCGGGCGGCAATCCGCCTGCTCGCCGATGCGGCCATTCCGCTGCTGTCGCAAACCGTGCTGCTCAAAGGCGTCAACGACGATGCCGGCACGTTGATCGCCCTGTTCCGCGCCCTGGTGCGGCTGAAGGTGAAGCCTTACTACCTCCACCACGCTGACCTCGCGCGCGGCACCGCGCAATTCCGCACCACGATCGAGGCGGGACAGGCGCTGATGCGCGCCCTCAGGGGCCGCCTATCGGGCCTCTGCCAGCCGACCTACGTGCTCGATATTCCGGGCGGCTTCGGCAAGGTGCCCGCCGGGCCGGCCTATCTGCGCCAGGAACACGGCGGGCGTTGGAGCATCGAGGACTGGCGGGGCTGTCTTCACGCCTATCCTGGCAAGCGCCTCAAACCTTAGTCCGGCGCGAAATCTCCACCGGCGGCGCGTTGCGCAAGGTCTGGTAGACCACGCAATAGCGCTCGGTCAGCTTCATCAGCGTATCGAGCTGTTCGGGCGATGCGTCGGTGTCGAGATCGAACCGCAGCCGGATGCTCTTGAACCCGACCGGCGCGTCCTTGGCGACGCCGAGCGTGCCGCGCATGTCGATCTCGCCTTCCGCATGCACCTTGCCCTGGCGGATGGCGATGCCGAGTGCGGTGGAGACCGCTTTCATGGTCACGCCGGCGCAGGCGACCAGCGCCTCCAACAGCATGTCGCCGGAACAGGCCGCGATGCCGTCCCCGCCCGTGGCCGGATGCAGTCCCGCCTCGACCAGCGCACGGCCGGTCTGCACCGAGCAGGTGACGTTTTCCTCGCCGAGAACGCCATCCGCCTTCAGGGTGATCGTCGCGGCCTGCGGCTCTTCCCGATACCGCGACTTGAACGGCGCCTGCAGCGCGCGCAGCTGCTCCCCATCCATGATTTCATGCTCCTTTTTTTGCCGGCGCGGATCATGCCTCGTGCGGCAGGCTGCCGCAAGCCGTTCACCGCCGAGCCGGCGCCTCAATCCTCGTGCGGCCGGCGGCGCAATTGCTTGACCGAACCGCGGCGGCTCTTGTCCTCGATGCGCTTGCGCCGGGTCGCCCTCGGCACCTTGGTGGGCCGGCGCGGGAGCGGAGGCTCGGCGGCGTGCCGGACCAGGTCGATGAGACGCATCAACGCATCGTCGCGATTGCGCGCCTGCGAGCGGTGCCGCTGCGCCTGGATCACCAGCACCCCGCCGCGGGTCAGCCGCTTGCCGGCAAGCCGCTCAAGCCTCGCCCGCACGTCGTCCGGCAGCGATGGCGAGTGCCGCACGTCGAAGCGAAGCTGCACCGCGCTCGCGACCTTGTTGACGTTCTGGCCGCCCGGACCGGACGCCTGAATGAAGCTCTCGGCGATCTCGCGCTCGTCGATGGCGATGGTGGCGGTGATCTTAATCATGGCGCTGAACTATAACGCGGTTGCGGCGTCGCCATTGCGCCGGACTTGACTTTGGATCCACAAAGGCTCATACAGGCCACGCAAATGGTTTCTCGCGATCACGCGATGCGTTCCCCCGTCAGGGTTTGAGCGCCTTTCATCCCGAGACAACTCTTCTAGAACCTGAGCCGCCCCGGTTTTGCGTGCGGGCGCCGGTTCATGCCGCGTTGGACGTATTCGTCGACGACGAACGCCCGCGGTTTAGTAACAAGGAACGATTAGGTGACAGTATCGACTTTTGCGGCACTCGGACTTTCCGAGCCGCTGCAACGCGCACTTAGCGCGGAGAACTACCTCAATCCCACGCCAATTCAGACCCAGGCCATCCCGGCGCTTCTCGCCGGCCGGGATTTGCTCGGCATCGCCCAGACCGGGACCGGAAAGACGGCGGCCTTCGCGCTGCCGCTGATGCAGCGCCTCGCCGAGACGGCGGATCGCTCCGGGCCTCGCGGCGCGCGCGCGCTGGTGCTGGCGCCGACGCGCGAACTCGCGGTGCAGATCGGCCAGAGCTTCAGGACCTATGGACAGAATCTCGGCTTGCGCCACGCCACGGTTTACGGCGGCGTCGGGATCAGGCCGCAAATCCAGGCGCTCACGCGCGGCGTGGATATCCTGGTGGCCACGCCGGGCCGGCTGCTCGACCTGATGGCGCAAGGACACGCGCGGCTCGACCGCGTGTCGTTCCTGGTGCTCGACGAAGCGGACCGCATGCTGGACATGGGCTTCGTCCGCGACGTGCGCAAGATCGTCGCGGCGCTGCCCAAACGGCGCCAGACGGCGCTGTTCTCCGCCACCATGCCGGCCGACATCCAGCGCCTGGTCGGCGAAATCATGCACGATCCGGCGCGGGTCGAAATCGTTCCTTCGGGCAAGCCTCTCGACATCGTCGAGCAGCGCGTGTTCATGGTGGACGCGGCGCGCAAGCGGTCGTTGCTGACCCAATTGCTGGGCGATCCGGGCTTTGCGCGCGTCATCGTATTCACGCGGACCAAACGCGGCGCCGACCGGGTGGCCGCGCACCTCGAAAATGCCGGGATCGGCACGGACTCCATTCACGGAAACAAGTCGCAGAACGCGCGCCAGCGGGCGTTGGACCTGTTCCGCCAGGGCCGGACCCGCGTGCTTGTGGCTACCGACATCGCCGCGCGCGGCATCGACGTCGACGACATTACGCATGTCATCAACTACGAATTGCCGAACGATCCGGAAAGTTACGTGCATCGCATCGGGCGCACGGCGCGTGCCGGCGCCACCGGCGTCGCCATTTCGCTCTGCGAACCGGCCGAGCGCGGCGCGTTGCGCGACATCGAGCGGCTGACCCGGCGGCCGATCGCCGTAACCGTCGCCGAGCATCGCCCGGATGCGCCTTCTAACCACGCACCGGCTCATCGCCCCCAGGCTCCGAATCCGGCCACGCCGCATGCGGCGCGCAAGAATTCGGGCGGCCGCCGAAAATTTCGCCCCATGCGGCACCGCCGCGCAGCCTAGCGGCGCCGGCCGCGCGCCGGAGCCAGGCTTCAACGATCGGCGAAGAGCGGCAGGCGGTTACGTTCTTCGCCGGACGGCAGCGGTGCGTTCGGCGTCAGCATCCAGGCCAGGACGTCGCGCCACACGACTTCCTGCTGAAGATCGCGAAACAGCATGTGCCAACCGTTCTTGTACACCACCATGCGATGCGGATCGCCGAGGCGTTCGGCCATGTGCTCGATCGGCGTGCGCGGAATGAGCTCATCCTTGGCGCCGTAGAGCACCAGGGCGGGCGTCTTGATTTCGGGGGCGGACGCTTCCGCCGTGTCCATGAGATCGACCAGGCCGCCGATCGTATCGATGCGGGTGCGCTTGATCACCAGCGGATCGCGCCCGAGCGCCTTCAGCATTTCGATATTGTCCGTCGGCTTGAAGCCGAGATTGTCTCCGGTCACCGGATTCCACGGCATGACATGCAATCCGAGCCATAGGCCGGCGCGGTAGAGCTCGTTCATCGAATCCCGGCCCCAGACCGCCGGCGCGCCGAGCACCACGCCGTTCACGCGCGGCGGCGCGCCGTCCGCCATGGCCGCCATGATGACGGCGGCACCCATGCTCTCACCGATCAGGAACAGCGGAACCCCCGGATGGCGGGCGCGTATGGTGAGCGTTGCGTCTTCGACGTCGTGCACCAGCGGATCGACGCCGGGCCAGATGCCGTGATAGTCGGTTTTGCCGAAGCCCCGCTGGTCGTAGGCGTAGACCGTCACGCCGTGCGCGGCCCACCAGGTGCCCGAGGCATCCCAAGCGTTGGAATAGTCGTTGAAGCCGTGCAAAGCGATGGCGATGGCGCGCTCGGGCGGTTCCGCCCGCCAAACGCGCAGCGGCAGCCGGTAGCCGTCGCGCGCAATGACGGCATCGGACACAAGCGCCGGCGCTTGGCGTGTGTCGCTGAGCGGCTGCAACGCGGGCGAACAGGCGGCCAAAGCAACCAGGTTCAGGACGAGGCAGGCGAGGCGTCGCATGGTCCCCATATTAACGCAGTTGCCTTAACGCTCGCTTGCACAGCTTACAGCAGGGCGTGAACCTGCCGCCGCAGCGCGGGCAGGCAATCGCGCTCGAACCACGGATTGCGGCGGAGCCAGCCGGTGTTGCGCCACGACGGATGCGGCATCGGCCAGATTTGCGGCTGATAGTCCCGCCAAGCGGCCACGGTTTCGCTGAGACTGCCCTTGGTCCGCCCGGCGAGATGCCAGGCAATGGCGTACTGCCCGACCAGCAACGTCAACTCGACCTGCGGCATAAGCGCCAGGATCCGGGATCGCCACAACGGCGCGCATTCCACCCGCGGCGGCAGATCCCCGCCGCGGTCGTCCCGACCCGGGTAGCAAAAGCCCATGGGCACGATGGCGACGCGGCTTTCGTCGTAGAATGTAGCCTCGTCCATGGCGAGCCATGCGCGGAGCCGTTCGCCGGAACGGTCGCTGTACGGTCGGCCGCTTACATGGACCTTGGTTCCCGGCGCCTGACCGCAGATGATCAGCCGCGCCGTCGCGCTCGCACGCAGCACCGGCCGCGGCCCGAGCGGCAGCGACGCCTCGCAAACGCGGCAGGCGCGAATTTCACCGAGAAGTTCGGCCAACGCTTGCGTCGTCATGATTGCATCGCGTGTATCGCCCATCGTCCTTGTTACTTTGCGCCCACATCTTCGCGTCCACGCAACCACCTTCCCATGCCTTGCCCTTGCCGACATAATGGCATTGTCGAAGACATGCTCGACAGCATGCGGTTGGGGGGTTGCATGGCAATGCTTGGCTGGCGCACGGGTCTGCGTCTTGCGGCGGCGGCGGCCGCGTTCGGTGCGGGTCTGACGGTTCAGGCAGCGTCCCTGCCGCAGGAATCGCCCGACAAGCACCTCGGCGTGAATACCTGCTCCGGTTCCACCTGCCACGGGTCCCCCGCGCCCTGGAGAACCTCCAACGTCGAGCAGAACGAGTTCATCACCTGGAGCCAGAAGGACAAGCACGCCAAAGCCTATACCGCGCTCACCAGCGAGCGAGGCAAGCGCATTGCGAGAAATCTAGGCATTGGCGATGCAACCTCGTCTCAGGTTTGCCTCAACTGCCATACCGACAACGTGCCCCAGAATACCCGCGGGCGCTTGTTCGACGCGGCCGCCGGCGTCGGCTGCGAAGCCTGCCATGGTGGCGGCGAGCGCTGGCTCGGCGTCCATGTCTCCGGCCTCGGCACCCATCAAGACAATGTGAACGCCGGCATGTACCCGACGGAAGACCCGGTGGCGCGCGCCAAGCTTTGCCTGTCGTGCCATTTCGGCGATTCCGCCAAGTTCGTGACCCATCGCATCATGGGCGCCGGCCATCCGCGCATGGCCTTCGAGCTCGACACCTTCACCGCCATCGAGCCGGCGCATTACCGTCAGGACGAGGATTACGTGCGGCGCAAGAAGGTCGCCAACGGCGTCAAGACCTGGGCCATCGGCCAGGCCATGCAGGTCGAAGCGGTGCTGGACGGCCTGACCGATCCGAAGCGCAACACGCGCGGCATCTTCCCCGAGCTGGTGTTCTTCGACTGCATCGCCTGCCACCATCCCATGAGCCAGCCGCGCTGGGAGCCGAGCGCGGCGAGCGGCCTGCCGCCCGGTACGCCGCATTTGAACGATTCCAACCTGATCATGCTGCGCATCATCGCGGGCCGGGTCGATCCGGCGGCGGCAACGAAGCTCCGCGAGCAGACGCTGGCCTTGCATAAAGCCTCGACAGAGGGCACGGAGGCGACCGTCGCCGCCGCCAAGGCGCTTCGCGCCACCGTGGGCGGCCTGGTGGAGAAGTTCGCCGAGCACAGCTTCGGCAAGGACGACATGCAGGCGCTGCTCGGCGGCGTCACGCGGGCCGGAATCGAGGCTGGCGACTATGTGGAATTCTCCGGCGCCGAGCAGGCGACCATGGCGCTCGGCGCCATCGTCGCGGCGCTGAAGAACACCGGCGCCGTCGATCAGGCCCAATACGGCCAGCTCAAGGCCGCGCTCGACAAATGCTACGACGCGGTCGCCAAGGACGAGGCCTACCAGCCGCGCACCTTTGCCGCAGCGCTGCAGGGGATGAACGCGGCCATCCCGAAGTTCTAGGCGTGGGTGCGGACCGCAACGGTTCGGCGATTGACGTCCAGGCGCTGGCGGCGGAAGCCTTAAGCGTGCTCGGCACCGGCAGGCAAATCCCGCCCTTCTCTGCCCGCTTCCCCGGTTTGGACCTTGCGACGGGGTACCGCGCGGCGGCGGCCGTGCGGCAGCTTCGCACCGCGCGCGGCGAAAAGCCGGTCGGGCGCAAGATCGGCTTCACCAATCGCACCCTCTGGGCGCAATACGGCGTCTTCGCGCCGATCTGGGGCTACGTCTACGACCGGACGGTGCGCGACCTCGCAGCGAGCGGACACACGTTTTCGCTCGCGGGACTTGCCGAGCCGCTCATCGAACCCGAAATTGTCTTCGGGCTCGGCGCGGCGCCGCCGCCCGGCAGCGACGAAGCGGCGCTGCTCGATTGCATCGACTGGGTCGCCCATGGCTTCGAAGTGGTGCATTCGATCTTCCCGGGCTGGAAGTTCGCCGCCGCCGACACGGTGACCGCTTTCGGCATGCACGGCGCCCTGCTGATCGGCCCGCGCCACCCCGTCGCCGCGCGAAAGAAGGAATGGCTCGCCACGCTCCCGACATTCGACATCGAGTTGTCGCGTGACGGTTCCGTGGCGGATCGCGGGCGTGGGGCCAATGTGCTCGATGGACCGCTATCGGCGCTCCGTCACTTCAACGACCTGCTTGCCGCCGAGAAATGCGGTCCGCCGCTCGCCGCAGGTGAAATCGTCACCACCGGAACATTGACGCGCGCGCTGCCCGTTGCCGCCGGGCAGACCTGGTCGACCGAACTCACCGGCATCGCCCTCGAGGGCATCCGCGTCCGGTTTGGCTGACGCAGGCGCCACGCCCTCATCCATCGAGCAACAATCGCCTCATGCTGAGCTTGTCGAAGCATGAGGCCGCATCCTTCGACAGGCTCGGGATGAGGTCCAGGCCTTGGCACCCACCACTCTCCTGCCTGCAACTCGAATGGCCGACTACCAGCGTCCAGGTCGAACGGCTGCTGAAGAAGATCGCGGGCGAGCTCGGCATCGGCGAAGACGAGCTGAAGCAACGCGCGCTGCTCAAAGCATGCTGACTGTAAGGTGGCTTCACTATTGTTTAACGATACACGCGTTAGTATGTA
>DASQHM010000237.1:0-9793 GCA_035632095.1 Candidatus Cybelea sp. | reverse complement strand
GTCTCCTGCGGCTAAAGTCGGTGCACGGCATCGAGGAAGGCGCCGATGCGCGCGGGGTCCTTGCGGCCCGGCGCGCTTTCCACGCCCGAGGACACGTCGACCGCATGGGCGCCGGAGATTCGCACCGCCTCCGCCACGTTTCCGGCGTTCAATCCGCCGGACAACAACCACGGCCGCTTGAATTTCCGGCCGGCCAGCAATTCCCAGTCGAAGGCCAGGCCATTGCCGCCCGGCAGCGCTCCCTTGCTCAGAGCTGGCACTTTGGCGTCGAACAGCAGCCAATCGGCCACGCTTTCGAAAGCCGCGGCTTTGATCAGATCCTCGGCGCTCGACAGCGGCACGGCCTTGATGGCGGGGATCTTGAACAGGCGCTTCAGCGCGGCGACGCGCTCCGGCGATTCGTGTCCATGCAGTTGCAGCAGATCAAGCGAAGCCGCGTTGACCGCGGCGCCGATCGCGGCGTCGTCCGCATCGACGAACAATCCGACCTTGTCGACGCCGGTGGGAACCGACTTGGCGAGCGCCGCCGCCTGAGCGGGCGTGACGTTCCGGGGCGAGGGTGGGTAGAACACCAGCCCGATCATATCGGCGCCGCCTGTTACGGCTGCTGCTACAGCCTCCGGCGTGTTGAGGCCGCAAATCTTCGCCAGCACGCTCATGGCGCCGCCCCATTTTCGGTGGCGTCGTGGCAACGGAACAGCGGAATAGGGCGGGGTGGGCTCATGGCGGGGGATTTATAGCAAATCGCCGTCCGGGACAGGCGGAAATCGCCCGGACTCTGTTCCTAGAATCCCCTAGGGCGCGGTCTTCAATCGTCCTTCGGCGCCAGGCGCTTGGGGCCGGGGGCGGCGAAACGGCCGCCGCTGGCCAGGTCGATGGCCGTCTCGACCCGGACCAGGCGCCGGTCCATGTCGCGGACCTCGCGCGCCAAGTCCTTCACGTCGCCGGCCATGGCCACGACCTTGTCGTTGAGCTGGATTGTCGCCTTGAGGCCGTCGAGGATGCGCTCGGTCAGGCTCACTTGCGCGCTCCCCGTGCGGCGAAATAGGCGCGGGTGGTCTTGAGTTCGCGCCCGGCGTCGCCCAATGCGGCCAGCGCTTCGCGATGGCTCGTCTGCAGGGTTTTGAGCAGGGCCTCGACCTCGCCTTCGCGGCCGTCCGGCGCATAGGCCGCGACCGAGCGGCGCACGAATTCGGCCACCGAAGCGCCCGAGCGGCGCGCCTTGGCCTCGAGCTTGGCCTTTTCCTTGGGCGACATCAGCACGACCACACGTTGCGTTGCGACCGCCATCGGCAAGCTCCCTTCATGTGCATGTGCTGCACATGATAATACCGCTCCGGGGCGAAAACAATGTGGCGCTATGCACCCTTTCCGGCGGCCCAGGCGGACAGCGCGGCGGGCGCGATCTTGCCGTCGATGGCGGCGGCGAGACGCTGGCCCAGCACGGGGCCGAATTTGAATCCGTGGCCGCTGAAGCCGGTCATCGCCCACGTGCTTCGGCCGATCGGCTCGACGATGAATCGCTCGTCCGCCGTGACGTCGTAGAAGCAGGTCTTGGCCATGACGATGCGGTAGTCGGCGAAATCGCGGAAGCGAGGCCGCGCCTGCGCCGCGATGGCTTCAGCCTCCGCGTTGGTGGCGGCGCGATTGCGGTCCGGCTCGCCTTGAAGAGAAAAACGGTGATCGCCGACCTTGAGGCCGAGGCCGGCCACCGGCGGCACGGCGTAGAACCCGGAATCGGTTCCGATGGCAAGCACCATGGGCGCGCGTTGCCATTGGGCGGCGAAGCGTGACGGTGGCGCGAGGTAGGTGACGACCTGGCGCGACGGCGTGACACGGGCGGCCATTGCCGGCAGCAGGCGTCGTACCCAGGGGCCGGCGGCCACCACCAGCGCATCGGCGCCGTGACGGCTGCCGTCGCCCAAGGTCAGCGCCGCCCGCTCCGGATCGAGCGCCGCAACCGCCGTCTGTTCATGGATTGTGACGCCCTTGGATCGCAGGCGGCGCGCCAAGGCGGCGACGATCTTCTCGGCCACGAGCACGCCGCCGGACGGCAGATACAGCGCTTCGCCGATGCCGTCGGCAATCAGGAACGGGAAGCGCTTCGCCACGTCGCCGGCCGTCAGCGTCTCGAAGGCAATGCCGCAGCGGCTCAATGAGTCGCGGCTGCGCGCGGCCCAGGCGTCCTCCGCCGTATCGAAGGCAAGCGTACCGGTTTCGATCTGCAATCGCTCGCCGAGGTCTTCCCACACCGCATCCCAGGCGCGGTATGCCTCCGCCACCATGCGGACGTATCCGTCCTCGCTGCCGTAGGCGTAGCGGATCAGACGGTGCCGGTCGGTCGAGGACGCCAAGGGATTGGGAACGACGCCCTGTTCGAAGACGCGCACATCATGGCCGCGTTCGCGCAACGCCCACGCAACGGAAAGGCCCATGATGCCGGCGCCGACGACCGCTATGCGCATGGGATGGCTCAGGCGGCGGGCGGCCGCAACTGCCCCGACGCGGCCTTCAGGCTGGCGTTCTCCTGCGCCAAGGTCTGCACCTCGCGCCGCCGGGCTCGCGCCTCGCGGCGCCAACGCCGTCCGCGCCACCATTCGGTGCCCAAGCCCAGAATCAGCCCGACCACTAAACCGGCGAACAGGACGCCATAGAGCGGCAGCTCGATGGTCCATGGCAGCGGATCGAGACTGAAAGTGACGGCGTTGCGGTTTGCCACGGCGAGCGCCGCCGCGACGACAATGGCGATAAGAAGCGCGATCCAGCTTGTCAGTCGCATATCCCGGCCCGATCTGCGCAGGTGCCGCCGGCCCTGCCGGCGGGCGGCTTATTTGTTCGGCGTGCCCGGCGGCGTCTGGTTCAAGCGCTCCCGCAATTCCTTGCCGGTCTTGAAGAAGGGGATGTGCTTTTCCGCCACGTGAACGGCATCGCCCGTGCGGGGATTGCGGCCGACGCGGGCCGGCCGCTGCTTCACCGAGAACGCGCCGAAGCCGCGCAGTTCCACCCGGTCGCCGCGCGCCAGCGCGTTGGCCACCTCGTCGAAAACCGTCGATACGATGCGTTCGATGTCGCGCTGGTAGAGATGCGGATTGCGCTCGGCAAGCCTGAGAATCAGCTCCGACTTGATCATCCCCTTTGGCCCCCACGTCTCTCGGTTGCGGTGTATATCGCCGAACTCGGATCAAGCGTGCCAAAGGGAGCTTGACCCGTCAAGGGTTAAGCCTTTCTCGGGAAACCGCTTTTCCGCTCCGCCAAAACCCCGCGGCCAGGCGACCCGGTAAATGGGTAGTGGAAAAGCAGACGCCCCGCTTTTCAGGGCGGGGCGCCGGTATCGAGCTCGGATCGTGCGAGAAGCCTACTTGTCCTTCTTGCCCTTGCCGTCGTCCTCCGCGTCCTTCGCGGCGCGCGCGCGATTCATGGCGGCGCCGAGAATGTCGCCGAGCGATGCGCCGCTGTCGGACGATCCATAGGTGGCGACGGCTTCTTTCTCTTCGGCCACTTCGCGCGCCTTGATGGACAGCGTGATCTTGCGCGTCTTGGAATCGATGTTGGTGATCTTCGCATCGACCTTGTCGCCGGCGGCAAAGCGCTCCGGCCGCTGCTCGCCGCGGTCGCGTGCAAGCTCGGCCTTGCGGATGAAGCCGGTCAGCCCGTCGGACAAGGTCACATCGATGCCGTTGTCATGCACCGCCGCAACCGTGCAGGTGACCGTGTCGCCCTTCTTCAGGCTTTGCGCCGTGGGCGTTGCGAACGGATCGCTTTCGAGCTGCTTGATGCCGAGCGAGATGCGCTCCTTCTCCACGTCCACGTCGAGCACCTGGGCCTTGACCATGTCGGCCTTCTTGTAGGTGGCGATGGCCTGCTCGCCCGGCACGTTCCAGGCGATGTCGGACATGTGCACCATGCCGTCGACGCTGCCGTCGAGGCCGATGAACAAACCGAACTCGGTGATGTTCTTGACTTCGCCCTCGACCTGGCTGCCCACGGGATGCTTCTCGGCGAAGCTCTCCCAGGGATTGGCGAGGCATTGCTTCAGGCCGAGGCTGATGCGCCGCTTGTGCGGATCGACCTCGAGCACCATCACTTCGACTTCCTGGCTGGTCGAAACGATCTTGCCGGGATGCACGTTCTTCTTGGTCCAGCTCATCTCGGACACGTGCACCAGGCCTTCGACGCCCGGCTCCAGTTCCACGAACGCGCCATAGTCGGTGATGTTTGTGACGCGGCCGGTGAATTTCACGCCGACCGGATACTTGGCCTCGACGCCGTCCCACGGATCCGCTTCGAGCTGCTTCATGCCGAGCGAGATGCGCTGGGTTTCCGGATTCAGGCGGATGACCTGCACCTTCACGGTCTGACCGATGTTGAGCACTTCGGAGGGATGATTGACGCGCCGCCACGCGATGTCCGTCACGTGCAGCAGGCCGTCTACGCCGCCGAGATCGACGAAGGCGCCGTAGTCGGTGATGTTCTTGACCACGCCTTCGAGCACCTGGCCTTCGCGCAGGTTGGCGACCAGCTCGCTCCGCGCCTCGGCGCGGCTTTCTTCCAACACGGCGCGGCGCGACACCACGATGTTGCCGCGGCGCCGGTCCATCTTGAGGATCTGAAATTGCTGCGGCGAGTTCATGAGCGGACCGATGTCGCGCACCGGCCGCACATCCACCTGGCTGCCCGGCAGGAACGCGACGGCGCCCGACAGGTCGACGGTGAAGCCGCCCTTGACCCGGCCGAAGATGACGCCTTCGACGCGCTGGTTGCCGTTGAACGCCTGCTCGAGCTTCTCCCACGCCTCTTCGCGCCGCGCCTTGTCGCGCGACAGCACGGCTTCGCCGTGCGCGTTTTCCATGCGCTCGAGGTAGACCTCGACCGTGTCGCCGGCCTTCAATTCGACGCCGCGGCCGTGCTGGGTGAATTCCTTGAGCGGAACGCGGCCTTCCGATTTCAGGCCGACGTCGATGGTCACGAAATCATTTTCGATGGCGAGCACGATGCCCTTGACCACCGAACCTTCGAGACCGCCCTCGCTGCCGTAGGTCGCATCGAGCAGGGCGGCAAAATTCTCTTCGTCCAGCGCCGGAGCGGCGCTGCTTTTGGATCGAGCCATGTAAGTCCTTCTTTCCGACCCCTATCAGGCCTGCCGGTTGGTTCCGGTGGGTCACCAGGCCGCCATCCCCGCGTCCCGTTAAGAGACTGGCGCAGCGGGGAAACACCGCGATGACCCCGGCGCCGAGGGGCCCTATTTCGCCCGCGTCCGGCTTTCGATATAGGCCAGGGCCGCCGCGAAGGCTGTGTCTATATCCAAATCCGAGGTATCGAGCAAGTGGGCGTCCGGCGCGGGCTTGAGCGGGGCCACCTTGCGGGCGGTATCGCGGGCATCGCGCGCCTTCAGTTCGGCCAGAACCTGCTCGAAGGTTTCCGGCCCGCCGCGCGCCTGGATCTCCAGAAAGCGCCGGCGCGCGCGCACGTCCGGCCGCGCCGTGACGAAGAGTTTCGCGTCCGCGCCGGGGCAGACCACGGTGCCGATGTCGCGCCCGTCGAGCACGGCGCCCGCCGCGCCGCCCGGCGGCTGCTTGGCGAACGAGCGCTGATACTCCAGCAGCGCTTCCCGCACCGACGGAAACGCCGCGACCTTCGATGCGGCGTCGCCGACGGCCTGATCGCGCAGCGCCGGGTCGTTCAGATCGTCCGCCTGCAGCGCCTTGGCTGCGGCTGTTGAGGTGGCGGCGTTGCTCGGATTGGCCCCGGCGCGAAGCACCCGGCGCGCGACGGCGCGGTAGAGCGAGCCGGAATCCAGATAGGCATAGCCAAAGTGCTGCGCCAGCCGCCGCGCAAGGGTGCCTTTGCCGGCAGCGACCGGACCGTCGATGGCGATGATCACGGCGGCGGCCCGATCCGCGCTCCGAGACCGTTCATGGCCTCGGCGAAGCCCGGAAAGCTGGTGTCGATCATGCGCGCGTCGTCGATGCCGATCGGCTCGCGTGCCCCCAGGCCCAGCACCAGGAACGACATGCCGATGCGATGGTCCATGCGCGTCTCGATGCGAACGCCGCCCGGCACGTCGCCGCCGTGCACGATCAATCCGTCGGGCAGTTCCTCCACCGCGACGCCGCAGGCCGCGAGGCCGGCCGCCATGGCGCCGATGCGGTCGCTCTCCTTCACGCGCAATTCGGCGATGCCGCGCATGACCGTGCGGCCCTCGGCGAGCGCCGCCGCGACGCAGAGCACCGGATATTCGTCGATCATGGAGGGCGCACGCTCGGGCGGCACCTCGATGCCTTTCAGCTTGGCGCCGCGCACCACCAGGTCGGCCACGGGCTCGCCGCCCGCGTCGCGCCGGTCGGCGAACGCGATGTCGGCACCCATGTCCCTGAGCGTCGCGAACAGGCCGGCCCGCAACGGATTGACGCCCACGTTCTCGATGCGCACGTCCGAACCCGGGCGCATGGCCGCCGCAGTCACAGCAAAGGCGGCGGACGAGGGATCGCCGGGCACGCGGATGTTCGCCGCCGTCAACTCGGGCTGACCCACCAGCGTGATCTTGCGCCCGCCTTCGAACGGCTCGACGCGCACGCTGGCGCCGAAGTGGCGCAGCATGTTTTCCGTGTGATCGCGCGTCGGCTCCGGCTCGATCACGCTGGTTTCGCCGGGCGCGTTCAGGCCGGCCAGCAGCACGGCGGACTTCACCTGGGCAGAAGCCACCGGCAAACGGTACTCGATGGGCATCGGATCGGCGGCGCCGATCACCGCGAGCGGCAGCCGGTCCTTCGAGCGGGCGACGATCCGCGCGCCCATGAGCATGAGCGGCGTCGCCACGCGGCCCATGGGCCGCCGGCAGAGCGATGCGTCGCCGGTAAAGAAGCTGGTGAAGTTGTGCCCGGCGGCCACGCCCATGAGCAGGCGGCAGCCGGTTCCGGCATTGCCGAGATCGAGCACTTGGGCGGGCTCGTGCAAGCCTCCGTTGCCGAGCCCGCGAACGCGCCACGAGCCGTTGCCGATGCTTCGCACGTCGGCGCCAAGTTCGCACATGGCGCGGGCCGTCGACAGGATGTCTTCGCCCTCGAGCAGGTCTTCGATCGCGGTCTCACCGACGCTCAGGCCGCCGAAAATCAGCGCGCGATGGGAAATCGATTTGTCGCCCGGCGCACGCAGGCGGCCCCGCAGCGCATCGGCGCGGCGGGACACGAGCGGCCTCGGCTTGGTCGGATCGGACACGGGTCCTCGCCAAGTTGGCTTCAGCGCCGGGTTGACAGCGCGCGTTTCACTACCACAATCGCGCCGCGCTCGCCACCGGGCGGCATTTTTGACGGCGTCGCGTTGACAGGCATCAACGAACGTGGCATTGGGGCGCGAAGCGTGGTTGCGCGCAAGATTTGCGGGCCGGGGTTGTGCGGTCTCGCCGTGGAATGAGGACTCAATGGCCAAGCCGGAATGGGGCACCAAGCGACGTTGCACGAGTTGTGGTGCTGTCTTCTATGATTTGCGGAAGGATCCGATCATCTGCCCGCGTTGCCAGACCGTGCACCAGCCGGAATTGCTGTTGAAGCCGCGCCGCAGCCGGCCCGAGGAAAAGGCCGCGCCGAAGCCGCCGCCGCCGCCGAAGCCGGTGGAGCCGGAGGAGCCCGCCGCCGCCGAGGAGGAAGCGGAGGACGAAGCCTTTATCGAAGACGCCTCCGAACTCGGCGAGGACGAGGACGATATGGCCGAAGTGATCGAGGGTGCCGACGAAGTGGAGCCTAAGGAAGGGTAACGCGCCGCAACAGAGGCATTTTCCGCTTGAAAGCCCCCGTACGCGGTCCTACGTTCCCGCGTCGCCCGGCCTGCGTAGCCTGGCGTGCAGCGAAATTCGGGTACAATCCCGCCGTTTTCAGCGGGGCCATAGCTCAGTTGGGAGAGCGCTTGAATGGCATTCAAGAGGTCAGGGGTTCGACTCCCCTTGGCTCCACCAGTTTCCGGTCCGTAAATAAAACAAGGCCCCGGACAGAAATGACCGGGGCCTTCGCGTTCTTCATGCGGTCCTGTTAGTCTCGCGCCCCATAAATCGAGGCGAACTCGACGATGGGGACAAGCATGAAGGACGACGAAACCGACGCGGCATTGGGCTCGACGGGCGCGGTGCGGCTCGCCATCGGCCTGGCGCAAGGCCTCGCGCTCTACCTTCTGTATCTGGCCGCGGAAGACACGGTGTGGCCTGCCACCAACGGCATCGTCTTCGCGCCGCTCACGCTGATCGCCTGGTTCGTGCCGCTGATCCTGCTGGTAAGCGTGCGGAGCTTGCGGTTCCGCACGCTGGCCATCTGGACGGTCGCGGCGCTTGCGGTGCTTGCCGGCCTGGCCGTGCACGACCTGGTGCGTGACACGGAATTGAATACGGGGTCGTTCTGGTTCGGATACCCGCCCTCGCAAGGCAACCGCATCGCGCCTTCGCCATTTCTGTTCGGGTTCGGCGCCATCGGCCTGTTCATCGCCCAGGCGCTGATCGGCGCCGGCGACGCCGACCGGCGCTATATCGCCAGCTATCCGCGCTACTTCGACGTGGCTTGGAAACAGGCGGTGCAACTGGTGTTCGCCGCGGCCTTCGTCGGCGCGTTCTGGGCCTTGTTGTGGCTCGGCGCCGGCCTGTTCGAGCTGGTCAAGATCGATTTCCTCACCAAGCTGATCGGCCACCGCTGGTTCGCCATTCCGGCGACGACGTTGGCGCTGGCCTCTGCAATCCACGTGACCGACGTGCGCGCCGGGATCGTGCGCGGCATACGCACGCTGAAGCTGACGTTGCTTTCGTGGCTGCTGCCATTGCTGACCCTGATCGCGGTCGGATTCCTCGGGGTGCTGCCGTTCACCGGCCTCGAGCGGCTGTGGAGCACGCGGCATGCGACGGCGCTGCTGCTCACGGTGGCGACGCTGCTGGTGCTGCTGGTAAATGCCGCTTATCAGGACGGCCAACCCGAACGCGCGGTGCCGCGCGTCTTTCGCTGGGCCGGCTCGCTCGCCTCGCTCGCGCTGGTGCCGCTCACCGCCTTGGCGGGATACGCGGTGGCGCTTCGCATCGGACAGCACGGCTGGACCACGGACCGGATCATCGCGGTGGCGTACATCGGCATCGTCGCCGTGCATGCGCTCGGCTATGCGATCGCCGTCGTTTGGCCCGGTGCTTGGCTGAAGCGGCTGGAAGGCTGCAACGTGCTCGGAGCCTTCGTCACGCTTGCGATTCTGCTGGCGCTGTTCACGCCGGTCGCCGATCCGGCGCGCATTTCCGTTGCCAGCCAGGTGGCGCGCCTGGAAGCGGGAACGATCCCGCCGGACAAGTTCGATTTCGCCTTCCTGCGCTTCGACGGCGGCCGTTACGGCCGGGAGGCGCTGGCGCGGCTGAAATCCGCAGCGGAAGGGCCGAACGCCGCCGCCATCCGCGTAGCCGCCGACAAGGCGCTGCGCATGCCCAATCGCTTTGGAGGGCCCGTCACGCCGCCCACGTCCCAGGACCTGGCAGCCAATATCACCGTGTTCCCGGCCGGGCGCTCGCTGCCGGAAGCCTTCCTGCGGCAGAATTTCAACGCCTCTGCGCCGCAGCAGTGGTTCATTCCGCAATGCCTGAAGGACCGGAGCCAGAGGTGCGAAGCGTATTTGGTGCCGCTCGGGATGGACGGCGCCGAGAGCATCATCATCGGCCCGGCGGATAATCGCGGATCGCAGACCGTCGTTTTCGTTCCGGATGCGGATTCCACGTGGAAGCCGGCCGGCATCCTGCCGACGCTGGTGAATTGCGGCAAGATCCGGGATGCCTTGAGGTCCGGCC
>DASQHM010000236.1:0-4916 GCA_035632095.1 Candidatus Cybelea sp. | reverse complement strand
CGGATCGACTGTCGCGCCGCTTGCGCCTGCATTTTCGTCGAGTTGCTCGGGCCGGCTCGCGCCGACGATGGCAGAGGCCACATTCGGTTCCCGCAAGACCCAGGCGAGCGCGAACTGGCTCATAGAGAGATCCGCGGCCCGTGCGATCGGGCGCAACTTTTGCACCGCCTCAAGCACCGGTTTCGCCATCCAGCCCGAAATGGCCTGGCTCATCGTGGCCGAAGTGGCGCGCGTTCCCGCCGGGGCCGGCACGTTCGGCTGATACTTGCCGGTGAGCACGCCTTGCGCGAGCGGCGACCAGACGATCTGAGAGATGCCGTTCTTGGCGCAAAGTGGAACCACTTTCACCTCCGGCCGCCGCCAGAGCAGCGAATATTGCGGCTGACTGGACACGAAGCGCTCCGCGCCGGTCATGGCGATCGCGTCTTCGATGTTCTGGGGCGACCATTCCGAAAAGCCGATGTAGCGCACCTTGCCGCTCTGCACTGCCCGCCTCAGCGCCTCCATGGTTTCCGCCAGCGGCGTATTCGCGTCATAGCGATGGCACTGGTAGAGATCGACATAATCCGTACGCAGACGTTTGAGCGAGGCGTCGAGCTGCTTTTCGATCTGCGCGCGCGACAATCCCTGGTCGGTGTCGCTCATCTGGCCGAACACTTTCGTCGCCAGGATGTATGAATCGCGCCGACGCTCGGCCAGCACTTCGCCGAGAACCGCTTCCGCTGCCCCCCGGCCATAGACGTTCGCCGTGTCGATGAAGTTGATGCCGAGCTCGAAGGCGTGGTTGACGCAGGCAACCGCCTTGTCGCGCTCGACGCCCACGCCATAGGTCAGCCAGGAGCCCAGCGAAATTTCCGAGACATTCAAGTCGCTTGCACCGAGCTTGCGGTATTTCATGGCGTCCTCCACGGTTCTGTTTCAGGATCGGAAATCGCTGCCGTCCCTGTCAAACGCGCAGCATCGGGAGGTGCACCCATGACCATGAACAAGCAATGGATATATGCCCGCAAACCCAACGCGCAGGTGGGTCCGGGGAACTTCGACCTCCGCGAGGCGGAAATGCCGCAGGCGGGAAACGGCGAGGTGCTGGTGCGCACGACCTTGTTGTCACTCGATCCGGCGAGTCGTGCCTGGATGCAGGGCCAGACCTATCGCGCGATGCTCAATCCCGGCGATGTCATGGCGGGATGGGGGATCGGCGAAGTGGTGTCGTCGAACGCCAAGGGTTTCGAGCCCGGCGATCTCGTCAGTGCGGAGTATGGCTGGCAGCAGTATGCGGCGCTTCCCGGGCGCGCACTCACCAAGCACGACAAGCGCCACAAGCCGGAACATATCCTGGGTGTCCTCGGCATCACCGGCCTCACCGCCTATTTCGGCTTGCTCGATGTCGGAAAGCCCAGGCCCGGCGAAACTGTTCTCGTCTCCGCGGCGGCGGGCGCGGTCGGAACCGTTGCCGGACAAATCGCCAAGCTCATGGGCTGCCGCGTGGTCGGAACGACAAGCAGCGCCGACAAATGCCGCTGGCTCGTCAACGATCTCGGTTTCGATGCCGCGGTCGACTACAAGACCGGCAATCTGCACAAGGCGATCAAGGATGCCTGCCCGAACGGCATCGACGTCTATTTCGACAATACCGGCGGCGACGTTTTGCAGACCGCGATGTTCCAGATGAACACGCGCGGCCGCATCGTGTGCTGCGGCAATCTCTCGCAATACAACGCCGAGAAGCCGATCCCCGGCCCCATGGGCGTGCCGGGCCTCATGGTGGTCAAGCGGCTCAGCATGACGGGGTTCGTCGTAATGGATTTCTTCGACACCCGCCCCGCGGCGGAAGCGCAGCTCGCCGCCTGGGTCGCGGAGGGCAAGATCAAGCCCGCGGTCGATATCGTAGATGGGCTCGAGAACGCTCCGCGTGCGCTCGCCGAAATGTTCCAAGGCCGCAACCGCGGCAAGCTGCTCGTGCGCGTCGCCTGAGCCCGTCGAAATCGACTAGTCGCGCCACCAGGGATAACTCTTCGGCATGTCGCGCGAAGGGCGGCCGAGGAAGTTGGGCTTGCGCTTTTCCAGAAATGCCTGCACCCCCTCCTTCGCATCCGCCGCGGCGCCGATTTCGCGCGTGATCGGGTAGTCCGTGTCCAATGCCGCGATGGGGCTCGGCTGGGCCGCGAGACGCCACAGCATTTGCCGGGTCAATGCGATCGAGACCGGCGCCGTCTCGCTGGCGATCTCGTCGGCGATGGCGCGGGCCGTGCGCAGAAGCGCATCGGGCGCGACGACTTCGCTCACCAGCCCGCCCTTCAACGCTTCGTCGGCGCCGAATACGCGGCCCGAATAGCACCACCGCAAGGCCTGGGCTATCCCGACCAAGCGCGGCAGAAACCATGCGCTGCCCGCCTCAGGCACCATGCCGCGCCGGGCGAACACGAAGCCGAACCGCGCCTCGCTCGATGCGATGCGAATGTCCATGGGCAAGGTCAGGGTTATGCCCACGCCGACCGCCGGACCGTTGATGGCGGCGATCGACGGCTTGCGGCAATTGAAGATGCGCATGACGAAGCCTTCGGTCCGCCGCGAAATCTGGTCGCCGAGCACGGCGCCGCCCTGCTTGCCCGTGGTGTCGAACGTAGCGGCGCCGCCGGAAACGTCGGCACCGGCGCAAAACCCCCGGCCGGCACCCGTCACGATCACGGCGCGCACGGCGTCGTCTTCGTCGGCGCGGCGGAAGGCATCCGCCAATTCGTTGCCCATGGTGGCCGTATAGGCGTTCAGCTTCTCCGGCCGGTTCAAGGTGATCGTCAGGATCGGACCGTCGGTCTCGTATCGAATGTGCTCGTAGCTCATGGGCGCTCCCACCGGAGATGTGACGCCTAGCGCGTCAGCCATTGCGGATTGTTGATGCGCAGCGCGTCGGCAACGCTGCGCCGGAGGTGATCGAGCAGCGCGGGATCATCGATGTCCGCCGAACCGTCGCGGATGCGAAGCGCCAGCAATCGGTTGAGCTCCTCCAGCGAGCCGGCGGTCCCGGTCAACGCGGTCAGGCGCTCCGCCTCGGCGGCGTCCGCCGCCGCCCCCAGGCGCAGTTCGCGCTCGACCGTCGCCAGCATGTTGGTGGCGATCTTGACGTTGAACCATTTGTCGTCCTTGAGGCCCGGAAGGATCGCCGTTTCGAGGAATTCGCGGATCACGGCCAGCATGTCGGGCGCCGGCGGCAGGCTCATGGGCATGGCTTCAATCCTCTCCGGCCAGCAATTGCAGGAAATCGTGAATCGGCTCTTCCATGCGGCGGCCGATGGCGAGCTGTTCGAGCGAGCGCTCCGCGCCGCGCAGATGGGACAGACCCTTCATCATGCACATGACGGCCCATTTGACGCTGCCGAAAGCCTCCCAGAAGCGCACCGCCGCAGGATCGACGCGCAAACCTGTGGCCGCTTCATAGGCCGCGAACAAGTCCTCGCGCCGCCCGAGGCCGCCGACTGGCGATTTGCCGCCGAAGCGCCACGTCTTCACGCAGAGCCAGCCGAGGTCCTCCATGGGATCGCCGAGGTGGCCGATTTCCCAATCGATGACCGCCGCGATTTTTTCCGGCCCGCAAATGAGATTCCCCATGCGGAAATCACCATGGACCACTGTCGTCCGCCGCGCCGAGGGAACATGCGCCGCGGCCCAGCGGAACCCGAGATCCAACGCCGGCTGGGGAAGGTCATACGACCGATAGACGCGCTCATAGAGTTCGACTTGCGCCGCGGCGCCGAACGGCACCAGAAACGGCAGCCTCTCGCGCGGCATGGCGTGCAACTTGCCGAGAATCGCGCCGCATTGTCCGGCAAACTTCGAGCGCAACGCCGCATGCGACGGCTCGCGGAGAATGCGACGCGCGATCGTCTCGCCCGGTACGAAGTCCATGATGTAGCCGCGGCCGATCCCGTCGTCCGGCGCGAGGATTGCCCGGACCCGCGGCGCCGGCACGCCTGCCCTCGCCGCGGCAATCATGATTGCCGCGTCGTCGGCGCCCACCAGCCGAGGCAGCGCGCCGAGCGGATCGCCGCCCTTCACCTCGCGCGGGCTCGATTGCTGCATGACCAGCCGCAGCGTCTCGCCGCCGACCTTGGCCGAAAACGTCCAGGTCGTCTTGGTGGCGCCGCCGGTCAGACGCCGCAGGTCTTCCACCTCGCCGGGCGCGCCGATGTGCCGCACCACCGCGCGGGACAGGGACTTGCGGAATTCGTCCAGATCGACCATCGCATGCACGATAGAGCGCGGCGGCGGCGCTTGACCAGTGCGTGTTTGCCGGGGCTTCGGCGCCTATGGTCTAATTGCGCCCCAAAGCATCGCCGACAGGGACGGACCGCCATGGACTTCGATATTCCCGCCGAAATCAAGGCCTATCTGGCCGAATTGGACTCCTTCATCGCGCGGGAGATCAAGCCGCTGGAACAGCAGGACGACAACATCCGCTTCTTCGACCATCGGCGCGAATGGGCGCGCACCGATTTCGAGAACGGCGGATTGCCCCGGCACGAGTGGGAAGCGCTGCTCGGCGAGATGAAGCGGCGGGCCGACAAGGCCGGCCACTACAGATTCGCGCTGCCGAAGGAGTTTGGCGGCAAGGACGGCTCCAACCTCGCCATGGCGGTGATCCGCGAGCACCTGGCGGCGAAGGGCCTCGGGCTGCACAACGACCTGCAGAATGAGAATTCGATCGTCGGCAATCTGCCGACCGTACTCATGTTCCGCGATTTCGGCACCAAGGAGCAGAAGGCCGAGTTCATTCCGAAGATTCTCGACGGCACCTACAAGGTCGCCTTCGGACTGACCGAACCAAATCACGGTTCGGACGCCACCTGGATGGAGACGCGCGCGGTGCGCGACGGCAACGGCTGGCGCATCAACGGCGCCAAGATGTTCAATACCGGCCT
>DASQHM010000235.1:0-28838 GCA_035632095.1 Candidatus Cybelea sp. | reverse complement strand
CGTCACTTGAACGTCTTCCGCGGGTCGAAGGCATCGCGCACCGCTTCGCCGATGAAGATCAGCAGGCTCAGCATGACGGCAAGGATGAGGAACGCGGTGATGCCGAGCCACGGCGCCTGAAGGTTCGACTTGCCCTGCGCCAACAGCTCGCCGAGCGACGGCGAGCCGGGCGGCAGTCCGAAACCGAGGAAGTCGAGCGCCGTCAGCGTGGTTATCGACCCGTTCAGGATGAAGGGCAGGAAGGTCAGCGTCGCCACCATGGCGTTCGGCAGCAGGTGGCGGTACATGATGGTCAAGTTGCCGACGCCGAGCGCGCGCGCCGCCCGCACGTATTCGAAATTGCGCGCCCTGAGGAATTCCGCCCGCACCAATCCGACCAGCGCCATCCAGCTGAACAGCGACATTAGGCCGAGCAGCCACCAGAAGTTCGGCGTAATCACCGCCGAGAGAATGATGAGCAGATAGAGCCGGGGCAGTCCGGACCAGATCTCGATAAAGCGCTGGAACAAGAGATCGGTCCAGCCGCCGAAATACCCCTGCAGCGCGCCGGCGGCGACCCCGATGACGGAGCTCACGATGGTGAGGGTCAGTCCGAACAGCACCGAAATGCGGAAGCCGTAGATCAGGCGCGCGACCACGTCGCGGCCCTGATCGTCGGTGCCGAGCCAGTTTTCCGGTGATGGCGGCGCCGGCGCCGGCACCTTTAGATCGAGATTGATGGTGCTGTAGCTGTAGCGAAGCGGCGGCCAGAGCATCCAACCCTGGGCTTCGATCTTGTCGCGAATATAGGGATCGCGATAGGCGGCCTCGGTGGCAAAGTCGCCGCCGAACGTGGTCTCCGAATAGGTCGCCACTGCCGGGAAATACCAATGGCCCGCGAAGCGCACGATCAACGGCCGGTCGTTGGCGATGAATTCGGCGAACAGACTCAGGACGAACAGGATCGTGAAAATCCAAAGCGACCAGTATCCGCGCCGATTACGCTTGAAGTTGGCGAGCCGCCGCCGGTTGAGCGGGCTTACGCGCATGTCGAGGGCCAACATGCGCATGACTCAGACCTCGCGCGTCTCGAAGTCGATGCGTGGATCGACCACGGTGTACATCATGTCGCCGATCAGGTTCATGACCAGGCCGAGCAGGGTGAACACGAAAAGCGTGCCGAAGATCACCGGATAGTCGCGGTTGATGGTGGATTCGAAGCTCAGCAGCCCGAGCCCGTCGAGCGAGAAGATCACTTCGATCAGAAGCTGGCTGGTGAACAGGATTTCGATGAACGCCGCGGGGAAGCCGGCGACCACCAGCAACATGGCGTTGCGGAATACGTGGCCGTAAAGCACGCGGCGCTCGGTCAGGCCCTTGGCGCGCGCGGTGAGCACGTATTGCTTGTTGATCTCTTCCAAAAACGAATTCTTGGTGAGGAGCGTCAGGCTGGCGAAGCCGCCGATCACCATGGCGACGGTCGGCAGCACCAAATGCCAGAAGTAGTCCAATGTCTTGTGGAACCAGTCGAGATTCGCCCAATTGTCGGAAGTCAGTCCGCGCAAGGGAAACCAGGTGAAGTAGCTGCCGCCGGCGAACAGCACGACCAGCAACACCGCGAACAGGAAACTCGGTATGGCAGTGCCGACGACCACCAACCCTGAGGTCCAGACGTCGAACGGCGTGCCGTCGCGCACCGCCTTGCGGATGCCGAGCGGGATAGACACCAGGTAGATTATCAGCGTGGTCCAAAGGCCGAGCGATATGGAGACCGGCATCTTGTCGCGCACCAGATCGACCACGCGACGGTCGCGGAAATAGCTGTCGCCGAAATCGAAGCGCAGATAATTGCCCATCATCAGCAGGAAGCGCTCGACCGGCGGCTTGTCGAAGCCGTACATCTTCTCGATCTGCTTGATGAACTCGGGATCGAGGCCTTGCGCGCCGCGATAGCGGTTGGCGCCCTCGGCCACGGCGCCGGTCGAACTGGTCTGCGCGCCGGCATTGCTCTGGGACAGCTCGCCGCCACCGCCGCCGCCGATGCGCGCCGTGGCGCCGACGGCATTGCCCTGCAGCTTGGCGATGAGCTGCTCCACCGGCCCGCCGGGCGCGAACTGGATCACGGCAAAGTTGATCACCATGATCCCGAACAGGGTCGGGATGACGAACAGAAGCCGGCGGATGATATAGGCGAGCATGCTGCGCGTCCGCCTACTTGGCCGGCGCCTTGCCGTCGGCGATGGCCTTCGCCTTGGGCGCGTCGTACCACCAGAGATCCGTCTCGCCGAGCGTGTAGCGGGCTTGCACCTTCGGCCGGTCGAACTTGTCCCAATACGCGATCTTATGCGTGCCGCTGTACCATTGGGGCACAGTGAAGTAATCCCACATCAGCACGCGATCGAGCGCGTGGCAGGCCGCGATCAGGCTCGGGCGGTCGGTGGCGCCGACGATCTTCTCGACCAGAGCATCGACGATCGGATCCTTGATGCCGCCGAAATTGAGCGTTCCCGGCGTGTCGGCGTTGGCCGAGCCCCAGTAGGCGCGCTGCTCGACGCCGGGGGTCAGCGGTTGCGTGAAGCGGCGGATCACCACATCGAAATCGAGATTGTCCTGCATGCGCTGGAAGGTGGTGATATCGACCGTGCGGATACGCGCGTCGATGCCGAGGCGCTTCAAATTCTGAACGTAAGGACCGACCACGCGGTCGAAGGTCGCCTCGAACAGCAGGAATTCGATACCGAGCGTCTCGCCGGTCTTCGCGTTCACCAGCTTGTCGCTCCGCACTTCGTAGCCGGCCTGCTTCAGCAGCTCCTGGGCGGTGCGCAGGTTGTCGCGGATGGTGGTCTTGCCGTCGGTGGTCGGCGAATCGAATTGCCGCATGAACAGCTCGGGCGGCAGACGGTCGCGGTACGGCTCGAGCAGTTTCAGCTCTTCCGGCGAGGGCAGGCCGGTCGCCGCCAGTTCGGAATTCTCGAACATGCTGCGCGTGCGCTTGTATAGGCCGTAGAAAAGCGTGCGGTTCTCCCATTCGAAATCGAAGGCAAGGGACAGCGCTTCGCGCACCCGCCGATCCTGGAATTTGGCGCGCCTGAGGTTGAAGAAGAACGACTGCACGCCGGAGGGCGTGTAGTCGGGGAGTACCTCCTTCTTGATCAGGCCGGCGCGCACGGGCGGCCGGTCGTAGCCGGTGGCCCATTGCCGCGCCGTCGCTTCCTCGCGGAAGTCGTATTGGCCGCTGAAGAAGGCCTCGAAGGCGATTTCCCGGTCGCGGTAATAGTCGTAACGGATGTGGTCGAAATTGTACCGGCCGCGGTTGACCGGCAGATCCTTGGCCCAATAGTCGGCCACGCGCGCGTAGGTGATCGAGCGGCCCGGATCGATCTTGGCGACGGCATAGGGCCCGCTCGACAGGATCGGATCGAGGCCGGTGTGATTGAAGTCGCGGCCCTTGAAATAGGCCTTGGAGAAGATCGGCACCCCGGTCGCCACCAGCAGCGGCAAGTCGCGCGTCGCTTCCGGCTTGAAACGGAAGATCACGCGCTCGCGTCCGTCGGCGGCCGCGCCGGCCACCCCTTGAAACAGGATGCGAAAGCGCGGATTGCCGTCCTTCACCACGGTCTCGAAGCTGAACACGACGTCGTCCGCGGTCACAGGCGTGCCGTCGTGGAAGCGCGCTTCGGGCCGAAGATCGAAGGCAAGCATATGGCGTTCGGCATCGAAGACGGCGTCCTTGGCGATCAGGCCGTAAGCCGAATCCGGCTCGTCCATGGATTGCACCATCAGGGAGTCGAACGTGGCGTCGATGCCGTCGGCCGGCACGGCTTTCAGGATGAACGGGTTCAAACTATCGAAGGAATCGAGCGACCACAGGTGCAGGTCGCCGCCCTTGGGCGCATCGGGATTGACGTAGTCGAAATGGGCGAATGCGGGCGGATACTTGAGTTCGCCGAAGATCGATAGGCCGTGGCGCGGCGCCGGCTCGCCTGCGACGGCAGGCGCCGCTTGCGCCAATTGAAGCGCGGCGGCGAAGGCTAGAGCGGCGGCGAAACGGGCGATCACACGCGGGAGCCTTCCACAGCGGATCGTCCCTGGCAATTCACCATCTCGGGGGCTAACGCGCGGGCTTGGCCTCGCCTTGGCCGAGCGCTGCGGCTTTCTCCGGATCGATCCACCACGAGAACACGTCGATGCCGTAGTTCGGATTCTTTGCCGTGCGGCCGAATTTGTTCCAGTAGGCGACGCGGTCATATGCCAGGTGCCAATTGGGTATGACGTAATAGCCCCACAAGAGCACCCGGTCGAGGGCACGCGTCGAGGCGATCAGGCTCTCGCGATCGGGCGCGGCGATCACCTTGTCGATCAACGCATCGACGACCTTGTTCTTGATGCCGGCCAGATTGCGGCTGCCCGGTCGATCGGCTGCGGCGGCGGACCAGAATTCGCGCTGTTCGTTGCCGGGCGATTCCGATTCCGCCCAGCCGCCGACCACCATGTCGAAATCGAAGTCGCGCAGCCGGTTCTGATATTGCGCCGAATCGATGGTGCGGATGCGCGCATTGATGCCTAGCCGCTTCAGATTGCCGACAAAGGGCGTGACCACGCGCTCGAAATCGGGGTTCACCAAAAGGATCTCGAAGCCGAACGGCTGCCGCTCCTGCCCGGTCAAAGTGCCGTCCTTGACGGTCCAGCCCGCTTTTTCCAGCAGCGCCTGGGCCGCTTTCAGGTTCTCGCGCGGCAGGCCGGATCCATCCGACTTCGGCAGGCTAAAGGGCTTGGTGAACAGCTCGGGCGGCAGCTGGTCGCGAAACGGCTCGAGCAGCTTCAGCTCCGCGGGCGACGGCAGGCCCTTCGCGGCGAAGTCGGAGTTGGAGAAGTAGCTCTCCGTGCGGGTGTATTGGCCGTAGAACAGTGTCTTGTTCGACCATTCGAAATCGAACGCGTCCCCCAGGGCTTCGCGCACGCGCACGTCCGAAAACAGCGGTCGCCGCAGATTGAATACGAAGGCCTGCATGCCGGTCGGCCGCGTGTTCGGCACATCCTGCTTGATCACGCGACCCTGGCGGACGGCCGGGAAATCGTACGACGTGGCCCAGCTCTTCGAGTTGTTTTCGAGCCGGAAGTCGTAGCGGAAGGCCTTGAACGCCTCGAGCGCGATGGTCTCGTCGCGGTACATCTCGAAGCGCACGGTCTGGAAGTTATAGCGGCCCTTGTTGAGCGGCAGGTTCCTGCCCCAATAGTCGGGCACGCGCTCATAGGTCACGGCGCGATTGGGCTCGACCGATTTGATGCGATAGGGGCCGCTGCCGAGCGGGGGTTCGAGCGACGTCTTCTCGAAATCGCGGCTGGCCCACCAGTGCTTCGGCAGCACCGGGAGCTGTCCCATGATCTGCGGCAGCTCGCGATTGCGCGCGCCGGAGAAATGGAATCTGACAGTGTGGTCGTCGAGCTTTTCCACGCGATCCACGTTGGCGTAGTAGAGCCGATAGAACGGAAGACCCTTTTGCTTCAGCGTCTCGAAGCTCCACACCACGTCGTCGGCCGTGATCGGCTGCCCGTCCTGCCAGCGCGCTTCGGGCCTGAGCGCGAACGTCACCGACGAAAGATCGTCCGGAACCTCGATGCTGCGGGCGATCAGGCCATACGCGCTGGAGACGTCGTCAAGCGGCGAGGAGAGCAGCGTCTCGTAGATCAGTCCGATTCCGGGAGCAGGCTCACCCTTGATGATGAATTCGTTCAGGCTGTCGAAGCCGCCGGTGGCGTGTTCGCGCAACTCGCCGCCGGCGGGCGCGCTCGGATTGACATAGTCGAGCTGCTTGAAATCGGCGCCGTACTTCGGCTCGCCGACCAGCGCCAACGCATGGGTGGTTCGTGCGTCGGCCGGCGCAATTGCTGCGCCTATGGCGAGTGCGGCGGAAAACAAGGTGCGGGCGAAGCGATGCATGGAAACCTCCGCGTGCCGCCGTTCAGGCGCTGAGCAGTTTGCAGGCCGCCGCGTGAACGCGCGCATCGCCCGCGGCGAGCACGGTCCCGTCGCTCGTCAAGCTGAGCGCGCGGCCCGACCAGTCGGTAATCACCCCGCCCGCGCCCTGCACCACGGGAATGAGCGCCGCGTAGTCGTAGGGCTTCATGGAGCCTTCGGCCACCACGTCGATGCATCCGCTGGCGCACAAGGCGTAGGCGTAACAATCGGCGCTCCAACGCGTGAGCTTGGCGGCGCGGCGCAGCGTCTCGAACTTCTCGGCGGCCCGGCCCTGGAACATGTCGGGGCTCGAGCAGAACAGCGTCGCCTCGCCAAGCCCGGCGCAGATCCGGGTCGCGACGGCGCGTCCGTTCAACGTGGTCTTGCGCCCGTCCGCGCCGATCCAGCGTTCGCTCAGGATAGGCTGGTCGATGATGCCGAGCAGCGGACGACCGCGGTGCAGCAGCGCGATCAGCGTACCGAAGAGCGGCACGCCGGAAATGAACGACTTGGTTCCATCGATGGGATCGAGCACCCAGAGATATTCCGCGTCATCGCGGACCCGGCCGAATTCCTCGCCGATGATGCCGTGCTGCGGAAATGCCGCTTCGATCCGCTCGCGCATGGAGGTTTCCGCGGCGCGATCGGCGATGGTAACCGGCGAGGCGTCGGCCTTGGCGTCGACGCCGATGGGCTGGCGGAAATGCGGCCGGATCGCGGCGCCCGCCGCGTCGGCAAGCTGATTGGAGAAGGCGAGGAAGCGTTCGAGGCCGGCGTCGCTCACTTCGCCGCCGGCAAGGGCACCGGATGGTCGCTGAGCGTGCGAAGGAAGGCGATCACGTTGGCGCGGTCTTCCGCCTTGGGCAAGCCGACGAAGGTCATCTTTGTGCCCGGGATGTAGTCCTTCGGCGACTTGAGGAACTGATAGAGCTCATCGTAGCCCCAGCTGCCGCCCTTCTTCAGCATCGCATCGGAGAAGGAGAAGTTCGGCACCTCGGCCAGTTTCTCGCCCACGATGCCGTAGAGATTTGGACCGATCTTGTTCGGCTGGCCCTTGTCGAAGGTGTGGCAGGTCAGGCAGACCTTGCCGGTTTGCTCGCCCTTCTTCGGGTCCGCGGCGGCAAGCAGCGTCTCGATCGGCTTGTCGGGTTCGGGTTTGGCGGCGGCAGCGGCCGTGGCGGCGCCTTCTTCCTTCGGAACCTCGACCTTGTAGGCGTTTTCCTTCAGCTTCACCGGATGCACGATGATGTCGCCGACGATGCGAATGCTCATGATGACGAGCAGGCAGAACAGCACCGCGCCGATGATCTTGTTGAGTTCGAAGCCGTTCATCGATGTCGACCCGCGCATCCCGAATCCATCCAGCCGCACCGGGGCTTAACCCGCGCGTGCGCCCGGAGATTAGCGGCTTTGCGCCGCAGGGCGCAACCCGTATAACTGGCGCGAGACTGCGGCTCGAGCGTCCAGCGCTGCGACCAAATGCCGCAATGTTTGGCCCGCGATGATTGACCCACGCGGACTGTCCGCCGAGGAGGCCTCGCTTGAGCCTGCCGCGCAATCCGCTGATCGTAATTCCGGCGCGCCTCAAGGCGACGCGTCTTCCCGATAAGCCGCTGGCCGATATCGCGGGTGCGCCGATGATCGTGCACGTCTGGCGCGCCGCGAAGCGCGCCGCCATCGGTCCGGTCGTCGTCGCCGTGGCCGAAGCGGAGATCGCGCGCGCCGTCGAAGCCGCGGGCGGGCAAGCGGTGATGACCGACCCGGCGTTGGCATCAGGGTCCGATCGCGTTCATGCGGCGATGCGCATCGTCGATCCTGCGGGCGACCACGATGCAATCATCAATCTGCAGGGCGATGTGCCGACCATCGAGCCGGACGCGCTGCGTGCCGCTTTCGCGCTGTTGGCCGACCCTGCGGTCGACATCGGCACCCTTGCGGTCGAGATCGACGACGCAGCGGTCGCCGCCGATACTGGATCGGTCAAGGCGGTCGCCGCCATTGCCGAAGGCGCGCGTCACGGACGGGCCCTCTATTTCAGCCGCAATCCGGTGCCGGCGGGGAAGGGGCCGCTCTATCATCACTTCGGCATCTATGCTTACCGGCGCGCGGCGCTGGAGCGGTTCGTGTCGCTGCCGCACGGCGTGTTGGAGCAGCGCGAAAGTCTTGAACAGCTTCGCGCGCTCGAAGCCGGCATGCGCATCGAAGTGGCACTCGTTGACTCCGTTCCCCTCGAAGTCAATACTCCCGCCGACCTTGAACGTGTCCGCACATTTGTGAAGCGTCATGCCACCGGCAAAACCTGAGGCAGCGGCCCCCTCGCGCACCATCGCCTTCCAGGGCATGCCCGGCGCGAATTCGCACATCGCGTGCCGGGAAGTCTATCCCGACCTGCAGGTCATGCCGTGCCGCACTTTCGACGATGCTTTCGCCGCCGTGTCGGAGGGCCGCGCGGCGCTAGGCATGATTCCGATCGAGAATTCAGTGGCCGGCCGCGTCGCCGACGTGCATCACGTGCTCCCTGAGTCCGGCCTGTTCATCATCGGCGAGCATTTCCTGCGCGTGCGCTATCAGCTGCTGGCTCCGCCGGGCGCCACCCTCGACACCGTCAAGCGCGTCTATAGCCACATGCAATCGCTGTCGCAGTGCCGGCTGGCCATCCGCGATCTCGGGCTGCAGCCGATCGACGCGGGCGACAATGCGGGCGCCGCCAAGCAAGTGGCGGAGCGCGCCAGCAAGGAGGAAGCGGCCATCGCGCCGCCGCTGGCGGGCGAGATCTACGGGCTGCAGGTGCTGCGGAGCCACGTCGAGGACGTGCTCGGCAATACCACGCGCTTCGTGATCATGGCGCGCCGCCCCTCCGAACCAGATCCGAACGACGGCCCGTGCCTGACAAGCTTCGTCTTCCAGGTGCGCAACGTGCCTGCGGCGCTCTACAAGGCGCTCGGCGGCTTCGCCACCAATGGCATCAACATGGTGAAGCTCGAAAGCTACATGACCGACAATAGTTTCGCCGCGACGCAGTTTTACGCGGAGATCGAAGGCCACCCGGCGCACAAAGCGGTGGAACGGGCCATGGAGGAGTTGCAGTTCTACTCCGCCAAACTCAAGGTGCTTGGCGTCTATCTGCAGGCACCGTTCCGCCGCCACGCCTAAGTCTTCGGCCGCGCGCCATGCCGATCGACATCCGGCCCGCCAAGTTCGAGGACATTCCGAGCGCGCGCGCCTGTCTCGACGTGGTTGCGCGCGAGCAGCGCTATCTGGCGTTCTTCGAGGCGCCGCCGCTCGAAGCCTCGCGCAGCTGGTGGAGCGCGATGATCGAAAAGGGCCAGCCCTTCCGCATCGCGCACGACGGCGAACGCGTCATCGGCTGGTGCGACATCACGCCGATTCCACGGCCGGCGTTCGCCCACAACGGGGTGCTCGGCATCGGCTTGTTGCCCGAAATGCGGGGACGCGGCATCGGACGACGGCTGCTTTCGGCGACCATTGATGCCGCCCGGCGCTTTGGCCTCGAGCGGATCGAACTCGACGTCTTTGCCAGCAACGAGCGGGCGCGCCGTCTCTACCTATCCTTGGGCTTCGAGGTCGAAGGCGTGCGCCGGCGCTACGCGAAGCTGCGCGGCGCCTACGAGGACAGCACGTTGATGTCGCTGCTGCTGACCTAGGCCGCCGCCGCCGGACTGCGCCGCATCGTCGAGGCGATCCAGATTCCGGCGAACACCGCCGCGATTCCGAACAGCGTATCGAAACGGATCGGCTCGCCGATCAACAGCGCGGCTGTGATCGAAGCGGTCACCGGATTGACGGTGATCGTGTTGGCGACGCGGGTCGGCGTGGCGCGGCCGAGCGCCCAAACCCAGAGCAGGAAATTGACGGCGCCGCCCCCGACGGCGAGATAGGCGACGCCTGCCCATTGCGCCGGTCCGAATTGCGCCGATGCGGCAAAGCCGTTTCGGGTCAGCGCGAACAGCACGAGGCAACCGGCGCCGGCCGCGATGCTGGCGGTGGCGAACGTGAGAGCGCTGGAACGCGCGATATAGGCTTTGGACCAGATCGTGTAGAGCGCCATGAGCACCGCGCCGGTCATCATCAACCCGTCGCCGCGCCAGGCGCCCGCCGGAGCTTGGCTCAGGCCGAGGCCGAGCGAGATAGTCACGCCGCCGACGGCCACCAGCACGCCGCAGGTCTTGCGCCAGGTCAGCGGTTCGATGCCGAGCAGCGCCGCGATCAGCATGGTGAGAAGCGGCAAGGTCGAAAGCGCAAGCGCGCCGCGCGCCGCCGTCGTGTAGTACAGCGCCGCGTTATAGAACACCGGGAAGATGCCGAAGAACAGCAGGCCGAGACCGGCGACGGCCGGCAGGTCTCGCGCTTCCGGCCAGCGGCGGCTCTTGGCCAGGGCAATCGGCAGCAGGATGAGAAAGCCGCCGCCGTAGCGGAACGCGCCGAGCGTCACCGGATCGACAGCGCCGATGATAAAGCGCGTGGTGCCGGCGGCGATCCCGCCGAGCCCGCTCGACAGCATGGCGGCGAGTACGCCGAGACTTTCGCCCATGACGGCTCCCGATGAAATGTCACCGGCGAAAATTTGCCGTCCTGCGATCGGCCGCCGCAATTCTCCGGCAGGTAATGGTTGGGTTTCAGTTTCGCGCCGCCGCTGCCCAGCTTTGGAACAGACCTTGGGTCGTATCGTCGGCGGGGAAGAAGCACTCGATGCGGATTTCCTGCAACGTCACGTCGTGCGGCGTGCCGAGCGTGGCGATGGTGGTGAACATGCGAAGCGAGGTGCCGTTCTTGCGGAAGTGAACCACCAGCACGGGCGCCGGCGGTTCGTCCATGGCGCCCTGGGACGGCGTCGGCACGCCTGGAACCGCGAGCAGCTGGCGCAGCAGCTCGGCGGTTTCCGCCGTGCCGTCGGCCAACGCATCGGCCTGCACCCCGCGGATGAAATGCAGCGCCACTTCGTCCCAGTTGACGATGTAGGGGCGCAAGCCGGACGGCTGGACGAGCTGGTGCGCCAGATTCACCGGCCCGGCAGGCGGCGGCGCATCCACCGCCGGAGGATCGGCGAGGAAGGCGACCAGGTGTCCGGCGCCGCCGTTGGCCCGGAGCAGGTTCCAGCGCCGGTCGACCACGAACGCGGGATAAGGCTCCTGTTGCGCCAACATGTGGTCGAGCGCTTGGTTGACCTTGCCCAGTTCGGGCGCGCCAAGGTCGCTCTCGCGCCAGGCCGGCGCGTATCCGGCCGCGAGCATGAGCGCGTTCTGCTGACGAAGCGGCACGTCGAGGGTGGCGGCAAGGCGCAGGACCATGTCGCGGCTGGGTCCGGTGCGGCCGGATTCGAGAAAGCTCAAATGGCGCTGCGATGTTTCCGCGGCCAAGGCCAGGTCGAGCTGCGACAGGCCGCGCCGCTCGCGCCACCAGCGCAGGCGCTTGCCGAACTGCGCGCTCGCATGCGCCGTCGCCACGGCCTCAACCTTTCTTCGGTTCGAGCACCATCTGGGTCTGGGTCACCAGCGCCAGCGGCTTACCGTCGGCGCTGGTGATGCGCGTCTGCCAGACCATGGTGCGCCGCCCGCGATGCACCGGGGTGGTTTCGCCGGTCACCGTGGTGTTGACCATGGCGGCCGAGAGGAAGTTGGTCTTGGATTCGATGGTCGTGGTGCCGGCGCCGTCCGGCAGGTTCAGAATCGTGGCTGCGGCGCCGAGCGTGTCGGCGAAGGCCATGATGGCGCCGCCGTGCATGACCGCCGGGCTGGTGCAGAGCTCCGGCCGCACTTTGACTTCGGCCGTCACCCGGTCCTTGCTGGCGCTCAGGTATTTGATGCCGAGCAGTTGGGCAAAGGGCAGGGGGCGCTGGCGCAATTGCTCGAGTTCGTCCATGGGATCCTCCGCGGCATGACGGGCCGGGGGCGGATTTTACCCCGGCGCCTAGGCACTTTGGCCCGTGCCGGCGGGGACGGCAATTACCCGGCTGGTAATGGGCCGAAGAGGGCCTCAGACCGTGGCGCCGCCGATCCAGGCGCGCGCCAGCTGATGGGCCAACGACAGCGGCGGGGGCATGCGCGGGGTTTCCGGCGTGGTGCTCCGGCGCAACATTTCCGCCACGTCGGCGCGGGGGAACCAGCGCGCCTCTTCCAGTTCGTCGGCGTCCACGGTGATGGTCTCGGCCGTCGCCTCGCCGAAGCAGCCGATCATGAGCGACGCCGGGAACGGCCACGGCTGCGAGGCGTGATAGCGCACCCGGCCGACCGGCACACCGGCCTCTTCCTTGATTTCGCGGCGCACGGCGTTCTCGATGGTCTCGCCGGGCTCGATGAATCCGGCGAGCGCCGAATACATGCCGCGCAGGAATTGCGGCTGGCGCCCGAGCAAGCACATGTCGCCGCGCAGGATCAGCATGATCACCACCGGATCGGTGCGCGGGAAATGTTGCGCCTTGCACGCCTCGCTGGTGCAGGCGCGCATATAGCCGCCGTCGCGCGCCTCGGTCGGCTTGCCGCATACGGCGCAGAAACGGTGGCGCGCGTGCCAGTCGATGGTGGCGCGGGCCTGCGCCAGGATGCCGGCCTCTTCCGCCGTGAGTTGCGGCGCGATGGAGCGCACGTCGATGAACTTGCCCCAGCCCTCGCGCCCGCCTTCGGCCAAGGCCGAAGCATCCACGGCGAAGCGGCACGTCTCGCCATCCTTGCCCAGCATCACCACGCTGGCGCCGGCGGCGATCAGGTCGGCGACTTCGCCCGCGCCGCGCCAGTCAAGCGCCGGCTGGGGCGCGAGCGACACCAGCGCCTTGAGCTGCCAGAGCGGCAGAAACCGGCTCTTGCGATCCACCAGGGCGGCCGCGAGCCAGGCCGCGTCGCGGCGCAGATGGGAGACTCGATCGAGGGGATTGCCGCAAAAGACGATGGGCGCGGGCGTGGTACGAAGTTCGTTCATGGGGCCGCAGGGTGACACAGGGCACTACCACCGGCAACCCGGGCGGCAGGCGGGCATCGTGCGACATCGGCCGGTTCAACGGCCCGCCGCGACCCTGATCTTGCCGATTTCCGTCAACAGCAAGCGGCCGGACGTCTCCTCGATGAAGCCGAGCTTGATCAGCGCGGCCTTGTGCTGCGCGGGAATTGCAAGCTGCATGATCCCCTTCGCCACTTCCTTGAGCGATTCGAATTCCCTGGGCGCCAAGCGGGCGTTGGGGTCGTTGGCGGGCATGGGCCAAGGATCGCACCGTGACGCCGGTTCGGCAACCGGGCGGCCTTGCATCGTTCGAGGCGAGTTCTGGTATACTTCGCCCGGGAGGTTGGCGGCGGACGGGACGCTCGCCAACCCGGTCAGGTCCGGAAGGAAGCAGCCGTAACGAGATTCGGCCCGGGTCGTAGCCAGCCTCCCACCTGCCGCCCATTCGATCCCGGAGCGATCAGCGCCCGATGACGGAACCCGCCAGCGCTCCTTATCGCGTTCTCGCCCGCAAATACCGCCCGGCGACCTTCGCCGAGCTCATCGGTCAGGATGCGATGGTCCGCACCCTGACGAACGCCATGGAGTCGGGGCGGTTGGCCCACGCCTTCATCCTCACCGGCGTGCGCGGCGTCGGCAAGACCACCACGGCGCGCATCATCGCGCGGGCGTTGAACTGCACCGGCCCCGACGGCAAGGGCGGACCGACCATCACGCCCTGCGGCCAATGCGACTCATGCCGCGCCATCGCCGAGGACCGGCACGTGGACGTGCTGGAGATGGACGCGGCGTCGCGCACCGGCATCGGCGACGTGCGCGAGATCATCGAATCCGTGCGGTACGCGCCGGTATCGGCGCGGTTCAAGGTCTATATCATCGACGAAGTGCACATGCTTTCGACCGCGGCGTTCAACGGCCTGCTGAAGACGCTGGAGGAGCCGCCGGCTCATGTGAAGTTCATTTTCGCCACCACCGAGATCCGCAAGGTGCCGGTGACGGTGCTGTCGCGCTGCCAGCGCTTTGACCTGAAGCGGGTCGAAGCCGAAGTCCTGATCGCGCATCTAGCCGGCATTGCAGCCAAGGAAAATGTCGCGGTCGAGCCCGAGGCGCTGGCGCTGATCGCGCGCGCGGCGGAAGGTTCTGTGCGCGACGCCCTGTCGCTGCTGGACCAAGCCATCGCCCACGGCAACGGCTCGGTCTCCGCCGAACCGGTGCGCGCCATGCTCGGCCTCGCCGACCGCATGCAGGTCTTCGATCTCTACGACAAGGTCATGCAGGGCGACATCGCGGGGTCGCTGGCCGATCTGCGCCTGCAATACGATGCCGGCGCCGACCCGCTCGCCGTGCTGCAGGACATGCTCGAACTCACCCATTGGCTCACCCGCATCAAGGTGACGCCGGAGGCGGCGGACGATGTCACCGTCGCCGAAACCGAACGCCGCCGCGGTGCTGCCATGGCCGCCGGCCTGACCATGGCGGTGCTGGCGCGGACCTGGCAGATGCTTTTGAAAGGGATCGCGGAAGTGCGCCAGGCAACGCAAGCCTTGGCGGCGGCGGACATGGTGCTGATCCGCCTGGCCTACGTGGCGGAAATGCCGGCGCCGGGCGATCTGGTGCGGCAGTTGAACGGCAAAGGCGGCGAAGCCGCGGCCAGCTTGCCCGGGGCGGCTCCTGGGCCGGCGGTGCCGCAACCCGCGCCGCGCGGCGGCCCTGCGCCGGTCCGGCCGGGTGCTACGGCCGAACTCGCCGTGCAATCGCGCGCGGTGCCGCAGTTGGCGCCCGAGGTCGAGCGGCCGTCAACGGCGCATCAGATCGTCCAGGCCGTGCCATTGCCGGATTTCGCTGCGTTCGTGGCGCTGGCCGGCAAACAACGCGATCTCATCCTGAAAGGCCAGATGATCAATTTCGTGCATCTGCTGCGCTTCGAGGCGGGCCGCGTGGAGTTTCGCCCCGCGGCGGGCGCGCCGGCCGATCTTGCCAATCGCATGTCGGAGCGGTTGCGCGAATGGACCGGTGAACGCTGGACCATATCGGTGGCGAAGGATGGCGGCGCGCCGACATTGGCCCAAGCGGCGGCAGTGGCCGAAGCCTCGCGCCGCGCCGAGGTCGAAGGGCATCCGCTGGTGCGTGCCGTGGCCCAGGCTTTCCCCGGCGCCACCATTCAAAGCGTCCGCATGCGCAATGCGGCTGCGGAGTCTGCCGCAGGCGACGACCCTGGCGCGAACGAATCGAGTGATGGAGACGAGTGATGAAGAATCTGGGCCAGATGCTGAAGCAGGCGCAGGAGATGCAGTCCCGCATGGCGGAGATGCAGTCGAAGCTGGACGCTCACGAAATCAGCGGCTCGTCCGGCGGCGGCATGGTGCATGTCACCCTAAACGGCAAAGGCGAGATGCGGCGCATCAAGATGGATCCGTCCCTCGTTGACCCGAAAGAGGTCGAGATGCTGGAGGACCTCATCGTGGCGGCGCACCAAGACGCGAAGTCCAAGCTCGAGGCGTTTCTGGCCGAGGAGATGGCCAAGCTGACCGGGGGATTGAAGCTGCCGCCCGGCGTGAAGCTGCCGTTTTGAATCGAATGGCTCGCGCGACGACGGCCATATGACCGAACTCGAGCGCCTGATCCAACTTCTTGCCAAGCTGCCGGGCCTCGGACCGCGCTCGGCGCGCCGGGCAGCACTGCATCTGCTCAAGCGCAAGGAAGCGCTGATGCTGCCGCTGGCCGAGGCGCTCGGCACGGCGGCGGACAAGGTGCATGCCTGTCCGGTCTGCGGCAACCTGGACACGGAGGATCCTTGCGCCGTGTGCCGCGATCCGCGTCGCGACGGCTCCATCATTTGCGTGGTCGAGGAAGTCGCCGATCTCTGGGCGCTGGAGCGCGCGGCGGCGTTCCGCGGGCGATATCACGTGCTCGGCGGCACCCTATCGGCGCTCGACGGCATAGGCCCCGGCGATCTCGCCATCGATGGCCTGGTGCGCCGCGTTCACGCCGGCGGCGTGCGCGAGGTGATCCTCGCCACCAACGCCACGGTGGATGGGCAGACCACGGCGCACTACATCACCGACCGGCTGAACGGCAGCGGCGTCGCCGTGTCGCGGCTCGCCCACGGCGTCCCGGTCGGCGGAGAGCTCGATTATCTGGACGATGGGACGTTGGCCGCGGCACTCAAGGCGCGGCGGCCGTTCTAAGTCACGACGATTTAGCGAGCTTGCCGACAAAATGGCAATAGCCATCCATGTCGATGGTGCCGCCGTCCGCTGTCGCCGATCCCTTGATCTTGAGCGGGTCGCCGTTGCTCAGCTTCACCGATCCCGAATAATTGCCGGACGCATCCTTGGGGAACGAGAAGGTGTACTTCGGCCGGCCCTTCTGCTGAAACGTGCCGACCACCTTGTCGGCCTGCACTTCCATGTCGACGTGCATGACATAGGTGACGCAGTGATGGCTGCCCGCGCCGGTGCCGGTCCAGGCCAGCTTGTCGCCGTCGGCGCGCGCGCCGCTCGCGACCCCCAATATCGCCGCTGCCGCGACACCGCCGATCCACGCTATGCGCATTGTCTTGTTTTCCCATGTTGTGGCGACGGGCAGCGTAACACGCCGGCCATTCGTCACGAGAGCGAAAGCCGCTCCGGCCCGGACTCCGCCGCCGGCGCGCCGCCGATCCCGGGCGTGCCGGTCTCGATCTGCGCGTCTTCGATCTGCTCGCCCTTGCGGACGATCTTCGCGCTCGACGTCTCGATCTCGCGGATATCCTTGTCCGCCTGGGCGAAATGGGTGCGCAGCGCGTCGACGCGCTTGCCGAGGCGGACCACGTCCTCGAGCAGCATCCGCACCTGTTTCTGAATCTCGCCCGCCTGCTCGCGCATGCGCGCATCTTTCAAGACGGCGCGGACGGTGGTGAGCGTCGCCATCATGGTGGTGGGCGAGACGATCCACACCCGGCGACGGTGCGCGGCTTCGATCACCGGCTGGAAACGGCTGTGCAACTCGGCGAATACCGCTTCGGAGGGCAGGAACAACAATGCGCTTTCCGCGGTCTCGCCGGGCACGATGTATTTCGCCGCCACGTCGGCCACATGCTTCTGGACGTCGGCCGCGAACGCCCGCGCGGCGGTCTGCCGAGTGGCGTCGTCCGGCGCATCGGCCATGGCCCGATAGCTCTCGAGCGGAAATTTTGCGTCCACGGCGATGGAGCCCGGCGGGTTCGGCAGGCGAATGAGGCAGTCGACCCGCTTGCCGTTGCCGAGCGTCTCCTGAAACGCGTAGACCGATTCCGGCAGCGCGTCGCGCACCAGGGTTTCGAGGATTTGCTCGCCGAAGGCGCCGCGCGCCTGCTTGTTGTCGAGAATGTCCTGCAGGCCGATCACTTGGGCGGACAGGTCGCTCAGGTTCTTTTGCGCCTGGTCGATCAGCGCGAGCCGGGTGGCGAGTTCGCCGAACGTCTGGGCGGTTTTGGCGGTGGTCTGCTCCAGGCTGTCGCCGATGCGTTTGCTCACGGCATCCAGGCGTTCGTCGACGCTGCGGCGCAATTCCGCCTGTTGCGCGACGCTGCTTTCGGCGAGCGCCGCGATGCGGCCGGCAAGCTGCTGTTGCGCGGCGGACATGGCTTCGGCCAGCTGCGCCAGGCGCTCCGCGTCGCGCGCCGCGTCCGGCTGGGTTCCCTGGCGGCGAAGCAGCAGGGCGAGCAGAACCGCTCCGCCGATTGCCGCCGAAACGGCCAGAACCGTCAGCGCGATTGCAAGGGTATCGGTCATGGCGCTTCCATCCCTAATCGGCAAGACACTACCATGTCGCGAGCTTCACGGCATCGCCGCACCTTGACGTAAACGCCGCCGCGCATTACGTAATCGGCGCTATGGCCAAACGACCGATCATCGTCGCCCCGGACCCGCGCCTGAAGGTCAAGTCGACCAAAGTCGCGGTTGTCGACGACGGCATCCGCAAGCTGATGGACGACATGCTCGAAAGCATGTACGAGGCCGTGGGGCTTGGGCTCGCCGCCATCCAGGTCGGCGTGCCGAAGCGGGTCATCGTCATCGACCTGGCCAAGCCAGAGGATAAGAAGCCGAAGCCGCTCTACCTGGTGAACCCGGAAGTCGTGGCCGCATCCGAGAGCGACGCGCTGTTCGAGGAGGGGTGTCTTTCCCTTCCCGGGCAATTCGCCGAGGTCGAGCGCCCGAGCTGGGTGGAGATCGCCTATCTCGACTACGACGGCAAGCCGCAACGACTCAGGGCGGAAGGGATGCTGGGCGTTTGCATCCAGCACGAGATGGACCACCTCGAGGGCGTGCTGTTCGTCGATCATCTGTCCGCCCTCAAGCGCAACATGATCCTGCGCAAACTGTCCAAACAGAAGAAACAGCAACTTGTGAACGCCTGACGCTTGCGACGTTTGCGCTCCAGCCGGAATATGGTCGCGCATGAACAAGCTTCGACTGGTCTTCATGGGCACGCCGGAATTCGCCTTGCCGACGCTTACGGCGCTGCTGTCGGCCGGGCACGACGTGACTTGCGTCTACTCCCAGCCGCCGCGCCCCTCCGGCCGCGGGCACCACGAAACGCGCTCTCCGGTGCACGATTTCGCCGTTTCCCGGGGCCTGTCGGTGCGCACGCCCGTGCGCCTGAAGGGGATCGAGGAGCAGGCCGCGTTCGCCGCGTTGCGGAGCGATGCCTGCGTCGTGGTCGCCTACGGCTTGATCCTGCCGAAGGCGATTTTGAGCGCCCCGCGACTCGGGTGCGTCAACCTGCATGCGTCGATCCTGCCGCGTTGGCGCGGCGCGGCGCCGATCCAGCGCGCCATTCTGGCCGGCGACCGCGAGACCGGGGTTTCGATCATGCAGATGGACGAAGGCCTGGACACGGGCCCGGTGCTGGCCGAAGCGCGCGTGCCGATCGCACCGGAATCCACGGCCGGTACCTTGCATGACGAGCTTGCCCGCGTCGGCGCGCCGCTCATGGTGCAAACTCTCGCCGCTCTGGCGGCCGGCACCGCCAAGCCGCAACCGCAACCGGCCACCGGCGTGACCTACGCCGCCAAGATCGAGCGCGATGAAGGCCGCATGGATTGGCGGAAGGGCGCCATCGAGCTCGACCGCATCGTGCGCGCCATGAGTCCCTGGCCCGGCGCCTGGTTCGAGGTCTCCGGCGCGCGCGTCAAGATCCAGGCGGCACAGCCGGTCGACGGATTGGGCGAGCCCGGCACGGTGCTCGACGACGAGCTGACGATCGCCTGCGGCCTCGGCGCGCTCAAGCTGACCAGGCTGCAACGGCCGGGCCGCGCGCAACTCGACGCCAAGGCGTGGCTCCGCGGTAATCCCATTCCGAAGGGCACGGTCCTGACCTGATGCCGCGCTACCGGATTACCATCGAATACGACGGTACCGGTTTTGTCGGCTGGCAGCGCCAGGACAACGGAGCATCCGTGCAGGCGGCGCTCGAGGATGCGATTTTCGCGTTTGCGGGCGAGCGCGCCGATGTCGTCGGGGCCGGGCGTACCGATGCCGGCGTTCATGCCCTTGGCCAAGTGGCGCATTTCGATCTGACGCGCGAATGGCCGGCCGCGACCGTGATGAACGCGGCGAACTTCCATGTGCGGCCGGCGCCGATCGCGGTGCTGGATTGCGAGATCGCGGCAGCCGACTTTCATGCGCGCTTCTCGGCGACCGCGCGGCATTACCGCTATCGCATCGTCAATCGCGCGGCGCCCTTGGCACTCGATCGCGATCGCGCCTGGTTCGTGCCGCAGGACCTCGACGCCGGCGCCATGGGCCGCGCGGCGAAGCGCCTGGTCGGCCGGCACGACTTTACCTCGTTCCGCGCGGCGCAATGCCAGGCGAAGTCGCCGGTCAAGACCTTGGATGTGCTCGACGTGGTGCGAAGCGGCGAGGAAATCGCCGTGTTCGCCTCGGCCCGCTCGTTCCTGCACAACCAAGTGCGCGCCATGGTGGGCTCGCTCAAACTGGTCGGCGAAGGCCGCTGGAGCGAGGAGGCGCTCGGCGCGGCACTTGAGGCTCGCGACCGGGCGGCGGCCGGCCCGACGGCGCCCGCCGCCGGGCTCTATCTCATGCGGGTCGACTACGATCCCGCCCGGCCGTCATAGCACGCGCGCCAATGCGGTGTGCAAGGCCACGCCGCTCAGCACGTCGATGAACACCAGCGCCAGGGCCGTAATCGACGACGTTTGCAGCGCGGCGCGCGCCACGAACCACATATAGCCGTTGGTGGCAAGGAAGCCGGCGAGCCAAAGCATCGGCGCGATACCTTCGACCGGGCTGGTCTGGATCGCCGCCGTGAGCGGCAACCAGAATACGATGATGATCGCCTGCGACCAGTTGTAGGCGATTATATAGGGCACATAGCGCTGATTGAGCGCCAAGGGCCGGCTGATCAGCGCGACCAAAGCCGGATACATCAGCCAGCCGATGGCATAGGTCGCGAATTCCAAAGTGAGGGACTGCCCCATGCTGTCCGGGGTCTGGCCGTTCGCGACGGCGTGTGCGGCGTCGCTGTCCCATTGCACCAGGACCTGGATGAAATAGAGCGGCGCCACCAGCACGGCAGCGGCGAAGGAGCGATAGAAGCCTTCGATGGTCTGGTTGAAATGGATCATTCCGCTGGCATCGAGATGCGCCAGGCGCCAGGCCCCGTAAACGGAGCGGACGATTTCGTCCCGGCCCGGCATCAATCGGCGAACCAGCGCTCCAGCAGGCGCGTGTAGATATCGGCAAGGCGCGCCAGATCGGCGACCGCCGTGTGCTCGTCCACCTTGTGCATGGTCTGACCGACCAGGCCGAATTCGGCCACGGGACAATAGTCTTTGATGAAGCGGGCGTCCGACGTGCCGCCGGTGGTGGAAAGTTCGGGCGCGGTGCCGGTTACGTCCGCGATGGCGGCAACAAGCGTATCGGTCAGGCGGCCCGGCACGGTCAGGAACGGATTGGAGCCGTGCTCGACGGCGAGTTCGTGCGCGCCGCCGAGGCGGGCGCAAACATCGCGGATCCACGCTTCCAAACTGGCTGCGGTCTGCTCGGTGTTGTAGCGGATGTTGAACACGGCTTTGGCCGCCGCCGGGATCACGTTGTTGGCCGGGTTGCCCACGTCGATGGTGGTGACTTCCAGGTTGGAAGCCTGAAAATGCGCATTGCCCTTGTCGAGTTCGCGCGCATCGAGCTCGCTCAACACGCGCATCAGCCGCGGGATCGGATTGTCGGCGAGGTGCGGATAGGCCACATGGCCCTGCGCGCCGAGTACCGTCAATCGGCCGGTCAGCGATCCGCG
Source organism: Candidatus Cybelea sp. (assembly GCA_035632095.1). GTDB lineage: Bacteria > Pseudomonadota > Alphaproteobacteria > Ferrovibrionales > Ferrovibrionaceae > DASQHM01. The sequence continues at coordinate 7,672 of DASQHM010000235.1, read as the reverse complement.
CCGTCCGATCTTCACCATTTCGCCGAGCCGCGTCGGATTGGTGGGCTCGCCGACCACGCAGGCGTCGATACGCTCGCCGTGGGCCGCCATCCATTGCAGCACTTTTGCGGTGCCGTTGACGGCGGGGCCTTCTTCATCGCCGGTGATAAGCAAGCTGATGGAGCCGGGAACCTTGCCGCCGCGCGCCGCGATCACGCGTTGCGCGGCCGTGACGAAGCAGGCGATCGCACTCTTCATATCGGCGGCGCCGCGGCCGACAAGCTGCCCGTCCCGCACCACGGCGGCAAACGGATCGACCGACCAACGCGCACGATCGCCGGCCGGCACCACGTCCGAATGGCCGGCAAAGCAGAAATTCGGCTCGGCCGAACCGTAGCGGGCATACAGGTTGTCGATGTCCGGCGTGTCGGGCGCGCTGAATTTGAGGCGGCGGCAGCGGAAGCCGATGCCTTCGAGCGCCGCTTGCAGCACGTCGAGCGCGCCCGCGTCGGCCGGCGTCACGCTCGGGCAGCGGATCATGGCGCGGCTGAGCGCGAGCGTGTCGATGGCGGCCTTTGCGTCCATGGTGCGGCCCAAGGGCTGTTGTTCAAGTCGGGTGCGTTGCGCGATCGATAAGTGGTGAGAGAAAAGCGCCGAGCGGCGCCGACCATTTGGCGGCATCCCAATGGCTGGCCATATGGCCCAACTCGGAATCGATCGGGACATAGGCGGCATCCACACCGGCCGCTTTCAGCTTTGCCATCACGTCCGGCGCCAGGTCCGGCGGAAACAGCTTGTCGGTGCGGGAGAGCGCGTAAAGCACCCTGGCCTTGATCCGGCCGAAGTCCTTCTCCGCATCGAATATGGTCCAGGCGCGCCTCAGCACGACGAGGGAGTGTCCGTCGAATTCCCGCGCCCATTTCGCCGCGACCTCGCGAATTGCGGCCTCGCGCGCCACCCTGTCGGGGATCGCCGGCGCCAGCCGCGCTTCGATGCCATAGAGCTTCAGCGTCTCGATTCGAAGCTGTGTCAGCGTCTCGACGATGCCGCCGCGCTCGTAGTAGCGCCCGCCGTTCCAGTTGGGATCGCGGGACAAGCGCTCGATCAGCTCGCGCAGCCGCGCCTCGCCGCCGGCACCGGGCTTCGGCGAGGTTACCGCGGCGACGATGCCGTCCATGAAAGCCGGATAGCTCACGGCCCATTGAAAGGCCTGGAAGCCGCCGAACGAAGGGCCGGCCACGGCGACAAGGTGCTCGACGCCGAGATGATCGAGCAGCGCCTTCTGCGCCGCGACGATATCGCCGAGGGTGATGTCGGGAAAGTCCGGGCCGTAGTGGCGGCCGGTCCTCGGGTCGAGGCTGCCGGGCCCGGTCGATCCGTATGCCGAACCCAGCATGTTGGACGACACGACAAAGAGGCGGTCGGTGTCGATGGGCTTCCCCGGGCCGATGAGCGCGTCCCACCAGCCCGCATCGGAATTGCCGCCGGAATATGTGCCCGCCGCGTGGTGGCTCGATGTGTAGCCGTGGGTTGCCAGCAATGCATTGCGCCCGTCCGCCGCGAGCCGTCCATAGGTTTCGTAAGCCAGCGCCAGCTCCGGCAGGACCGCGCCGCTTTCGAGGCGGACGTTGCGCCGCACGAAGCGCCCGGTCTCGACGCCGGCCAAGGCCCGGAAATTCGCTGCCTGAGTCATGCGCCGCCCCGCCTTGGTTCAGTCGCGCAAAAGCTCGTTGATCGAGGTCTTGGCGCGCGTTCCGGCGTCGACCTGCTTGATGATCACGGCGCAATAGGTGCTCGGGCCGGGCCGTCCGTCGGGCAACGGCGCGCCCGGCAGGTTGCCCGGCACCACCACCGAATAGGCAGGAATATGGCCGCGATAGATGCGGCCCGTGGCGCGATCGACGATCTTCGTGGTCGAGCCGATATAGACCCCCATGGAAAGCACCGCGCCCTGCTCGACGATCACGCCTTCCACCACCTCCGAGCGCGCACCGATGAAACAATCGTCCTCGACGATTACCGGATTGTCCTGCAACGGTTCGAGCACGCCGCCGATCCCGGCGCCGCCGGAGATGTGACAGTTCTTCCCGACTTGCGCGCAACTGCCGACCGTGGCCCAGGTATCGACCATGGTGTTCTCGCCGACATAGGCGCCGACGTTGACGAAGCTCGGCATCAGCACGACGCCCGGCGCGATATAGGCGGGCCGGCGCGCCACCGCGCCCGGCACGGCGCGAAACCCGGCCTTGCGGTAGTCCGCATCGCTCCAGCCGGCAAATTTCGACGGCACCTTGTCGTACCACGTGGTGCGCTCGCCCGGCGCACCGGCGATCGGCGCCGAGTCGGTGAGCCGGAAGGAAAGCAGCACCGCCTTCTTCAGCCATTGGTTCACCGACCAGACGCCCGCCGGCGTTTTCTCGGCGACCCGATAGCGGCCGCCGTCGAGCCCATCCAACGCCGCTGCAACGGCGTCGCGAATCTCGCCCTTGGTCGCGCTCGATATTTTGTCGCGCGATTCCCAGGCGGCGTCGATGATGGATTGCAGCGTGGCGGCCGGCATTGGCGATCACCTCGATGGCGAAATTCCGAAACCCGGTGGACAATAGCGGCAGGTCGAAGGCTGTCAACCGGGCGGCGCTATGCCCCGGCAATGCGCCCGAGCCAAGCGGAAAGATCCTCGGCGACGTGGTGGACATGAGCGAGATCGCTCTCGCCGAGACTCCATTCTGCGACGCCGGGGACCCACACGGTGGTCATGCCGAGATCGTACGCGGGCTTCAAGTTGCGCGCGATGTCCTCCACCATGACGCATGCGGCCGGATCGAGGGCATAGCGCTCGCAGAACCGGCGGTATGGTCCCGGTTCGGGTTTCGGCACGAAATCAGCGGCAACGATGTCGTAGATCGCCTCGAAATGCTGCGCCACGCCGAGCCGCGCCAGTACCCGCTCGGCATGGGGCACCGAGCCGTTGGTGAACACGAGTTTGCGCCCCTTGAGGCGGGCGAGCGCCGCGTCGAGGCCGGCATCGGGTGCGACCGGCGAGAGATCGATGTCGTGCACGTATTCGAGGAAGCCTCGCGGGTCGATGCCGTGCTCGCGCATCAAGCCGCGCATGGTGGTGCCGTGCTCCCGGAAGAATTGCTTCTGCACGCGCTTGGCGCTGTCGTAGTCCAGGTTCAGCAGCTTCGCGATGTACTCGCCCATGCGCCGGTCGATCTCGGCGAAGAGATTGCAGCGGGCCGGATAGAGCGTGTTGTCGAGATCGAAAATCCACGCTTCGGCGCCGGAAACCCGGTCGGCTTTCGCGCGCGCCTTGCGACGACTTTGGGGCTCTGATTTCGCGGCCATGGTTACGACTTTGGGCTGCTGAAGGGCGCGCTGGCAAGGTGCCGCACCCCAGGCTAGGTCTCGGAGTTTACAGGGTTTCCTTGCTCTTTCGGTCTCGCTTTGCACTCGCTCAGGGTGAATACGCGTTAGGCGGTTATTAACTTGCCGCGAGCCACTATTGGTTGAAGTTGCGGCAAAAGTACATCAATGCGTGAAACTCATCCGAGCCTGGACGCCCTGCGCCTGGAACGTGACCGCTTTCTCGCGTTCGCTTTCGCGGTAGCCGATGCTTTGATCGAGATCGACGGTGAAGGCCGCATTGCTTTTGCCGCTGGAGCTACGCGCGCACTGCTTTCGCTCGCTCCCGAGGATCTCGCCACCCGCAAGGTGCTCGATCTGCTGCCGCAGGCCGGCCGCGCCGCGCTCAGCAAGGCGTTGAGCGATGCGGCAACGCTCGGGCGCATCGGCCCGATCCCGCTCAAGTTCGAATCGAGCAATCACATACTGCATGTCTCGGGCGCGACGTTGCCCGAGCGCCCCGGATCGGTGTTCTTGACCTTGCGCGCGCAAGACAACGCCAACGACGAGACCGACCCTGCGGCAATGCGCCACGAACGGCGGCCGATGCTGCTCGACCGCGACGGCTTCGGCGCCCTGGCGCAGGAAGCCATGCGCACCAGCGGCCGGCGCAGCGTCCCCTATCGCATGAGTCTCATCGAGTTGAAGGGCGCGGAGCAGCTTTCGCAACGCCTGCAGCAAAAGGTGTCGGAAGAATTGCATGCCGAGATCGTGGGCATGCTGCGGAGCAACTCGCTCGGCGGCGACGCGGCCGCGCAATTCAACACGGAGAAATACGGCCTTCTGCACGAGCCCAGCATCGATATCGGCGTCTTGAGCCGAGACATCGAAGTGCTGACGCGGGGCAAGGATCCGAAGGGCGAGGGCGCCCGCGTCGCATCGGCGACCATGGACGTGAGCTCCGCCGTGGGCGAGGAAAGCGACAGCACCCAGGCGCTGCTTTATGCCATCAACACCTTTGCCTCCGACCGGGGCGAGCTCACGCTCGGCGACATATCGCAGGGGTCTCGTCCGCTGCTCATCGATGCGGTCAAACGCATCGCCGCCTTTCGGCGCATCATCGCCACCAGCCATTTCGACGTGGCCTTCCAGCCGGTGGTCGACCTGAAGACCCGCGCCGTGCACCACTATGAGGCACTGGCGCGCTTCCCCGGCGAGGAGTCGCCGTTCGAATCCATCGTCTTCGCCGAGAACGTCGGCCTGATCGCCGATTTCGATCTGGCGATGATTCATAAGGTTCTGGCGCAAGTCGCCAAGGCCAAGCTCGGTCGCAATCCGGTGCATGTCGGCATCAACGTGTCCGGGCGTTCGCTGCTGACGCCCTCGTTCCTCGGCGCGCTGCACAAGCTGCTGCGCTCCTACCACATGCTGGCGGGCTACGTGATGTTCGAGATCACGGAATCCGCCGAGATCCACAATCTGGATACGGCGCGGGCCGCGATCATGTCGCTGCGAAACGCCGGCTATCCGGTCTGCCTCGACGACTTCGGCGCCGGCGCGACCGCGTTCCACTATCTGCACGCCCTGACCGTCGACTACGTGAAGATCGACGGCGCCTACGTGCGCGACGCGCTCACCGTGCCGCATCATCTGCCGTTCCTGAAGGCCATGGTGCAGCTCTGCCGCGACCTCAAGGTCGCCAGCATCGGCGAAATGGTCGAGACGGAGGAAACCGCGCGATTCATCGCGGGTCTCGGGCTGCAATACGGACAAGGCTATCTATTCGGCAAACCCGAATTCGGACTACCCGAACACATGCACGCGACCGCGAGGGCCACACGATGAGCGAGTTGCGCATTACGCTTGCGGGCACGAATTCCGCGGCTCCGCAAGCGCAGACGTTGCAGCTTCCGGCGGCGACGCTGCTGACCGAGTATCCGGGGCCGGCGGCGGTGCTGGACCGGACCGGCCGGGCCATCGACGGCAACGTTTCCGGCACGAACCTCGCCGAGCAGCTTCGCAGCGCGGACCCGGCGTTCCTTTCCGCGGTCGGCGAAGGCAAGCCGCGCCAGCAGCGCTGCCACATCGAAGGCCGGCAGGGCGGCCAGGCATACGACATCGCGTTCCTGCCGCTCGAAGGTTCGCCGCTCCGTTGCTTGATGCTGGCGCGCGACGCGACGCTCGAGCGCAACCTGACCCAGGCGCTGGTCGTCTCCCGGCAGTTGTTCAAGGATCTGGTGGCGTGTTCGTCGGATTTCGCGTGGGAGACCAAGGCAGACGGTACGCTCGGCTTCGTCTCGCCGCGCGGTGCGCTGGGTTTCACCGCGCGCGAGCTGGAGGGCCGCAAGGCCAGCGAACTCGTTTGCGTGCCGCCGCCGGGCATCGACTCGGTCTTCGAATCGCGGGCGGCGCTCGACGGCGTCGAAGTCTGGCTCAATCGCAGCGACGGCTCGCCGGGCTGCTTCGAAGTTTCCTGCACGCCGTCCTTCGACGCCGAGCAGTCCTGGCGCGGCACGCGCGGCGTTTGCCGCGACGTGACGGCGTCGCGCGAACGGGAGGCCGAGCTGAAGCGGGCCCACGAATTGGTCGCCGAACTCTCGCGCACCGACGAGCTCACCGGATTGCCCAATCGCCGCGCCTTTGTCGATGAACTGTCGCGCCGCCTGGCGCACCTGGACCGGCACGGCCGCTCCGGCGCGCTGCTGTTCATCGATCTCGACAGCTTCAAGCCGATCAACGACCGCTTCGGCCATCAGCGCGGCGACGAGGCGCTGCGCGACGTCTCGAATCTGATCCGCAAAACCAGCCGGGCCGGCGATACGGCGGCGCGGCTCGGCGGCGATGAATTCGTGCTGTGGCTCGAAGAGGTCGACGGGCCTGCGGCGCAAGCGAAGGCCGCCGCGCTGTCCGCCGCGGTGGGCGCTCTGGACGCGGCCTTCGGCGGGCTTGGTTTCGGCGCATCGATCGGCGTTGCCTTGGCCGAAACCGACGACACGGTCGACGCCATCTTGGCGCGCGCCGATAGGGCCATGTATGAAGCGAAGCGCCTGCGCTCGCGCGGCGCGCCGTCTTCGGGCTGATCGGGGGCGCGGATGCTGAACTGGCTCCTCGGCAAGGCGCGGCGCGACCTAAGGCCGGTCGACTACGAAGAGTCGAAACAGCTTGCGCGCGACCCGAGCCCGGAAGTCCGCCGCCATCTGGCGGCAAGGCCCGACATTCGTCCCGAAATCCTATATTTCCTGGCCGAAGATGCCGTGCCCGCCGTGCGCCGGGCCATCGCCGCCAATCCGAACACGCCGGGCCACGCCAATGTGCTGCTCGCCCGCGACGGCGACGACGACGTGCGATGCGACCTGGCGCGCAAGATCGGCCGCCTGCTGCCCGATCTGGATCCGCAGACCAGCACGCGGCTTCGCGAGATGACGATCGAGGCGCTCGAGACCTTGGCGCAAGACCAGCTTCCGCGCGTGCGCGCCATGCTGGCCGACGCGCTCAAGTCGGCCGACGACGTGCCGAGGGAGATCGTGTTGCGGCTCGCGCGCGACATCGAGACCATCGTCGCGGCGCCGATCCTCGAATATTCGCCACTGCTCAACGACGAAGACCTGCTGGAGATCATCCGCAGCGGCGCCGGCAGCGGCAGGCTGTCGGCCATCGCCCGGCGGCGCGACGTGGTGGCGCCGGTGGCCGACGCCATCGCCGCCACGCTCGACGTGCCCGCCGTCGCCGCCCTGCTCGCCAATTCATCGGCGCAGATCCGCGAGGAAACGCTCGACGCCATCATCGAGCATGCTGATGGCGTCACCGGATGGCACCAGCCCCTGGTGCAGCGCAAGGAGCTTTCCGTGCGAGCCATGCGCCAAATCGCGCAATTCGTCGGCACGGCGCTGGTCGATATCCTGATCGAGCGGCACAAACTCGCGGATGACGTGGTTCAGCAGCTTCGCGCCGTGGTGCATCGCAAGATCGACGAGACGCCGCCCGACGCCGAACGCAGCGCGCCGCGAAAGCGCGGCTTGGAACGGGCCACGGCGCTCCATGCCGCGGGCAAGCTCGACGATGAGGCGGTTTGCGATGCGGTGGAAAACGGCGACCGGGACTTCGCCGTCGCGGCCTTGACCTTGCTGTCGCGCTTGCCGCCGGGCGTCGTGACCAAGATCATCGACGCGCAAAGCCCCAAGGGCATGACGGCGCTGGTCTGGAAGGCGGGCCTGTCCATGCGCACCGCCATGCGCCTGCAGCTTCGCCTCGCCATGATCGCGCCCAAGGCGGTGATGAACGCCCGCGACGGCGTCGACTTCCCGATCTCGGAAGCCGATATGGAATGGCAGATCGGCTACTTCAGCAA
>DASQHM010000234.1:0-23537 GCA_035632095.1 Candidatus Cybelea sp. | reverse complement strand
TGATGTCGTCGGTGCCCGAGCCGCTGATGCGTCCGGGTCTAAGCGAAGCCGCCATGCCGAAGGTCCCGACCTCGAGCGAATGCCGGCCCCATTTCGGTTCCACGGCAGCGCGCCAATAGGGCATGACGCCCGAGTTTGAGCTTGTGCCGGTGGTGTTGGTGCCGAGCGTCTTTTCCGCCGTGACCGACAAGGTGTGATAGCCGCCGGCCTCGAGATAGACGAGCCGGTTCCAGAACGCGTATGCCGTGGCCCCGGCGACCTGTTGCGCCAGACTCCCCTCGATCAATGTTTTGGCGGCAGGCGTCGGCGCCAGGCCGGAGGAGACGAAGGGAAAGCCAAAGGCCGGCGTCGAATTCCAGACGTCCGTTATTGTCGGGTTGTTGTTGAGCGTAACACCGAAGATGGTCTCTCCGCCCATCAGGGTCGTGGTGTTGGCGTACCGGATGTCCGTGTTGTCCCAACCGAACCGCCGCGGGGTGTGATCATAGGTGGCCTGGGCGAAGGCGCCGATATTCGAGGTGATGGCGCCGCCATAGAACAGACTGCCGGTATAGGTCCAGTTGTTGTTGTCGCCATAATGCGGCGCCGCGCCGCCGGGCTGCCCTTCCTGGGTATGGGTGAACGATGGGATCAGCATCGCCGCTACCGGCGGCAGATCCGTCTGGCCGCCGCCGAACGTGTAGCCGTTGAGCTTGAACAGCCGGCCGTAGGGCGTGAGTTCGGGAAAGCCGTTGTGGCAGGCGGCGCATTGCTGCCCGGTCTGCCGCGCGTAACTCGGCAGCGCATGGGCAGGGGAAGCGCCGAGCAGAAGCGTGCCCGCGCCTACGATCAACAGGCAAAACGCGAAGGCCGTTCGGATGATCGCGCCGCTCATCGGGCGCCGTACACCACAACGATCACAATGCCGCATGCCCCCACCCCCGCGAAAAGACATCGATACCATACACTTCCCAATTAAGTCGTCCATGATCCAAATCAATTGCGGATAAGACTGATTCGCACTTATTTGCTTTGGCCCCGCGCATTGCGTTTGCGATCGGCATCCAGCGGCGTCGCGTCTGCGGTTGCGACGACGGGCCGGCAGCAACCTGCCTGCTCTTACCGAGCTTGCTGCAATTCGGATTTGACGTTGTCGGCCCGCGTCCTAATGGATCGCGGCGTACATGATCTTTTCTTCGGTCGCCTCGAGTGCGGAGAATTCCTCCACGACCTTGCCCTGGCGGCTGACCAGGATGCGGTCGGACAGCGCCATGACCTCGGGCAGGTACGATGAAATGACCACGACCGCCTTGCCCTCGTCGGCGAGTCGGTTGATGAGCTGGTGAATCTCGGTGATGGCGCCCACGTCGACGCCGCGCGTGGGCTCGTCGAATATGATGAGCTCGGGATCCTGCACCAGGGACTTGGCGATCACCACCTTCTGCTGGTTGCCGCCTGAGAGCTCGACCACCTTCATGCCCTTGCCGATGGCCTTCACGTTCAGCGCTTTGATCCATCGCTCCCCGACGGCTTCGGCTTCGCTCCGCGAAAGCAGCTTGCGCTTGCCCCGAAGCTTGGCGAGCAGGCCGAGATAGACGTTCTGCGCTATCGACATCGTCTCGAAGAAGCCTTCGACCTTCCGGTCCTCCGTGACGTAGACGATGCCATCGCGGATGGCAGGCGCGGGGACGCGATAGCGCACCGGCTTGTCGTGCAGCAGGATTTCGCCGCCGTGGAAGAAATCGCGCTTGATGACGCCGGCGACCACCTTGAAGGTCTCGGTTCTTCCGGCGCCGACCAGGCCGAAAATCCCGGTGATTTGGCCGGCAAAGACCGACAGCGAATTGTTCTTCACCATCGCCGCCATGCGCAGATTCTGGATGGACAGGACGCGGCGGCCCGCCGGCCGCACCGTGGTCTTGCGCCGGCCATAGAGCGTCTGCGAGAGATCGCGGCCGACCATGGCCTGCACGATGCGCGCGCGGTCGAATTTCTCCTTCAGGTCGGTGACCACATGCTTGCCGTCGCGAAGCACTGTGATGCGGTCGGCGATCAGCAATGCCTCCTCTAGCGCGTGCGAAATGAAGATGATCGAAACGCCGCGTTTCTTCAGGTCGAGAATAAGATCGAAGAAATATTTCTTTTCCTCCGGCGTCAGGCTTGCCGTCGGCTCGTCGAAGATGATGATCCGGGCATTGTGCAGAACCGCGCGCGCGATCTCGACCATCTGCTTTTTCGCCGCACCGAGCATGTTGACGGTCGTCGTCGGCGCCACGTCGAAGTTGAGCGACTGAAGGAACTGTTGCGCGGCGATGTAGATGCCGCGGAGCCGGTTGAAGTACTTCTCCTGGCCGAGGAACAGGTTCTGCGCCACCGTCATGGTCGGCACCAGGCTGTTTTCCTGGAACACCATGGCGACACCAAGGTCGCGTGCTTCATTCGGCGTCTGTGGCGCGGCCTCTTTCCCTTCGATCAGCATTTGGCCGGACGTCAAGGTGACGACGCCGGCAATGACCTTGGTAAGCGTCGACTTGCCGGCGCCGTTCTCGCCCACCAGGGCGTGGATTTCGCCCTTCAGCAATGTGAAGTCGACGTCCTCGATCGCCGGGACGCCCGCATACTTTTTCGTCGCCTTGCGGAGCTCGAGAATAGGCGTGCTCATGCTTGCAATTCACGCTCTACGTCGGCGACGGAAACGCGCAAAATGCGCTTGCGCCCCTTGGAGAGGACGAACAGCGTTCCTCGGCATTCCACGGCGGCGACGATCCCGTGATTCTTCCCGTCGACGCGGCTATGCAGGGAATAGCGCATCAGTCCGTCCGCCGTCAGCCGGATCACCAGACCATAGGACCGCGGCGGCGCCCAGGGCTTCAGGATGCCCATGGTCTTGATATGGGCGCCCTGCATCGGTTCGAGATAGGTGCTGCCGGCGCTGAGCGAGGGAGCCACCCAATACCGCGGCTCGATCTCCTTCATCATGCGCTTGCGAAAGGCCGGTTCGCGCAAAATGAACTCGACGAGCTGGGTGCGCGCGACGAATGCGGTGAGCCAGAAGCCGCCGCCGGCAGCGGGCGTGATGCGCGACGGATAGGCGGGCAGACGATCGAGGACCGGCGTGCCGGCAGCGCCGTCTCCGAACTTGACGACCCGGTGTCGCCAGCTTTCCGAGACCCAGACGGCGTTGTCCGATTGCGCGACGCCGAAGGCATATTCCAGTCCGGTTGCAATCTCCCGGCCGCCGCCGCCCGCCACATCGATCTCAAGGACCCGTCCGGTCCGGCCAAGCTCCATCAAATCGTGACACCAGCGCTCGCAGCTTTGCGTTTCCGATCCATCGGTCAGGAGCAGCCGGCCGTCGGCCGTTGCCGCGATTGCGTTCACGGACTTGAACGGCTTGTCGGCCATGCGATCCCAGTGGCGACCGTCATGTTGGCCACCGACCACGCGAACGGCAGTTCCGGCAAGCGCAATCGCGAAGCCGCCGGCCGGAAGGCAGGCCAGCGCCGTGACCGGCCGATCGAACGAAGCCACCTGAGTGAACGCGGAGCCGTCGTGGCGCAGCACTCGCGGTCCGTCCGACGCGAAGAGCCACGTGCCGTCGCTCGCCAGGTCTTCCGGCGCGCCAAGTTCGGCCACCACCTCGGCGGTTTCGAGAAATTGGTTCGGCTTCAACGCGCCGTCGAACGGCGGCACGGTGATCGCCGCCTCGCCACGGCCAAGGAACCGATCGGTCCATTCCCTGAGAGCGGCAATCATGAATGCTTGCCCCAGCGCACGTCGTACTGCACGAAATTGGGGTCGGCGTTCTCGAGCTTATAGCGGCCGATGCGGTTGTTCTGGATGCCCCCGAGATACAGGTAACCGCGGTGCTCGCGCATGGAGGTGATCATCGGATGATTCGTGCCGCCGAGATCCCACAGCGATTCGAGCACTTCGCCCTTCTCGTTGAACTTGATGACGCAGCCGGTGTTGATGTTGGGGAATAGCCATTCGTCGACCGGAACGCGCTTTGCCATGCGCCGCCGGAAGCCGGGCATACGCCACGCGAGGTCGAGCGCCGGGCAGCGCATGCCGACCATGGCGAGCCAATAATTGCCGTCCGAGGCGAGATTGATGTTGTCGGGATAGCCTGGCAGGTTGTCCATCACCATCTCGATCTTGCCGGCCTTCGGCCCGTCGAACCAATAGCGCTTGACCGTGCAGCCCCAGGTTTCGGCGAACAGGATCGATTGCTTGTCGCTCGCGACGCAGATTCCGTTCGGGAACTTCAGGTCGCGAACCACCGTGCGCGTCGTTTCGGTTTTCGGGTCGTAGCAGACGATGCGGCCGTTGCCCCGCGCTTCGAGGCCGTCCACCGGCCATTCGTGCATTTCATATCGCACCGTCGCCTCGGAGAAGAAGACGCGTCCGTCATCGGCGATGTCGAGATCGTCGGCGAGCCGGAGCCGGCTGTCGTCGTTCACGGAATGCCAGCTGCGGTTGGTTTCGTCCGTCGCCTTCTCGACGCGGCGATTGGGCGTGACGCGATAAAGGCCCATGCCGCCGACGCATACGTAAAGATTGTCGTTCCTGTCGAACGCCATACCGAGCGGCTGGCCGCCGATATGGGCGTAAACCTCCATGCGCGTGTAGTCCGGCGGGAAGAAGCGAATGACGTCGCCGTGGCGCGATCCGGCATAGAGATTGTCGTGACGATCGAGGATCACGTCTTCGGGCGCTTCGATCACGCCGAGCCCGATTGCCGTGACGTTCCGCAGCCGGTCGTTCAAGGCGAACGGCGTGCCGCTGTCCGGCGCTGTGGAGGGCGCCGCGGGCATGCCGTGGTAGGTCGGGCTGACGTAGACCTTGCTGACGATGCGATGCCGGTTCTTCAGCCAGCGGATGTCGATCATGGCGGCAAGTATCAGGATCGTCGCCAGCACCATGCGGTTCACGCCGCCGGGCGCGGAGAGCGTCGTCAGGCCGTTGGTGATCAAGAGCACGATCAGGGTGCCGACCAGGGCCTTGGCGACCGATCCCTTGCCGCCGCCAAGGCTGATGCCGCCCAGCACCGCTGCCGTCAATACGGTCACTTCCAGCCCGACTCCGATGTCGCCGCCTGCCGTGGCGAGGCGGGCCGCAAAGAAGATGCCGCCGATCGCCGTGAGCACGCCCGAGGCCACGTAACACATGGCGACCGTGCGGCGCACCGGGATGCCGCTGTTGTAGGCCGAGCGGCGCGAGCCGCCGATGGCGACCACGTGCCAGCCGGGTCGGAGCCGCGTCAGGAACACGTGCCCGAAAATGGCGATGGCGACATAGAAGAAAACGGAGGTCGGAACGTGATAGACCTCGCCGCCGCCGACGAAGTCCCAGACGGCGGAGTCGGGAAATCCGGCCGAGATCTGTGTCGAGTACTGCAGGATCAGAAGATCGTAAGCCGCACGGTAGATGATCAGGGTGATGAGCGTGGTGATAAAGGCGCGAAGGCGCAGATAGCCGACCAGCACGCCGTTCACCGCGCCGAGCAGCGCGCCGAACACCAGCGTCACCGGTACTGCGGCGGCAACCGGCCACTTCATGACGTGCATCAGCAGAAGCGCGCAGAAATTGGTCAGCGCGAACGTGGAGCCGACGGCAAGGTCGATGCCGCCGACGATCATCACCAACGCCATGCCGAGCACGACGAAACCGATCTCGCAGGCTTGCCGCGCCGCGTCCGCAAGACTGGCGGGTGCCAGGAAACCCGGAATGGCTTCGCTCAAAGCCACCGCAACGGCGATCAGCACGATCACCGGGATGGCGGTCTCGGTCCAGCGTTTGGACAGAATTTCGCCGAGCAAGTGATCCGGCCAATAGCGGTAGCGCAATCGGACAAGGGTTTCTTGCATCGGGATACTCGCTCGAGCGCGGGTCGCCGGCGGGACGATCCGCCACGCATCGCGCGTCATTCGTCGCGGATCAGTCCTCGGATTGCGGCGGCACGAAGGCCCCGAACGATCCCCGCGCCGATGCAAGAGCATGCGACGCGAGGACCATTCGGCGATACCCTAGTCAATCCGGCGGGAGCTCAGATCTTGCCGAGCGTCCAGCACGTACCCTCGGCCCCGGCATTGGCCTTGGTGATCGGAATGAGCGTCGTGTAGATCGATGCCTTCGACGAACCGGGCTTCACGCCGGAAACCAGCAGCCACTTGATCATCGCGGCCATGTTGCTGGCTTGCGTCGGAACGTCGTAGCTCAGGTCGAGGTCGAAGGCGCCCGACTTCACCTGATCGCAGGCGCCCTTCTGCTCGCCGCCGCCCGAGGTCGCGAGGAAGACTTTGCCGGTCAGGCCGGCCTCCTTGATCGCGGCGGCGGTCCCGATATCCATGCCGTCCCAGAAGCCGACGATGCCGCAAAGATCGGGATGCTGCTTCAGCACGGTTTGCGTGATCGCCTTGGCCTTGGCCGCGTCCCAATCTGCCGCCTGCGACGACACGACCTGGATTTCGGGATGCTTTGCCAGCACGTTCTCCACGCCCTTCAAGGTGTAGGCGCTGGCGGCGGCCGACAATGCGCCTTGCACGACGGCGATCTTGTTCGACTTGCCTTTGCAGGCGGCGACCGCCGCTTCGGTGTCACGCTGGCCGATCTCGACCCAGTCGGCGCCCACGAACACCGTGGTCGGGAAGCTGGAGCGCATATTGATCTGCACGACGTCGATGCCCTCGTTCTCGGCCCGTTGCAGCAGTTTGGCGTAAGTCTGCACGTCCGGGTTGTGGGCGATGATGACGGCGGGCTTCTCCGATATCAGCGTGGTGATCGCCTGGGCCCCGGCATTGGTGCTCCAGTTGGGATCGCGAACCACGACCTTGACGCCAAGCGGCTCGAGTTCGCGCTTCAGACCGGCAAGCCAGCCCTGCGCCAGGTCGAAGCTCATGGCGACCGGTACGTAGGCGACGACCTTGCCTTCGAGCGCCTTGTGGTAGGGCTCGCGGAACGGCTCGTCCAAGCCCTTTCCTTGTGCGAACGCGGATTGCGCCAAGCCGAACACGCCGGCGATCAGAGCGATGCCGGTGACGGCCTTCCTGAGATTGAGGTTGAAGCTGATACGCATGTTTTGAGATCCTCCCTCGATGATCTGTTGTTACCTGGGTTGAACACGCAACTCAAATGTCGCCTTGCTGCGCCGTCTCCTCATTGCGGGGATTGACGAAGGAATCGATCAGAATGGCGGCGAGCAAGACAATGCCTTTGACGAAGTTCTGCGCCGAATACGACACGTCCATGATGGTCATGCCGTTCAGCATCGTACCTATCAACAGCGTGCCGATGATCACGTTCATGACCCCGCCGCGCCCGCCCGAAAGGCCGATGCCGCCGAGGACGACCACCAGGATCACGTCGTAGATGAGTGTCGAATTAAAAATCCGCGTCGGCATGCTGTTGACGGACGCAGCCATCACCATGCCCGCGAACGCGCCGATCGCCGCCGCCAGCACGTATTGCAGCACTATAACGGGCCGGGTCGGGATGCCGGTCGTGCGCGCGCCGAACGGATTGTCACCGACGGCGTATACGTAGGCGCCGAGGCGCGTCCGGCGCAAGAAGAACGCGACAATCAGCGACGCCAGGCCGAACATGATCACCGGGGTCGGCACGCCGAACATTGCGCCGCGCCCGAACCAGGCAAAGGCGTCGAGCTGCGAGGGCCATTGCACCACGTCGAGCTGGAAGAACGACACCTGCCCGAGGCCGGCCAGAAACAATCCGGAGGCAAGGGTTGCGAACAGCGACGGCACCTCGGCATAGGCGATGAGCCAGCCGTTGACCAGGCCGAAAACCAGCATCAAGCCGATGGATGCCGCGAAGGCTTCCGCAACGGAATGTCCGTTCTGCACCATCTGCAGAACCAGGCCGGCAGGCACGGCAAGCGAGGCCACCAGCGAAATATCGATGCCGCGGCCGATGACGACGATCGCCATCCCTAAGCCGAGGATGCCCAGGATCGCCACGTTCTGCAGGAGCGTCAGCATATTGTCGGCGCCGAAAAAGCCGGGAAGGAACAGCGAGAATCCGGCGAACAGCACCACGAAGATGCCGAACACGATTGTCTGTTGCGTTACGCGCTGCTTCCTCATCTGCGCACTTTCACGAGGACCACTACGCCTTTCGCCGAACGCCGCCGCAGTATCGGACTTTGTAAGCTTGTAGCATCAGCCTACTCGTGGGTAAATGGCCTTATCCGCCAGTAGAACTGCAACCCGGAAATGCCCAAGAGACCCGCGAAATCGCCCTCGCAAGACCATCCGTCGCCGTGGAAAAAGCAGAGCGACAGGAAACGGGATTGGGCGGTGAAACGCGACGCGGTGCTGAAGGCGGCGGCGCAGCTATTCAATGAAAAGGGATTTCACGCCACGTCGCTCGACGACGTCGCCGAACGGCTGCACGTCACCAAGCCGACGGTCTATCACTATGTAAAGAGCAAGGATCAGATCCTGTTCGATTGCGTGCGCATCGGCATCGAGGCCTTGCATCAGGCCGTCGAGCGCGCCGGTCGTTCCGGCGGCAGCGCGATGGCGAAGCTGATCGCCGCGTCCCGCGAATACGCGGCGATTGTGACCCAGGACTTCGGCATGTGCGTCATCCGCGTCGGAGAAGATCCCTTGCCGCCCGCTAGCCGGAAGCGGCTGCGCCGTCTGAAGCGATCCATCGACCGCGAGTTTCGCGGCATCATCGCTGAGGGCATTGCGGAAGGATCGATCGCACCCTGCGATCCGAAGATCGCAGCCTTCGTTCTGGCCGGCGCGATCAGCTGGATCGCCCGGTGGTACCGCGCGGACGGCCCGCTCGATCCGGACCAGATCGCCACGCAATGCATCGCGCTGCTCATGAACGGACTATCGATGCCGGGAGCCCAAGCGCGGATGGCCGATCCACCGGATCACATTCGCCGTCGAAAGTCGGACCGGCGGCCGAGCCCGCGGCATTGAACGGACGGGAAGAGTGCCGTTCGCGACGTCACGCGCCGCCGCGCGATCGATTCAGCGCAGCGGCAATTCGGCTCGGACGATCGAAGGATCCTCGGGAATAGCCCGCACGGTGAACCCGAGGCGCCGGCATAGCGCCAGCATGTTGGTGTTTTCGTGCAGAATGTCGCCGAAGAGGGAACGTATGCCGCGCGACCTGGCGTAATCGATGATGCTCCCCATCAAGAATGTGCCGAAGCCCCGTCCTGCCACGTCCGAACGCACGATGATGGCGAACTCGGCCGTATCGTTGTCGGGGTCGGCCGCCACGCGCACGACGCCGAACACCTCGGCGCTGCCCGCCGGCTTGCCATCCTCGCAGAGCACCAGGGCCATTTCGCGGTCGTAGTCGATTTGCGTGAGCCGGGCCATGAGGTGCGGCGTCAAGGAGCGGAGCGACGCAAAGAACCGCAACCGGATGTCCTTTGGCGACAATTTAGCGAACGCCGCCTCGAACGCGAATGCGTCCTCCGGCCTTACCGGGCGCAAAAGAAGCCTTCGTCCGTCCGGCAGGGGCAGATACGACTTCAGCGTGCTTGGGTAGGGTCGAATGGCAAGGCGCGCCGCCCCGGACACCTTGGCGGGCCGCACGCGAATCCTCGCATCGAGCGCGGTCGCGCCCGAGCTGCCGGCGACCAGCGGATTGATGTCGAGTTCGACAATCTCGCCGATATCGACCACGAGTTGCGAGACCTTCACCAGCACAAGGGCGATGGCTGCCAGATCGGCCGGCGGTTGATTGCGGAAACCCTGCAGGAGGCGGTACACACGCGTCCGCGCCATCAACGCATTCGCGATGTTCGCATTGAGCGGCGCGAGTGTCAGCGCCTTGTCGGCGAGGATCTCCGCCGCAATGCCGCCGTGGCCGAATAATATCACCGGACCGAATTGCGAGTCCTCGGTCATGCCCACAATCAATTCCCAACCGCCCGCCGGCCTTATCATAGGCTCGACGGTCACGCCGTCGATACGGGCCGACGGATGACTCTGTTTTATTCGGGCCAGCATGGCACTCGCCGCGTCTCGCACGGCCGCGGGCGTCGCCAGGTCGAGCGCGACGCCGCCGACGTCGCTCTTATGCGTGATATCCGGCGACAAAATCTTCACGGCGCAAGGCGCATTGAATGCCTCCGCCAGCCGCGCGGCGTCCTCCGGGCTTCGGGCAACCCGCGTCGGTACGCATGGTATCCGATAGGCCTCCAGAACTTCCTTTGCCTCGGGCTCCGTCAGCCATTCGCGGCCCGATGCGATCGCGGCTTCGATCGCGGCGCGCGCCTTCGCCGTGTCGGGGGAGAATTCCTCGGGCACGGACGCCGGCAATTGCGCCAGCAGATCCTGGTTGCGTCGATATTGGGCCATGTGCATGAACGCGCGCATGGCTTGATTGGGCGCCTCATAGGTTGGTATGCGGGCCCGCGCGAAGAGATTTCGGGCCTCCGCAACGGCGCTTTCCCCGACCCAGCTCGTCAGCAAAGCGCGCTGCGACTTCGCCGCGACTTCGATCACCGCCTGTGCCGCCGCGGTCGACGACGCGACCGCCGTCGGACAATTCAGGACGAGAACCGCGTCCGTCCCATTGTCCTGCAACAGGGCCTCAAGCGCAGATACGTAGCGCTCCGGCTGCGCGTCGCCCACGATGTCGACCGGATTGCCGTGCGACCATGTGGGCGGCAAGACCTTGTTCAGGACTTGCATCGTCTCGGGCGAGAGCGCAGCCAGGTGGCCGCCCTGATCGATGAGGCTGTCGGTGGCCATCACGCCGATGCCGCCGCCATTCGTCAGGATCGCGATCCGATCTCCGTGAAACGGACGGCAGAGCGCCAGGGT
The DNA here is from genome assembly GCA_035632095.1 of Candidatus Cybelea sp. Taxonomy (GTDB): domain Bacteria; phylum Pseudomonadota; class Alphaproteobacteria; order Ferrovibrionales; family Ferrovibrionaceae; genus DASQHM01. The sequence goes on along the minus strand of DASQHM010000234.1, from coordinate 12,741 downwards.
TTCCACGGCGTCGAACAACTCGTCTAGCTCGTAGACCCGGAGCATGCCGGCGCGCCGGAACGCCGCGTCGTAGACCTCGTCGGAGCCGGCCATCGCTCCGGTATGCGAACTCGCCGCCTTCGCTCCTTCGGCGTGCCGCCCGGCCTTCACCACGATGACAGGCTTCAAGCGGGCGGCGATGCGCGCCGCCGACATGAACTTGCGGGGATGGGTGACCCCTTCCATGTAGAGCAGGATCGCGCGCGTGGCGCCGTCCATCGCCAGGTAGTCGAGCATGTCTCCGAAGTCGACGTCCGCCATGTCGCCGAGGGAGACAAGGTGCGAAAAGCCGATGTTGCGCGGCGTCGCCCAATCCACGATGGATGTGACGATGGCGCCGGATTGCGCCACGAAGGCGAGGTCGCCCTTGAGCGCGGCGATGTGAGCGAAACTCGCGTTGAGTTGCAGCCCGGGAACCAGGATGCCGACGCAGTTGGGGCCGACAATGCGCAGCAGATGCGGGCGGGCGGCGTCGAGCATGGCCTGACGGAGGTCGGCGCCAATGCGATCCTCGCCTTCGCCGAAACCGGCGGTAATGACCACGGCGGCCTTGGTGCCACGCTTCCCAAGGTCGACCACGGTACCGGGAACCGCGGGCGGGGGCGTGCATATCACCGCCAGCTCCGGCGTTTGAGGCAGACTGCCCACGTCGGGATAAGTCGCAACGCCGGCAATGGTCCGATGCTTCGGATTGACCGTCATGACCGGCCCGGAAAAGCCGCCGTGCAGGAGATTTTGCGCCACAACGGCGCCGACCGAACCTTGCCGGTCGCTGGCGCCGATCAGGGCGACGGACTTCGGTTTGAACAGGTAGTCGAGATTGCGGATGCTCATGGCTTCGCACTTCTCTTCTTCCGGACGCGCATAGGGTCAGACCATCGCACGCAGCGCTTCCAACGGCCATCTGTCAGATATTGTCATCCGAACATGGCGTTCGCACGGCGTAAATCGTCCTGGCTTGTGGGGCCGGCCCTAAGCGGCCATGATTGATCTCAAATCCCCCACGCGATGGCAGCACCATGAACGACCAGACGTCACGACCGAGCTACCGCTCCGCCAAGACCACCCAAGGACGCCACAACACCGCGACGCGCGCCCTGTGGCGCGCCACCGGAATGAACGACGCGGACTTCACCAAGCCGATCATCGCCGTGGTCAATTCCTTCGTGGAATTCGTGCCTGGCCATGTGCATCTGAAGGACATGGGCCAGCTGGTGGCGCGGGCGATCGAGAAGGCCGGCGGGGTTGCCAAGGAATTCAACACGATCGCCGTGGACGACGGCATCGCCATGGGCCACGACGGCATGCTGTATTCGTTGCCGTCGCGCGACCTGATCGCGGATTCGATCGAATACATGGTGAACGCCCACTGCGCCGACGCCATGGTCTGCATCTCGAACTGCGACAAGATCACGCCCGGCATGTTGAACGCGGCGCTACGGCTCAACGTGCCGGCCGTGTTCGTGTCCGGAGGCCCGATGGAAGCCGGAAAGGTCAATTGGGACGGCAACGAACGGACCATCGACGCCGTCGACGCCATGGTGGCCGGCTTCAATCCGAAGAACTCGGCGGAGACCATCGAAGCCTATGAGCGATCGGCGTGCCCGACCTGCGGCTCATGCGCCGGCATGTTCACCGCCAACTCCATGAACTGCCTGACCGAGGCGCTGGGATTGTCGCTGCCCGGCAATGGCTCGCTGGTTGCTACTCATGCGGACCGGCGCGAACTTTTCCTGCAAGCGGCGCGTCGCGTCGTCGAGATGACGAAGCGCCACTACATGGAAGGCGACAATTCCGTATTGCCGCGATCCATCGCCAACTTCCAGGCGTTCGAGAATGCCATGCGCCTCGATATCGCCATGGGCGGGTCGACCAACACCGTGTTGCACCTTCTGGCGGCGGCCCATGAAGCGGAAGTGCCGTTCACCATGAAGGACATTGATCGCCTGTCGCGATCGACGCCGCATCTGGCGAAGCTTTCGCCCTCGTCGCCGCTTTGGCATGTGGAAGACGTGCACCGCGCCGGCGGTGTGATGGCGCTCCTCGGCATTCTCGACGGGCTCGGCATGATCCACCGCGATATCAAGACCGTGCACTCGCCGAGCATGGGCGAAGCCATCGATACCTGGGATGTCGCGCGCACGAAGGACGAAAAGGTGCGGACCTATTATCGCGCCGCGCCGGGCGGCGTGCGGACCACCCAGGCGTTTTCGCAGGACAAACGCTATCCGACACTCGATCTCGATCGCGCCAAAGGATGCATTCGCGACGGCGCGAACGCCTACAGCAAGGACGGCGGGCTTGCCGTGCTTTACGGCAATCTTGCCGAAGACGGCTGCATCGTGAAGACGGCGGGCGTCGATCCGAGCGTGCTGAAATTCAAGGGCAAGGCGCTGATCTTCGAAAGCGAGCAATCGGCGACCCGAGGCATTCGCGAGGGCCAGGTGGAAGCCGGGCACGTGGTCGTCATCCGCTACGAGGGACCGAAGGGTGGGCCGGGCATGCAAGAAATGCTGTCCGCAACCGGCTCGATCAAGGCAAGGGGATTGGCGAACGTGACCGCGCTGATCACCGACGGCAGGTTCTCGGGCGCGACCTCAGGCCTGTCGGTCGGCCATGTGTCGCCCGAAGCGGCGGCGGGCGGGACCATCGGGCTGGTGGAGAACGGCGATCCGATCGAGATCGATATTCCGGCGCGATCAATCCGGCTGGCGATCTCCGACGACGAGATCAAAGCCCGCCGCGCGGCCATGTTGGCCAAGGGCAAGCTGGCGTGGAAGCCCAACCGGGACCGCAAGGTGTCCCAGGCTCTGCGCGCCTACGCGGCGCTCGCCACCAGCGCTTCGACCGGCGCGGTTCGTGACGTAACTCAAGTCGGCGGCTGATCGTTCGGTCAGGCAGTTCCGGCCGACGGCTTGCGGCCGGTGTGAGTGGCGCCGGCGGCGAGCATCTCGTCGATTTCCGACTTGGTGAAGCCTGCTTCGTCCAGCACCTCAATGCTGTGCTCGCCGAGGCGCGGCTGCAGCCGGCGAATCTCTGGCGGCGTGCGGCTGAAGCGCGGCGGAATGTCGGTGGTGCGAATGCGGCCCTCCGACGGGTGGTCGTATTCCTTCCAGAATCCGGTGGCGAGAAGCTGCTCGTCGGTCAGCAGGTCTTCCAGCGACTTCACCGGACCATGCGGCACATTGGAAGTCTTCAACAGCGCAATCCACTCCGCGTTGGTGCGGGATTTGCAGATTTCGGCGAGCGTCGCGTAGACCACTTCGATATTGGCGAGCCGCGTCGCCAGGTCCTTGAACCGGGGATCGGCGAGAATGTCCATGCGTCCGGTGAGCTCGCAGAACTCCCGCCAGTTGGCGTCCGTATAGGGCAGCAGAGCGAAGAAGCCGTCCTTCGACGGGTAGGGGCGGCGCTCCTTGTTGAGGATGCGCTTGTAGCCCGCACTTTCCAGCGCCGGCAGGAAGGTCTCACCGTAGAGGTGCTCGACCATCACGAACGACACCAGCGATTCGAACATCGGCACTTCGATCGCCTGGCCAAGGCCGGACTTCTCCCGCTCGTATAGAGCGGCAAGGACCGCCGCGACCACCGCATTCGAGCTGGTCTTGTCGGCGACGATGGTCGGCAGAAAGCGCGGCGAACCGGCGACCGCCGTCTGCAGCATGGCGAGGCCGGTTCCGGCCTGAATGATGTCGTCGTAGGCGGCCTTCGATCCCATGGGGCCGGCCGAGCGGAAGCCGTAGGTGGCGAGGTAGATCAAGCGCGGATTGATCTTCTCGAACGCTTCGTAAGGCACGCCGAGCCGTTGGGCCGGATCCGGGCGATAATTATGCATCAGCACGTCCGCACCCTTCGCCAGGCGGAACAGGGCGCGCCGGCCGGATTCCTTTTTCAGGTCGAGAACCAGACTGCGCTTGTTGCGATTGCAGCCGAGGAAGAACGCCGCCATGTCGGGGTTCCGCTTCGGGCCCAATTGGCGCGTGGTGTCTCCTTCCGGGGGCTCGATCTTGATGATATCGGCGCCCAAGTCGCCGAGCTGCTGAGCGGCCCAGGGGCCAAGCACCACCGAAGTGCAGTCAAGAATCCTCACGCCTGCCAAAGGTCCAGCCACGAATTCCTCCCGAAATCAGCACCACTTATCGCTTCGCTTTTAACCGCCGCGCGAATATTCATTCGACCGGTACTGGCGTTTCCCCCAGCCCCGGCCAGACCATAGCCGGTTTTAGCCGGTGACAGAACCGGGACATGGGTGGTGTCCGATCGGAAGGCGGGCGCGATCAAGCGCCGTTCAGCAGCCAATCTAGGATGCGCGGGTTTTCGTCTCGCGGATATGTATGCGACAGGTCGGCGATCTCTCGGAACGAGACATTTGCGCCCGCGGCCTCGAGGGCCGCTTCGGCCGACCGCGCCATGTCGACGGGGAACATCCAATCGAGCTTGCCGTGGACGATGTAGACGGGCAAACCTTCGACCCGGTCGGGTGCCGCCACTTCCATCATGAGCGGATGAAAACTCGACGAGACCGGCGCCAGATGGGTAAAGGGCGATTGCGCCAGCAGACCGCTGACGTAGGTAAACGTGCCGCCGTCGCTCATGCCGGTGAGCAGCATGTGGCCGCCGTCCACATTCCAGTTCTCGCGCACATGCGTGAGAATGCGCTCGACGTTCGTGCCGTCGAAGGTCGGCTCCATCAGCGACCAGGTGTCGCCGAGCGCCGTCGGGCAGACCAGGATCGCGCCGCGGCTGCGGGCCGACCGGATCCAGGTCCAAAGAAAGTCCCTGCCGTGACCACGGCCGCCGTGCAGCGCCATCACCAAGGGGTGCGGACGCGAGGCATCGTAGTATTCGGGCACGTAGACGGAAAACCCGCCCCGCATGCCCCTTTCGTTTTGCGCGTGCATCACGCCGGTGTCGCGACGCGTGGCGTCGGCGCTATCGAGCCGGGCAAGCAGGGCCTTGTCGCTCCGCGCCTCCGCATCGAGATAGAATTGGCTCACTGGCGGGAGCGCCGATGCGACCGGATAAAGCGTCTCGAGGGCACGGGATCCGTGGCGGAGCGCCCGATAGGCCTGCAACACGCCGTCCGGATCCTTCGCCGCCGCGCGCAACCCGTCGAAGGCTTCGCAAACCGATGCGCAGGCCGCTTCGATCTGCGCGCGAAATTCCTGGAGGTGATCGGGCCAGGGGGCCTTGCGAAAAGCCTCCAACGCCTCGAGCACCGGCGCATCGCGCGCGCCGACCGACGTGACGAGCCTGTTCAGTTGGGGCGGATGCAGGTGGCGGCCGATGAAACCGAGCGCTTCCATGGCATTCAACAGCGCCGGCACCAGAGCCACGATCGCATCCAATATGGTGTCGGTGTCATCGGCCATGCGGCTGGCCTCGCGCTCGCTCGATCATCCGGTTAGCATGCCAGACCGGTGGGATACGCGCCAATCGGAGGCTGCGGACGTGCGATACCATCGGCACATTGCGGCGGATACGTCACTGGCAAGGAGCGGATCGTGAGTTACGACGTACCGTATTCGGGGCTCAAAGTCATCGACCTAAGCCAGGGAATCGCGGCGCCGTATTGCGGCATGCTGCTGGCGCAGTACGGGGCCGATGTGATCAAGGTCGAGCCCATCGAGACCGGTGATTGGGCGCGCTCGCTCGGCATGGTTTACGGCGATCACACCGCGTACTCCATCGTCGGAAATCTCGGCAAGCGCAGCATCGCCCTCGACCTCAAGTCGCCCGCAGGAAAAGAGGTGCTGTGGCGGTTGGTGGCGGGCGCGGATGTGTTTCTCGAAAGCTTCCGTTCGGGCGTGATCGGCCGTCTCGGGTTCGACTACGGGGCGGTTGCCGCGCGCGAGCCCCGCATTCTGTACGTTTCCGTCACGGGCTTCGGCTCGACCGGCCCGCTTGCCGAACGACCGGCGATGGATCCGGTGTTGCAGGCCTATGGTGGGTTGATGGCGGACAACAAGGGCGCGGACGGCATACCGCATCGCATTCCCATCATACCCGTCGACATGATCACGGCGCTTTATGCGTTCCAGGCCCTGTCGGCCGCGCTTTACGCACGGCAGGGCGAACCTCGCGGCCGCCACATCGAGACCAGCCTGATGCAAGGCGTCGCATCGCTGCAGGTCATCCGCATGATGGCCATGTATCTGGAAGGCGGCGTCATGCGCCCCGGCGGCGCGCCGGGCGGGGTGTTCAAGACCGCCGACGGCTGGCTCAACATCTCCATCGTTCGCGAATGGGAATGGGTCAACTTCTGCAAGGCTATCGGCAAGCCGGAGTTGTCGGCCGATCCGCGATACGCCAGCAAGGATCTGCGCCTATCCAACGAAGCGACGCTCTACGGCGTGCTGCGGCCGTTGATCGAAGGGCAACCGAGCGAATACTGGTCGACCCGACTCGCCACCGAACGGGTGATGCACGAGCGTCTCAACAGCTACCTGGAATTCCTGCAGCAGCCGCACGTCGAAGCATCGGGCTTGATCAGCTGGCTGACCCAGCCCGGGGTCGGGCAACGCGTGCCGATGCCGAATATCGCCGGAACGGCGCCGTTGCGGGATGGAACGCCGGCCGCGACCGCGCCGCGCCGGAGCGAGCACGCTAGGGCCATACTGGCCGAGCATGGCTTCAGTGCCGCCGAAATCGCGGCGTTGATCGATCAAGGCGTGGTCGGCGACAGCGCGCCGAAGCAGGCCGTGGCTGCCGCCGCGGGCAGCTAGTTCAATTCGAAATCCGCCGGATCGGGCGCAAGCGTCGCCTTCCAATAGTCCACCAGCGGAAACGGCCAATTCTGGCTGACGCGTCCGAGCTGGTTCTTGTACCAGCTCGTGACGCCGGGCATGCCCCAGGCCATCTGCTTGTTCATGTCGTCGACCCGGCGGTTGAAGGCGTCGTGTATCCCGCGTTTGCACTCGATCGTGCGCGCGTCCTTCTCGGCCAGAAGCTCCAGGCAGCCGATGATGTAGCGCACGCTGCACTCGGAGAAGAAAATGATGCTGCCATTTACCACGATGTTGGTATTGGGGCCGTAGAGGCAAAAGAAGTTCGGGAAATTCGGAACCGTCATGCCGAGATATGCCCGCGCATCGCCTTGCCATTGCTCGTGCAACTCGATGCCCTTGCGCCCGTAGATCTTCATCGGCCACAGAAAGCGGCTGGCATGGAAGCCGGTGCCGTAGATGATCACGTCCACGGCATGTTCGACTTGGTCCTTGGTGACGATCCCGCGCGGCGTGATTCTCTCGATCGGCGTGGTGATGAGGTCAACGTTGTCGCGCTTGAGCGTCGCCGTCCACAGGCCATTGTCGCGAAGCGCACGCTTGCCGCCGAGCGGATAGGTGGGGACGATCTTGTCGATCAAGTCGGGCTTGTCGACGACCTGATGTTTCAAGCCGGCGACAATCACATTGCGCATCTCTTGATTGCGTTGGCTGATGGCGGTCGGCGGGCCGCTCCACGACGGATCGGCTTTCACCGCCGGATACAGACCGTCCGACGACATCCAGAACAGCCAGAAGCGGTACCATTTCGCATAGAACGGGATGTGCTCCAGCAGCCACTGCTTGCCCGCGCCGACGTCGTGGTGGTAGTTGGGCGTCGGCAGCAACCAGGGCGGCGTGCGTTGGAACACCAGCAGGTCTTTGGCCTGGCCGGCGATCTCGGGCACGAATTGATAGGCGCTGGCGCCGGTGCCGATCACGGCGACGCGTTTCCCCGCCAGATCGATGTCGTGACGCCATTCCGCGGAATGAAACGACGCGCCGGCGAATGACTCGCGCCCGGGTATGTCGGGAAACCGCGGCCGATTGAGTTGGCCGACCGCGCTGATCACGGCATTCGCGGTGACATTCTCCTCTTTGCCGTCTGGGCGTTTCAGTCGAACCGTCCAGCGCGACGCGGCTTCATCGAAACGGGCGTCAATGACGCTGGTGTTGAACCGGATGCTCCGCCGCAGGCCATATTTGTCGGCCGCATCCTGGAAATACTTCAGCAGCACGTCCTGCTTCGAGAAATGGTTGGGGAAATGGTGGTTCGGCTCGAAGGAATATGAATACAGGTGGTTCGAAGAGTCGACGCGGCAGCCCGGATAGCTGTTCTCCAGCCACGTACCGCCCACGTCGGCGTTCTTCTCGACGATCTCGAAGGGGATGCCGGCTTGCTTCAGCCGGATCGCGGCCAGCAGGCCGGACATGCCGGCGCCGATGATCAGGACGCGCAAGCCCTTGGCGGCCGCGGCAAGTTTCGGCGAGGTCCAGCGCGGCTGTTTCGAGCTCTCTCCGTCGAGCGCCAACTCGTCGGTCAGGAACGGGGCGTATTGTTCCGGAATATCCACGCCGGCGATGAAATCCATCATGCGCCGCACCGTCTTCGGGGAGGGCGCTGCCGCCAGGCGCATTCCACTGTCGAAATAGCGTTCGATGGCGGAGCGTGCCGATGCGCGAACACGCGCACGGTTCTCTTCGCTCAACCCGCCTTGTCCGTCGCCGAAGGCGACGTAAACCGGACGCAGTTCGGGGGTCATCAGGCTGGTATCGCCGGTCAGGTGCACCATCGCCATCATCAATGACGGCAGATGCGCTTCTTCCAGAGCCTGGGTAAGCAAGCGGGCATCGTAGGCCGGCGGCTTTTTTGCGGCGATCTGATCAGTCACAATTCACTCCATCATGAAAATGCGCGCGTCCGCACCAACAAGGGCGAGGCGCAATTCGCTGAACCCGTTGCCTGCAACGGCGACGATCGCATCTGATGGCCCGAAGGGATCGAGGACCATCGCCCGATACCGCGCCGTAGCCGACGCATCAACTATGTCAACGGCCACGGGGCGATCGTCGCGGCCGAAACGTATTGCGGCATTTCGCGGGGGAATCTCGAGACCGAGGCCATGCGCCTTAAGCGCGGCCTCCTTTGCGGTCCAGCAGCGCAGAAACTCGCGCCTCCTGCGGCATTCGGCTACGCCGCTTACGCGAGCGGCCTCTTCGGCGGTCAGGGATGCGCGGACAAGCTCCTCCAGGTCGTCGAGAGGGCGGTCATGCTCGACATCGATGCCCACCGGCTGTCGCGCTGCCAACGCGACCGCGACAAAATTGCCCCGGCGCGAAAGGCTGACGTTTGGAACCGGCTCGACGGACGCCGCGATCCTCGGCGGGTTGTTCCAGCGGGGCGACGTGGCGAATACGAGCGCCTCTGGCCGGGCGTCCATGGCGCATCCAGCGGTCGCTCGCAGCAGCGCATGGGCGATGACGAACCGTTTGCGGTCGCTCTCAAAGCGGAAGCCTGCGGCGCGCTCGCGCTCTTCAGAATCCATGAGCGCCATGAGCGCCTCGCTCACATGCAAACCCGCGATATCGGCGACGATGACATGCGCAGCCTGTTGGTTTCGGCGGCCTAGGCTCTTAAGCCACTCCCTTTCGCTCAGCCATGTGAGCGAGAATGCCGGATACGGGGGTGGCTCGGCGGCGTTCATCTCTGGCGGCATCACTCTGAAATGGCTCCGATTTTTGCCTCTTGGCGACAGTAGCTTGTTAACCAACGCCCGCTAACCTGCGCTTTGAATTCTGGATCGCCGCCGCGCGAATTCGCTAGTATGGGATCGCCGCCTATACTCGGCTAGCCTCTAGGTAAATATCTGATCCTAAAGAGAAACGTATGCCGCCTGTGAACGGATTTCAGCTTTCTCCGATCCAGCAGGGCATGCTGTATCACCACCTGCGGGCGCCACAGGCCGGGGTGGATATCGAACAGATGACGGTTCGCCTGCGGGACGGCGTCGACCCGAAGGCCTTGCGCCGCGCTTGGGAATTGCTGGTGAACGCCCACGCGGCGTTCCGCAGCAGCTTCCTGTGGAACGACTTGCCGGAACCGTTGCAGGTCGAGCATCCCAAAATCGACCTGGAATGGCTGGAGCGCGACCTCGGCGGCTTGGCGCCGGACGCGCGCGCGAGCGCCATCGAGGAGTTTCTGGACGCCGATCGCCGGCGCGGATTCGATCTCAGCGTTCCGCCGTTGACGCGTTGCGCCTTGTTCCGCCTCGACGGGAAGGAATGGGAATTCGTTTGGACGTTCCATCACATCTCCGCCGATGGACAAGCCTATCCGGCGCTGGTTCGCGAGGGCTTCGCCGCCTATGAGGCAATTCGCGACGGACGGCAGCCGCAATTCGCCAAACCGCCGGCGATGCGCGATTTCGTTGCCTGGCGCGCGCGTCATTGGGCGGAAATCCGCGACCGCGCCGAGCCATTTTGGCGCGAGACGCTGAAAGGGTTCGCGTCGCCGACCGCGCTGCCCGGATCCGGCACGGCGAAACGCGATGCGGCCGGCCAGGGGATGCGATCCGTTGCGTTGAGCGAGACCGAAACGGCCAAGCTCAGAGCCTTCGCCGAAGCGCAAGGCTGCACCCTGAACACGCTGGTGCAGGCGGCATGGGCATTTTTGCTGGCGGCCTATAGCAACGAAGACGACGTGGTCTTCGGCGAGACGCGCGCATGCCGGCGCAACACCGTGCCCGGCGCCGAGAACATCGTCGGGACGCTCATCAACACCGTGCCGATCCGCATTCGTCTGAATCATAACATGCGTTTGTGCGACTGGCTCAAGGACTTGCGCGCCGCGCGGTCGGCATTGCGAGCCTTCGAGCACACGCCGCTCTCCGAGATTCAGCATTGGAGCGAGTTGCCGGCCAAGACCGCCTTGTTCGACAGCATCATCGTGTTCACGCCCCGGCTGATCGGCGCGGCGCTTCGCGAACAGGGCGGCACGTGGGCCGAGCGCGACATCGAATTCCGCGAGCAGACCAACTATCCGCTGACGCTTTTCGCCTACGGCGAGGGCGGTTTATTGTTGAGACTAGCCTATGACCGGGCGCAGATCGCAGACGCGACGGCCGCGCGCTGTGTCGAACAACTGGGCACGCTGCTGCGAGGCATGCCGGAGAATTCCGATCGCCTATTGTCCGACATCTCGCTCGTTGGGCCGGATGAGCGCCGTCGGTTGACGGTCGAGTGGAACGACACGGCGCGGCCCTACCCGATGGATCGCACCATCCATGAACTGTTCGAGGACCAAGTGGCGCGTACGCCGGACGCGGTCGCTGTCGCGTTCCGGGACCAATCGCTGACCTATGGCGAGCTGAACGAATGCGCAAATCGGCTGGCGCACCGGCTGCAAAGCCTCGGCGCCGGTCCGGGGAAGATTGTCGGCATCTTCATGAAGCGGTCCATCGACCTGGTCGTCGCCTTGCTCGGCACACTGAAGTCGGGAGCCGCATACCTGCCGCTCGATCCCGCGTTCCCGCGCGAGCGCATATCTTGGATGCTGGAAGACACGCGCGCGCCGATCGTAGTGACGCAGCGCGGTCTCAAGGACGCGGTCCCGGCGAGCGCTGGAACACATATTCTGTGTCTCGACGATCCGGCGTCGCTCGACGGCGCCGCAAGCTCCGGCAATATCGCGCGCGCCGCCGGGCCGCAGGACCTGGCTTACGTGATCTTCACCTCGGGTTCCAGCGGGCGGCCCAAGGGTGTGATGATCGAGCACCGCAACGTGGTCAATTTCTTCGCCGGCATGGATGACAGCCTGGAGTATCGCGAACCCGGCACGTGGCTCGCGGTCACCAGCATCTCGTTCGACATTTCGGTGCTGGAGCTGTTCTGGACGCTGACGCGCGGGTTCAAGGTCGTCGTGCAGGAAGAGGCCTGGCTTGAGGGGTCGTCCGCCGGGACGGCGGCGGCAGGCGGCAGCGGCATGCAATTCAGCCTGTTCTATTTCGCTGCCGACGCCGGCGAGAGCGGGGACAACAAGTACCGCTTGTTGCTGGAAGGCTCGCAATTCGCCGACCGGAACGGGTTTGCCGCCGTCTGGACGCCCGAACGCCATTTCCATGCCTTCGGCGGCCTCTATCCGAATCCGTCGCTGACCGGCGCGGCCATTGCGGCGACCACGAAGAACGTGCAAATCCGGGCCGGCAGCGTCGTGCTGCCGCTGCACAATCCGATCCGCATCGCCGAGGAATGGTCCGTGGTCGACAACCTGTCGGGCGGCCGCGTCGGCCTGTCGTTCGCTTCCGGCTGGCACGCCAACGATTTCGCCTTGATGCCGCAAAATTATCGCGAGCGCAAAGAGATCACCTTCCGCGGCATCGAGACCGTGAAAAAGCTATGGAGCGGCGAGTCCGTGAAGGTCCAAAGCGGTACGGGCGCGGAAATCGATGTCCGCATCTTTCCGGCGCCGGTGCAGCGCGATCCTCCGATCTGGGTGACGGCCGCCGGCAGCGTCGAGACGTTCCGCATGGCGGGCGAGCTTGGCGCCAATCTGCTCACTAACCTGCTCGGCCAAAAGGCCGAGGATTTGACGGCGAAGATCGCGGCCTATCGCGCGGCGCGCCGCGAGCGCGGCCACGCGGGCGAAGGCACCGTGACGCTGATGCTGCACACCTTCGTCGGGCCCGACATGGACATGGTGCGGCAAATAGTGCGCCGGCCGTTCATCGAATACCTGAAGACGTCGACCGACCTCATCAAGCAGGCGCGCTGGGAGTTTCCCGCCTTCGCCAATGCCAAAGGCGCGAAACTCGAGGCGCCCGAGGGCGGCGAACTGTCGCCCGACGAAGTCGACGCGCTCATGGAACACGCTTTCGAGCGCTATTTCCAGACCAGCGGGCTGTTCGGCACGCCGGACGTCTGCCTCGCCATGGTGGACCGG
>DASQHM010000233.1:0-7282 GCA_035632095.1 Candidatus Cybelea sp. | reverse complement strand
GGACGAGACCGTGTTGACCGTGGGCCCGAATACGGATGTGCGGATCGACGACATGGTCTACGACCCCGCGGCGGCCGACAAATCCAAGCTTGCGGCGCGGATCTCCAGCGGCACCTTCGGCTATATCTCGGGCCGCATCGCCGAGCTTCATCCCGAGAACGTGGAGATCACGGTCCCGGTCGGCACCATCGGCGTGCGCGGCACCTCGATCTTCGGCTTGCGGGATCCGGCGACCGGCAAGACCTTCATCGGCTTACTCGGCCCGGGACCGCACAACGATGCCAACCTGCGCAGCGGCGGTTTCACGCTCACCAACCAATTCGGCACCACCGAAGTTCTGCGCTCCGGCTTCGGCGTCTTCGCCAGCGCCAACGAGCCGCCCGGACCGCCGACGCCGATTCCGCCGCAATTCCTGAGCGTCTTGCTGAACCAGTTGCGCAGCGGCGTCAGTCCGCGTGGCGGCGCCGCCGGTCCGATTCGCGACGGGAAGAATGCTCCCGATCAATCGGGCGCGGTCATGGCGCTGATCGGACACGATGCCGGATCGATCAACGCGATCAATCTTCTCGGCACTCAGTTCTCCCATGAGACGGCGAACGCCGCGCAAAACCTCCAGCAAGTCGTCACGAATTCGGGCCAAAGCGTAGCGCCGCACAGCACGGAAACCGGCGGCGTCGTGGTGACACTCGTGAACTTCTTCCTGCAGGGCCATTGACCGCGCGATACGCGGCGAACGCTGCGACGGCCGATTACCCGCTCCGCGCCGCCGCGCGCCACGCCGTGCCTGGCGGCGCCGATTTCAAGTGTTCGATGCGCGCCGCGTAGAGATCGTACAGCTCGTCCAATCCACGCCAGAGCGTGCGGCATTCGGCGATGAGCTGGAAGGCCCGCGCCCATTCCTGGCGCCGATAGGCGGCCAGCATCGCGCCATGCCGTTCGTGCAAGGCTTGGAATTCGGCGTTTTCCAACACGCCGCGGCCGCCCAGCAGACCGAAGACGCGCGACGGCGCCCGCCGTCCCCGCACGGCGATCAGATCGAGTTCCAAGAGCGCGAAGCCCTCGATGCGGGAGGCGGTGCTCTCGCCGATAAGAATGGGCACGCCGTAGTCCTTGGTCAGCGCCTGCAGCCTGGCCGCCAAGTTCACAGAATCGCCCAGAACCGTATAGGTCAACCGGTCCATCGAGCCCATGTTGCCGACGATGCACTCGCCGCTGTTGATGCCGATGCCGATTTCGAGCTGGAAGACCTGGCGCTCGGCAATCTGCGGCTCCAGCGCGAGCGCCCGCGCCTCCGCGTGCGCCACCGCAGCGGCCGGCATCTCACCGTAAAGCTCGTGCAGCGCGGCATCGGCCGACACGACGCCCTGCCGCGCCGCGAGGCTGAGCCAGACCACCGCCTCGCCCAGATCGCGTTCGACCCCCTCGCCGCGCGCGTAGCGCATGCCGAGCCGCTCTTGCGCGCTGCCGTGACCCTGCTCGGCGGCGGCACGGAACCACCGGACGGCCGCCGCCGGATCGCGCGGCACGCCGATGCCGTCGCGATAGGCCTTGGCGAGGCTGTATTGCGCCGGCGCGAAGCCTCGCTCGGCTTCGGAAAGCAGCAGCGCCGCGGCCTCGATGAAGGAATCCCCTCCGCCGGTTTCGAGTATTTCCTTTGCACGGCGATATTCGTCGCTCGATGCCACGCGCGCCACGCCCGCCTTCCCGCTGGTGTCGGCCTCGGCGCGCAATTCGGCGTTCAGCTCAGCAAGCCGCTCCAGCATCGTCAGCGCCGCATCGCAAGCATGCGTCTCGTGTCGCGGATCGTCGAACGGCGCGTTCCAGAACGCCATGATGCAGTCGCCGATGTACTTGTCGACCGTGCCGCCGTGGTCCAGCACGGCTTCGGTCATGGGCGTCATCAGCCGGTTTACGAGCCGCGTCAAGGCGCGCGGGTTCGACTTCAGCTGTTCCGAGATTGCCGTGAAGCCGCGAATGTCGCCGAACAGGTAGCTCATGGCCCGCACTTCGCCGCCGAGCGTCGCCTTCTCCGGGTGCCGGGTAAGCTCTTCGACCACCGCCGGAGCGAGGTACCGGCCGAACACGCCGCGAATCTTGCGGCGCTCCGCCTCTTCGCGGCTGTAGTTCATGTAAGCGAGAACGGTGTAGAGAATGCCGGCGGTCGCCAGCGCCATGGTCCCGTCGAGCATGAAGTGGTTGAAGACGAAGGCATAGATCGTGCCCCCGCCGATGATCGCAGCCAGCATCGTCAGGATGAGAAACGTGCGCTGGGCGCCGGCGCGCGGCACCAGCGTGATCATCGTGACGCCAAGCAGGACCATCAGCATCACTTCCGGCAGAACGACCCAATTGGGCCGCTGGAAATAGGTGCCGTCGAGGATGGTCTCGAGCATCTGGGCGTGGATCTCGACACCGGGGATCAGCGCGTCGAGCGGCGTGGAACGGGTGTCGAGCAGACCCACCGCCGAGGTACCGATCAAGACGTAACGGTTCGCCAGCCGCTGCGGCGGAACCGTGCCGTTCAATATGTCCTTCGCCGAGACATAGAGACCGGGACTGTGCGGCGCATAACGCACCCACATACGGCCGCGTTCATCGGTCGGGATGACCGTATCGCCGGCCCGCATGGACAAGACGCCGCCGGCATCCGACTGCAACACCGAGGCCGACCGGCCCGCGGCCACGCGCAGGATTTCCGGCACGAGCGCCGGATAAGTGGTGCCGCCAACCACGAGCGCCACGGGCACGCGGCGGACCACGCCGTCGAGTTCGGGGAGAATGGTGAAGAGGCCGTGGCCTTTCGCCGCGCTCTCGAGCACCGGCACATTGCGGACCAGCGCCGCGAGATGAAACAGGAATGGCCGCGCATCCGTGCCCCGCATTATGACCGGAGTCGGTTGCGGCGCGAGGCTCGGCGCGTCGATGGCGTGGGATTGCGCCGCCTGGCCGAGCGCCAGCCTGGTTTGGCGGATCGCGTCGGCCATCAACCGATCATTGTCCGGCTGCGAGGCCAAGGCCTGGCGGGCGGCGGAATCGAGACCGGAGATTGTTTCCGCCACGCGCGGCGGCGAAAGCCGGTCGGGTTCGGCAAACAACATGTCGAAGCCGATGGCCTTGACGTTGTAGCCGTCCAGCTTGGCGATCAATTCGGCCAGCAGGCTGCGCGGCCAGGGCCATTGCCCGTGCGCGGCCAGGCTGGCGTCGTCGATATCGACGATCGCCACCTGCCGCACGGCCGGTTCGCTCCGCGGAAAGCGCTGCTGCAGGAAATCGAAGCCGCGCAGCTGGGCCACTTCGACGAAACCCGGCTCCCACACGCGCAGCGCGATAACCGCCAAGAGAATGACGGTCGCCACCGCGCGGCTTGGATCGAGCGCACCTCGCAGTCGGCCCGGGAAAGTCGGCCAGCGACCCAGGTTCATACACGCTCCGCTAGAACAGCACTCTCAAATCGGTGCCGCCATGATGTCCGCCGCCGTGACTTGCGCCAACAGCTATTTGACGCGCTGGCCGAGCCTGGTCGCGCTCCGCGGGGCGTTCAAGCCGTGATCACCAGCTTGCCCACATGGGCGTTGGCCTTCATCGCCGAGAGCGCCTTCGGCGCGTCAGCCAACGGGAAAGTTTGGTGGACGAGGGCGCGGAGACGGCCGGCCGAGAACGCGGGCAGGCATTCCTCGGCAAACCGTCGCGCCACGGCGATGCGCTCGTCCAGGGTCCGGGTGCGGAACGTCACGCCGATGAGCTTGAGGCGCTTGCGCGCCAATTCATCCAGATCGAGGCTGTCCATGTTCCCGCCCAGTCGCCCGACCGAGACGATGCGCCCCTTGATCGCCGCGACGCGAATGTTGTCGGCGAGCACGCCCTTGCCGACGTTGTCGATGATGACGTCGGCGCCGCGATTGTCGGTCTTCGCCAGGATCGCGTCGGCGAAATTCTCCTTGCCGGTGTCGATCACCAGGTCGGCCCCGAGGCCTGCCAGGCGTTCGAGCTTGGAAGCCGAACCGGTCGTGCCGACCACCAGGCCGGCGCCTTTCAGGCGGGCGATTTGCAGCGCCGCGACGCCGACGCCGGAACTGGCCGCATTGACCAGGACGGTCTCGCCCTTCGCCAGGCCGCCATTGGTGATCATGGCATCGTGGGCGGTCGCGAAGGCGACGGGGATCGATGCGGCCTCCGCCCAGTCGATGCCGCCGGGAATCCTGAGCGCGAGGCGGTGGTCGACCAAGGCCTGTTCCGCGAATGCCCCCTCGGCCATCGCCATCACCCGGTCGCCGATGGCGAATCCCATGGCGTGCGCGCCGAAGGCCAGCACCACGCCAGCCAGTTCGCGTCCGGCGATGACCGCGCCGTCCTTTCGCGTCGAGCGCGAGGGATAGCTTGGTATGAGGTCGGCGCGATTGAGGCCGGCAGCCTTGACTCCGATCAGGAGCTCATTGGCGCCGGGCGCCGGCGGGCTTACATCCTGCAGGGCAAAGCGCAAGGCGCTGCCGTCTCGTGTCACCACAGTCGCTTTCATGGCATGCCTCCCTAAAAAACTCGCCGGTTACGTTGCGCTCCGCGCCGCCCCCGAGCGTATGAGGACGTCGATGTCCGCCTCGCTCATGCCGGCCTCGGCGAGAATCTCGGCGGTGTGCTCGCCCTGACGCGGTGCGTGACGGCGCAGTTCGGCCGGCGTCGAAAGGAATCGCGCCGGCGAGCCGATCGTCTTATAGCGGCCTTCGGTCGGATGATCGGCCGTCGCCAGGAAACCCGTGGCGCGCAGATGCGGATCGTCCCAGGCCCGCTTCGGGTTCATCACCGGCATGGCCGGAATGCTGACCCGGTCGCAAAACTCCATCCATTCGGCGGTCGTGTGACGCAACGCCGCCCGCTCGACGACGGCATAGAGCGCGTCCACGTTTTGCGTGCGGCCCTCGTAGGTCGCGAAGCGCGTGTCGGTCGCAAGTTCCGCCTGGCCGATGAAGCCGAAGAAATCGCGCCAGTTCTCGTCCGAATACGGCAGCAGGCAGGCATAGCCGTCGGCCGTGCGATATGGCTTGCGGTTCTTCGACATGGCGCGCTTCCAGCCGAAGTCGCCGAGCGGCGGCTCGAAGGCGAACGGGCCCAGGTGCTCGATCAAGTTGAACGCCACATTGGCCTCGAACATGGGCACTTCGATCTCCTGGCCGCCGCCGCCGCGCTCGCGATGCAGGAGCGCCGCGAGGATGGCATAGGCGACGGTCATGCCCGCCACCTTGTCGCAAATCACGCTCGGCACGTAGCGCGGAGCGCCGTCGGCTTCGGCAAAGAGGCCCGCAAGTCCCGACGCCGCCTGGATGGCGTCGTCGTAAGCCGCCTTCTCGCCGTAGGGGCCTTCGCGGCTGAACCCGTAGGCGCCGCAATAGACGATCGCAAGGTTGCGCTTTTTCAGCGACGCATAGTCGAGACCGAGCCTGCCGATCGCCTTCGGTCGCATATTGTGGACGAAGACGTCCGCCGTCTCGACCAGACGCAGCAGCGCCGTGATTGCCGCCGGCTGCTTCAGGTCCAGGGCGACGCTGCGCTTGTTGCGGTGCAGATTGAGCTGGAAGCCCGCCATGCCGGGATGGCGCGAGGGCGGCAGGTCGCGGAAGACGTCCGCGCCGACGCCCTCGATGCGCACCACGTCCGCCCCCAGGTCGCCGAGTATTTGCGTGGCGAACGGACCCATGAGGACCGTGGTCAGGTCGAGCACGCGAATGCCCGCGAGCATTCCCGTCATTTGCGCCTCCTCGCGCCGCGCTTGGCCGGCGGTGTTCCGAGCCGAGCTTAGCCAGCGTCGCCCGGCGATGCCATGCCGACGCGCACCGGCCGGGCTGCTAAGATCGGCGGCCGTTGCTTGAGGGGACTGGGGCCATGAAACAGAGCCGGCGCAAATTGTTCGTGGATTGGGGGAAATGCGATCCGGCCGGGATCGTGTTCTATCCGCAATTCTTCATCTGGTTCGACGACAACACCACGCAGCTTTTTGCCTCTGTCGGGCTTCGCACCAGCGCCATGTTCCGCCAGCGTGGCATGAAGGGCATGCCGCTGGTCGACGTACGCGCGCGGTTCCTGGCATCTTGCCATTTCGGCGACGAACTTGAATCGGTGAGCGAGATCGCGGAATGGGGCCGCACCAGTTTCAAGGTGGCGCACCGGCTGTTCAATGAAGGCACGCTCGCGGTCGAAGGCTTCGAAACCCGAGTTTGGGCGGTCGCCGATCCGGCCGACCCCGCTCGCATGAAGGGCGGCGCCATTCCGCAGGACGTGAAGGACCTGCTGAGCTGAGTGCCGCCCTCGCGCGACTTGTCCGGCGCTACTGTTTGGCCTCCGTATAAGGATAAATCAGCTTGCCGGATGCATATTTTCCCGGTCCGAGGATGATCTCCTTGGTCATGTCCCGGAATTGGTCGAGATTGTTGTTCTGGATGTGCTGGAACTGCACCAGAAGCACCCGGCTTTCGACCCATTCGCCGCCATCGCCGAATTTCACGTCGCCGACGACCGTCTTGAACGTGTTGGCGCGGATATAGTCGCCGAGCTTGTCCTGGTCGAGGCTCTTGGTCGCTTCGACCGCCTGGCCGAGCACCTGAAGCTGCGCATAGGCCCACGGCACCATGTAGTAGCCGAGCGCATCGACGCCTTCGGCCTGCGCTTTGGCCTGATACTTTGCGATCAGATCGAGGACGCCCGGAAACTGCATGGTCGGCGCCGGCACCCAGAAATCGTAGGTCACGATGCCGTTGAGCAGCGGGCCGAGCTGGGTTTTCGTCGCCGTCGACTGCAGGCCGACCATGCCCCCGCCGAACATCTTGGTCTTCAGTCCGACCTCGTTGGAGGCACGCACCATGCCGACGGAATCCAGCGGATAGGAAGCGACGTAGACCAGGTCCGGATTGGTCGCCTGAATGGCCCGGATTATGGGCGCGAAGTCGGTGGTCGGCGGCGGGTATTTCTGGTCGTAGACGATTTTCAATCCGGCAGCCTTGGCGTTCTCCCGCGCGCCGTCCGCGGCGTTCTGGGCGAACTCCGCGTCGGCCGCGACGATCGCCACGGTCTGCGGCTTCGGATTCTGCTGCATGGCGACGTCGAAATAGACCTTGGAGAACGCGGCCTTCGGTTGCGGCCCGCTCGGCGCCATGGAGAAGTACTTCGGGTACTGGAACTGGCTGTTCACCGCCAGCCCGAGCAGGCCGATGAACGCCATGTTGTGCTGCATCACGACCGGCATGGCCGGCGCCAGCATGTTGGTGGCATAACCGCCGACAACCAGCTCCGCCTT
>DASQHM010000232.1:0-11139 GCA_035632095.1 Candidatus Cybelea sp. | reverse complement strand
ATATGCATCGATCCGCCCCGGCCGTGACTGGAGCCTTCGATCTTGCCGAACATCTCGGCCATCACTGCGCGGGCCGAAACGCCGCGCACCAGCGCATGACCGTGTTCACGAT
Organism: Candidatus Cybelea sp.; assembly: GCA_035632095.1. Lineage (GTDB taxonomy): Bacteria > Pseudomonadota > Alphaproteobacteria > Ferrovibrionales > Ferrovibrionaceae > DASQHM01. The sequence continues at coordinate 11,027 of DASQHM010000232.1, read as the reverse complement.
AGGTGGTGACGATGGCGTCTTCGGTTTTCAGGGCCTGGATGACGCCGACCGCGTTCGCTTCCTCGCCGATATAGAGATGCAGGAAGCCGCGGATCTTGCTCTGGCTGTAAAGTTCGACGCAGCGTTCCTCGAAGCGGCGGATGCGCAGCATCTCGCTGAGCAAGCGGAGCAGATGCTGCCGGTCGAGGTGGGTCTTCTCGTGACGTTCGGTCATTTGTCGCTCTCGAGCGCGGAGATGTCGCCTTCGGGCAAGCCAAGCTCGCGCGCCCTGAGCAGCCGGCGCATGATCTTGCCGGAGCGCGTCCTCGGCAGGTTGGGCTTGAAGTCGATCTCCTTCGGCGCCACCACGGCGCCGAGCCGCTTGCGTGCATGCGCCAGGAGATCGCGACGAAGTTCCTCGTTTGCCGCCCACCCTGTTTTCAGCGTGACGAATGCCTTGATCACTTCGCCGGCGACCGGGTCGGGCTTGCCGATCACGCCTGCCTCGGCAACGGCGGGATGTTCCATCAGCACGCTCTCGACCTCGAACGGGCCGACCAGATGGCCCGACGTCTTGATCACGTCGTCCGAGCGCCCGACGAACCAGTAGTAGCCGTCGGCGTCGCGCCTGGCGAGGTCTCCGGTCAGGTACCAACTGTCGGCAAAGCATTTGGCGTACCGCTCGGGATTGTCGAGGTAAGCGCGAAACATCGATGGCCAGCCGGGCCGGAGCGCCAATTCGCCTTGCTCGTCCGGTGACGTGACTTCCACGATGCGGCCGCCGGCAGCTTGACGAACGATCGCAGCGATGATTCCGGGCAAGGGCTTGCCCATGGAGCCGGGCTTGATGTCCATGCTGAGATAGTTGGCGATCATGATGCCGCCGGTTTCGGTCTGCCACCAATTGTCGTGAAACGGCCGGCCGAGGGCTATGCGGCCCCACTCCACCGCCTCCGGGTTCAGCGGCTCGCCGACACTAGCCATGAAACGCAGCGCCGAAAGATCGTATTTGCGGGCGATATCGTCGCCATAGCGCATCATCATGCGGACGGCGGTCGGCGCCGTATACCAGACGGTGACGCGCTCTTCTGCGAGGATGCGAAACCAGCGTTCGGCGTCGAACTCGGCTTCGTCGACGATGAGGGTTGCGCCGTTGGCGAGCGGCGCGACGATCCCGTAGGACGTGCCGGTGACCCAGCCGGGATCGGCCGTGCACCAGAATATATCGGAGGGGTGCAAATCGAGCGCGAGCTTGCCCGTCATATGATGTGCGATCACCGCCGCATGCACGTGCAAGGCGCCTTTCGGCGTTCCCGTGGTGCCGCTGGTGAAGTGCAGCAGAGCGGGATCCTCGGGGTCGGTCGGCGGAATTTCATAGGTTGCCGCGCAGTCGGCAAGTGCGGCAGCCAAATCCGTCGTCCCCGCCGATGCCGCCTTGACCTCGCCGGCCAGAAGGACATGCGCGAGGCCGGGGAGTTCGGAGCGGATGCCGGCGACCTTGCGCCGGTAGAGCAGATCGCTGGTCACCAGCAGGCGTCCGCTGCCGATCGACAGTCGCGCCCGCACAGGCTCCGGACCGAAGGCCGAGAAGAGCGGGCAGAACACGCAGCCGGCTTTGAGGGTGCCGAGCGCCGCTATATAGAGTTCCGGGACGCGGCCGAGCAGAGCAAAGACCCGCTCGCCCCGCGCAAGCTTGAGCTTGCCGAGCAGGTTGGCGAAGCGATTGCTGGCGGCGGCTAGCTCGTTGTAGGTGAGTGCGCGGCGTTCGCCGTCCTTGCCGAGCCAGATAAGCGCGATCCGATCGCCGCGCCCCGCCGCCACGTGGCGATCGACGGCTTCGTAAGCGATATTGAGTCCGCGCCCCCCCGGCAGGCCGTCGAGCTCGCGCTTCGCCGCATTCCAATCGAACTCGGCGTAAGCGCGTTCATAGCTCGGCATATTCGGCGCGATCCGAAATTCCGCCGCCGATTTGCGGATGGTCGGGAGAGCGCTCTGCCTGCCTGAGGGACGATCTGCCATCGAGCTCACCCGCGTCCGGCCTTGGTTGATCGTTTCGCCAAGCCCGAGCCGCGCGACGCCATAAGCTGCTGCAATCCGTCGAGAAGCGCGTCCACGTCCGCATCGACGCTATAGGGTGCGAGGCTCGCGCGCGTGGCGCCTTCGACGCCGAACGCCCGTACGAGCGGCTGGGCGCAGTGGTGTCCGCCGCGTAGCGCAACGCCCTGCCCGTCCAAACCGCGGCAGACTTCGTCGGAGGAGAAACCCTCGACATCGAAGGTAACGACGCCAATACGGCCCTGCGTGTCGAGCGGACCGAGGACGCGGGTTCCCGGCACCGCGGCGAGCCCGTCGAGGAGCCGCCGCGTCAGGCGAAGCTCATGTTCCCGGATGGCGCGCCAATCCAGCGTCAGCAGCCAGTCGAACGCGGCGCCGAGGCCGATAGCGCCGCTGATCGGCGGCGTGCCCGCTTCGAAGCGCCGGGGCGGCGAACGGTAGGTCGCGCGCTCGAGGCTGACGTCTTCGATCATTTGTCCACCCGTGAGGAAGGGTGGCATGCTCGCGAGAATATCCGCACGTGCCCAGAGAATGCCGATACCCGTAGGTCCATAGATTTTGTGCCCCGAGCAAGCAAAGAAATCGATGTCCAATGCGCGGACGTCGATCGGGCCATGCGGCGCGCTCTGCGCGCCGTCCAGCAGAACCTTTGCCCCAATGGAACGCGCATGCGCGACGACGCGACCGACGTCGGTCACCGCACCCGTCACATTCGAGCAATGCGTGAGGGCCACTAGGCGGCACCGGCGTGTCAGCGCGCTCTCCAAGCGGTCGAGGTCGAGCCGGCCTTCCGGCGTCATCGGCAGGAAGCGCAAGACGACGCCGCGCCGGACAGCGAGATCCTGCCAAGGCAGCAGGTTGCTGTGGTGCTCAAGTATTGAGAGCAGGATCTCATCGCCGGGACCGAGCCGCGCACCAAACGCATTTGCGACCAGGTTGATGGCGGAGGTCGTTCCATAGGTGAACACGATTTCATCGGCCGCAGCCGCGTTCATATAGCGGGCGGCGGCCAGCCGGGCGTTTTCATAGGCGGCGTAAGCCGCGCGCGCACGTTGGTGGACGCCGCCGTAGACGTTGGCGCGCGCCTCGATCTCGAACCGCTCCAGCGCCGCCAACACGACCTTCGGCATCTGTGCCGTTGCGGCGTTGTCGAGGTAATGCAGCCGCGGGCTTGCCAAGCCGGGAAATGCCTGCTTGAACCCGGCGGCGTCGAAAGCTGAATGCAATCGCTGGCGTGCGGGCATGCGCAAACTTCGGCCTTCTTCGACTCCACCGTATACCGATGCAAACATGATAGGCGGCGTGGCACATGGCGGGTTTGATGCAAATCAAGCATATCCCGGCATAACCGGAGCATTCTTTTCGATGTCGGGACCTGCGCCTGGACAAGGGAGTGCCGCCGCACGGGCGAAGGACAGGCTGCGCGATGACCGCGAATGCAAAACAGCCGGACGGGACCGGCGGTCTTCTGCCTAGCCGGCGGGCCGGAGAGGTGCTCGACGAGCCTGTGCCGCCGTCCCCCGCCAAGCCCGGACCCGGCGGGGAAACCGCCGATGCGGCCCGGCAATTGCTGGAGATCGCCCGCGATCTGGCGATAAGCCTGCGTCCGCATCGCCGGCGGACCTTGCGGGTCGCGCTCGACAGCTCCATCGATCGCGATCTCGGCCTGGACAGCCTAGGGCGCGTGGAGCTCGTGTTGCGCATCGAGCGCGCCTTCAAGGCGCATCTCGCCGAGGAAGTCATCTCCGAGGCAGAGACGCTCGGCGACGTGCTGGCGGCCCTGCGGCGCGCGGCCCGCGCATCTCCGGTTGAAGCCGTTGCGCCGCTCGCGTTGTCGCTCGAACCCATCGCGTCGGCGCCAAGCGAGGCGCTGACCCTGCTCGAGGTACTTGAATGGCACGTAGCGCGCCATCCAGACAGGCCGCACATCCGCCTCGAAGTCTCAGACGATTCGCAACTGATCATTACCTATGCGGCGCTTCACGAACGGGCGCGAGCGGCCGCAGCGGGTTTGCAGACCCTCGGTGTCGGCAGCGGCGACACGGTCGCGATCATGCTGCCGACCGGGGTCGATTTTTTCGCCGCCTTCTTCGGCGCGCTTTACGCCGGCGCCGTTCCGGTTCCGATATATCCGCCGTTCCGGCCGGCGCAACTCGAGGATCATCTGCGACGGCAAGTGGGAATCCTGCGCAACGCCGAGGCGCGCGTACTGCTCACGACGGCGGAAGGGCGGCGGGTTGCCGCGCTTGTCCGCGACCAAATCGAGACGTTGCGAAGCGTCGAGACCGTGGCGGATCTCGTTGCGGCAAACGCGCGCCTCCTCTCCCGCCCCTGCGCACCCGGCGACGTCGCGCTCGTGCAATATACGTCCGGCAGCACTGGAGACCCCAAGGGCGTCGTGCTCAGCCATGCCAATCTGCTGGCGAACATCCGCGCCATGGGTGAGGCGCTCGAGGCGAGTTCCCAGGACGTGTTCGTGAGCTGGCTACCGCTCTACCACGACATGGGTTTGATCGGCGCCTGGCTTGGCAGCCTCTACTTCGCGGCCCTCGCCGTAATCCTGTCGCCGATCCGTTTCCTGGCGCGCCCGGAACGCTGGCTTTGGGCGATCCACCGCAATCGGGCGACCTTGTCGGCGGCGCCGAACTTTGCGTACGAACTATGCCTCCGGCGGATTGCGGACGCGGATATCAATGGGCTCGACCTCAGCACTTGGCGCATGGCGGTCAATGGCGCCGAGCCGGTCAGCCCGGCGACGCTTCGCGGATTCGCCGAACGCTTCGCACCCTTCGGTTTTCGCAAGGAAGCCATCGCGCCGGTCTACGGTCTTGCCGAATGCGCCGTAGGTCTCGCGTTTCCGCCGCCGTCGCGAGGCGCGTTCGTCGACAGGGTGCAGCGGGCATCGCTTTCCGCCGGCGGCTTCGCGCGGCCCGCCGCGCCGAACGATGCGACCGCGCTCGAGTTCGTCGCTTGCGGACATGCCTTGCCCGGGCACGAGATTCGCATCGTGGATCCGGCGGGCCGAGAGTTGGACGAACGCCACGAGGGACGGCTGCAATTCCGTGGCCCTTCCACCACCCGCGGCTACCTGCGGAACCCCGAGAAGACGAAGACGCTGTTCGACGGCGATTGGCTCGAATCGGGCGATCTCGCCTACGTGGTCGGCGGCGAGATCTTCCTCACCGGCCGCAGCAAGGACATCATCATCCGCGCCGGCCGCAACATCTATCCGCACGAGGTGGAGCAGGCCATCGGCGAACTTTCCGGCGTGCGCCGGGGCTGCGTGGTGGCGTTCGGCAGCCACGATCCGGCGGCCGGGACCGAACGATTGATCGTGATCGCGGAGACCAGGGCGATCGAGGCCGGTGAGCGAGCGGCACTGCGGAGGCAAATCGACGAATTGGTCGAAGCACTGCTCGAAATGCCGCCGGACGACGTGGTGCTGGCGCCGCCGCACTCGGTGCTGAAGACCTCGAGCGGAAAAATTCGCCGCGCCGCTTGCCGCGATCTCTATGAGCGCGGCCAGATCGGCGAGCGCGCCGATCCGATATGGCGACAGGTGGTGAGACTGCGCCTCAGCGGCGCGAAGGCGCGCGCGATCCGCATGGGCGCGGCACTCCGTGCCCTGCTGTACGCCGCGTATTGGTGGCTGCTGCTTGGCGTCACCGCAAGCTTCGTCTGGCCGCTTGTGGCGCTGCTGCCGGATCGCGATCTGCGATGGCGGATCGTTCACGCGGCCGCCCGCCTGTTCCTGCGCTCCGCTGCCGTCCGCTTTGAGATCATTGGCTCCGAGGCTTTGCCGGGCGGCGGCGCAGTGATGGCGGCCAATCATTCGAGCTACTTTGACAGCGTCGTGGTCGCGGCCTTGCTGCGGACGCCGCCCGTCTTCGTGGCCAAGAAGGAACTCGCTGCGCAATTCTTCGCGGGAACATTCCTTCGCCGCCTTGGGGCCTTGTTCGTGGAACGCACCGATCCCGAAGGCGGAATCGCCAGCGCCGATGCGGTGCTCGCCGCGGCCCGAGCCGGAGCAACCTTGTTCTTCTTCCCCGAGGGCACGTTCACGCGGGCGCCGGGATTGCTCGGCTTCCACATGGGCGCGTTCCACGTGGCCAGCCGAACCGGTCTCCCCGTCGTGCCGATCGCCATCCGCGGGACGCGCTCCATTCTGCGCGGCGATCAATGGTTCCCCCGGCACGGCGCCGTGCAGGTCCTCGTGCAACGCCCCGTGACGCCAAAAGGCGAGGATTGGAACAGCGCGCTCGAATTGCGCGATAGGGTGCGGAAGATCCTGCTGCCGCTTGTGGGCGAGCCCGACCGCGCGGCCGAACGCATCGAGCCGCCGTCGGCAGGAAAGAATCACGCGTGACTGCGGCTGCGCGGCGATTCCCGCCAGGCAAAGCGCGGGGTCATTCCCGCCCGAGCCGCGCAAGTCCCAGGAAGGCCGGTTCGGGATTGAGAATTATGAATGATGGAATTTCGGACAAATACGGTCTGAGCCGTCCCTTGGTCTCGAACCTCTCGCGAAACGACGATTGCGCGAGAAAATCTGCGAAACGGCGCACAATACCGCCGCCGATATAGACGCCGCCGCGCGCGCCGAAGATCAACGCAAGGTCGCCGGCGACGCTGCCGAGGAAAGCGCAGAAAAGCTCGAGGGTCGCGGCGCTCGCGGCGCAGTCTTTGGCCTGGGCATGGGCCACAATGCCTGGCGCGTCGCGGTCCGGCGCGACGATACCATCGACCAATTTGACGGCGCGATAAAGTTGCACCAGCCCGTCGCCGGAAAGCACGCGCTCAATCGAGACGTGGCTGAAATTATCCCTCATCGCCTGGATGACGGCATCTTCGTGCTTGTTCGCGGCCGCCAGCGTCGCATGGCCGCCCTCCGACACGAGATTGATCTCTTCGCCTCGTCCCGCAATCAGGGCGCCGACGCCAAAACCCGTTCCCGGCCCGATCACCGCGCGCGGCGCATCGATCACCGGCGATCCGCCGCCGACGACGCGGATGTCGTTCGGCGTCAACGCCGGGAGCGATAGAGCGACAGCGGCAAAGTCATTGACGACCTGCACCGAGGTCAGTTGCAGCGACCGACCGATTGCCTTGCCGTCGATAACCCATGCCGCGTTCGTCATTGCGATGCGGCCGTCCGAAACTGGGCCGGCAGCGGCGATGACGGCTTTTGTCGGGCGATGATCCCTCGCCGCGCCGGCAAGAAACGCACGCAGTGCCGCGAGCGGCTCGGCATAATCAGCCACCGGCACCACGGCACGACAGCGGAATTCGCCATCTTCCAAAATGGCGAAGCGCGCATTCGTCCCGCCGATGTCGGCTAGGAGGAGTGACGATTTGGCCGAGGTCATGGTCGCGTGTCGCCCGGACAATCCGTTGCCGGCGGCGCCGTCAGCCCGCTCCGGCGCCGCCTATCAGCTTCGCGTACCATCGGGCCGAAGCCTTCGGAATTCGCCGCTGCGTGGCAAAGTCGACGTAGACCAAACCGAAGCGATTGCCATACCCCGAACCCCATTCGAAGTTGTCGAGCAAGGACCACACGAAGTAACCCCGCACATTCGCGCCGGATCTTATCGCTACGCTCATCGCCCGGGTGTAGGCGTCCAGATAGTCGATTCGGCCCTGGTCAATGATTTCTCCGGCCGCATTCGGGCGATCGTCGCTTGACCCGAAACCGTTCTCCGTCACGTAGATCGGCAGCCGATAGCGGTTGTAGGTCGACAGCAATTCGTCGCGAAATGCGTCGGGCTGGATATGCCAGCCCACGCCGGAACGCGGAGCGTCGTCGGGTGGGCCTCCCCAGCCAAATCCGAGCGGGCTCGACGCATCCGCCTTGGCGTAAATCGGCGAATAGTGATTGAAGCCGAACCAGTCCATGGGCCGGGCGATGCGCGCCATGTCGCCGGCCTTCAGATAGGGCTCGATAGCGGTGGCGATCGACGGCGGATAGCAGGCGAAGTGCTGCGGATCGGGAAACGCGCGGTTCCAGTGTTCGTCGAACAACCCGGCGGCCACCGCATCCTCCGGCTTGCCGCTGGCCGGATGGCAAGGTTGCCGGTTGTGGACGGCGCCGATCAAGCTCCGCGGCACCGCCGAGCGCAGAACATCCGCGGCGGCGCCGTGCGCGAGGTTCACATGATGCACCGACCGGTAGTACGCCGGGCCGTCGACGATGCCCGGCGCGCCGCCGCCGAAAACATAGCCGAACATCGTGAAGACCGATGGCTCGTTGAACGTGGCGAAACGCTTGACCCGATCGCCGTAGCGGCGGGCAACCAGGGCGGCATAGTCCGCGAACCATCCGGCGATGTCGCGATTGGTCCAGCCGCCGAGATCTTCGAGCGCCTGCGGCAAGTCCCAATGATAAAGGCAGAGCCAAGGCTCGATCCCGGCGGCCAACAGGGCATCGATCAACCGATCGTAGAAGTCGAGCCCAGGTTCGTTGGCCTTGCCGCGGCCCCGGGCCAGAACGCGCGGCCACGCCACCGAGAAACGATAGGCCGCGACGCCGAGATTCCGCATCAGCTCGACATCTTCCTTGAACCGATGATAGTGATCGCAGGCGACATCGCCCGTGTCGCCGTTCGCAATCCTTCCCTGCTGACGGCAGAATAGGTCCCACACGCTCGGGCCGCGCCCATCGTCTCGGGCGGCACCTTCTATCTGATAGCTCGACGTCGAAACCCCCCAGACGAAATCGTCCGGCAGGTCCAATGGCGCGGATTTTGCCGAGACGGAAGAACCGGGAGAACCGGCGGCGCTATTCGTTGTCATCTCATTCGTTCCGATCTGGCTTGCCTTTCAACGCCTGCAGAAGCCTGAAGGCCCGACTCCTTTCCCGTGCGCGCCGGGTGGATTCGGCTTGTGGCACCGATGCTTCTCTCGCGGCTGTCGGCTTGCCCTCGGGCCGCGCCAACGTCAGCTGCCTGCCATGGTACGCCTCCAGGTTTGCACGATCGCCGAGCGTAAGTACCGTCGAGTCGCGGAATTCGTTTTGCAGGAGACGCATCATGTCGTCCTCGTCTGTCGGGTCGAGCGCGTCCGTCGCATTCTGCAGAAAGATCCAATTCGGCCGATGCAGCAATAAACGCGCGAAACCCAACCGCTGCCTCTCGCCGGCCGTTAGCGTTTGTTCCCACCGATTGCTTTCGTCAAGATGGGCAACCCAATGGTTCAGGCCCGACCGCGCCAATGCCGCCTCGATCACGGCGGTACCGAACGCGTCGGGCGCCGCAGGATAGCTGACCACCGAACGCAACGAACCGATGGGCAAGTACGGGCGTTGCGGCATGAAAAAAATGGTCGCGTTGTTCGGCAGCTCGACGCGCCCTCGGCCCCAAGGCCAAAGACCTGCCACCACCTTGAACAGCATGAGCGCCGCATCCGGATCTCCGGAAATCAGGACATGCTCGCCAAGCCCGATTTTGGCATTGAACCCGGCGAGGATTGCTTCGCCGTCGGGAGTCGTGATCGAAAGGTCTCGCAACATCAGCTCGGGCTTGTCGCCGGTCGTCACCTCGATCGCGCGACCGTCGATGCGTGCCGGTTCCTCCGATAGGTCCTGCAGCGCGGAATAGAGCACCAGAACGCGCTCCGCCGACGCCCGCCACTCCGCGCGCTTTGCAAGGTTGTCGACCGGCCAGGACAGCGCTGACGTAACCTGCTGGAACGCCTGTGCGGTCTGCATCAGGATTCCAAGGGTGATGGTGCTCGCAATGTATCTTGGCGCGGTAACCAGCAGCGGGAAGGCCGTGGCCAGGACGCCGTAGCCCGAGGTAAACAGCAGAATCCAGGCCAGCCTCACGGTTTGGAGATGCCACGCACGTTCAATATCGCCGAAGAAGCTTCGAATGCGCGTCTGCTCGCCGCTTTCGCCATGGATCAGCGCGATGGCCTCGGAGTTTTCCCGCGCGCGCGCCAAGCCAAAGCGCAGATTGGCCTCGACGGTCTGGCGTGCATCGGTCGCCTTGACGTACGGCTTGCCGAGAAAGAATGCCAGGGTCGAACCGACACTCGCGTACAGGAACGCCAGCCATACCATGTGGCCCGGGATGGTGATCCCGATATCGCCAATGGAGAATGAAAGCGTCCCCGAAATCGACCAAAGGATCTCGACAAAGCTGACCAGGATGAGACCGGAATAGAAGAAGGAATGAGCAAGTTCCATCGCCACTTCGGTCGTGTTGCGGATGTCCTCGGCGATCCGCCCATCGGGATTGTCGTGGTCTCCGGGCAGATAGCTGAGCTGGTAGTGGCGGCCTTCCGCCATCCACAGCTCCACCAGCCGGCGCGTGAGCCAACGCCGCCAGTTGAGCTGGATGCGTCGCTTGACCGCCAGGTGCACCGCGGTTACGGCCATGGTGCTGGCGAGAATGACGACGAACACGCCGATCTGTACGAGGAAACGCGCTACGGATTTTTGTTCAAGTGCATCGAACAGACTGGCATTCCAGTAGTTCGTCCAAATCATCAACGCGACTTGTCCCAATGTGAGCGCGATGAGCGCCATGGTCAGCGCCCGCACTTGCCATTTCTCTTCGGACTGCCAATAAGGTCCGGCTAGGCGGACAAATTGCCGAAAAAATCCTGGCGGATGCCTCGGCGCCCCCGGCAATCCGCCTGGCGCTGTCAACCCTGCCGCTCCTGCAGCCATGCCGGCGGCCAGCCTTTCAGGCGCCCAGACAAGAAGGCGCCAGCCGGGTTCTCCCGTGTTCTTCGGCCATTGTGCGATAGCTCCGGGACGTCAAACGGACCTCGGGGATCCGGCACGATTGCCGCTGCATGTATCGGCACGGTTTTCTTCCAAGTCATCCGCAGCGCATTCCTGCGCACCCACCCTCTCAGGTTCTAGATCCACGAAATTGCACCCATCAGCATTCCGATATGCCCCTCTCCCCACATCGGGAAAAGCATTCTTACATATGAGTGCGAGCCGCGGGTTTCCGCGTCAGCATCGGAAATGCATTGAAAGTATGTCGGCG
>DASQHM010000231.1:0-14944 GCA_035632095.1 Candidatus Cybelea sp. | reverse complement strand
CGATTTCGCTGGCGCGAATGGTTTGTGCCGCAGTCTCGTCGTCCATGGCGTGCAAGTCGATGAAATGGTCGAACGCACGCTCCAGGCGCTTTCGCATCGGGCTTTGGTCCGGCGCTCCGATGGAAAAGCCGAAAACTTCGAAAGCGCCGCGGTCATGCAACTCGAAAAGCTCGGCGATCAACTGCATCACCGCGTGCTCGCGAAAATCGGCCGAGAGATAGCCGAGGCGGATGCGCTGGTGCGCGTAAGGGGCATCGGGCCGAAGCGGCGGCAGTTTGACCGGAATCCTTTGGCGCAAGTAATGCGAGGCGCAGGCGAGATGATCCGCGGGCTCGCCTGCAATGGTGAGAAAGGCGAAGGGCGCGTCGAGGCCGCGGCCCTCGCGGACGCGCGCGATCAATTCGGCCTCGTCCGCATCCGCATCGCGCCAGTCGCAGACGATGCGCCGCGCATGCACCAGGTTCGCCAGGGCGCGGGGATGATCTGGCGCGAGAGCCGTCGCGCGGCGCAACGATTCGATGGCCTCGCCGTAGTGTTTCGCCTCCATCAGTGACGTGCCGAGATTGTTCCAGGTCTCGGCGCGATCCGGTGACAGGTTCACGGCTTCGCGCAGCACGGCAATCGCCTCGGCGTGGCGGCCCATTTCACCGAGCACGATGCCGAGGTTGTCGCGGGCCGCGGCGTGATTGTTGTCCAAGCCAATCGCCTCGCGGAACCGCGCGGCCGCCTCCTCGCGCCGATTCGCCATGCGCAAGGCGGCGCCGAGATCGTTGAGTGTCGCGGCATCGCCCGGTTCCAGCTCCGCCGCACGCTGCAAATGGGCCGCCGCCTCGCCGGGCCGGTTCAGGTCGCGCAGAGTGAGACCGAGATACTTGTGAGCGGAAGCGTAAGCCGGCTGCAACGCGACCGCGCGGCGGACGCTTTGGACGGCCTCGTCAAGGCGGCCAAGCTGGCCGAGCGCGACGCCCAAGCCCATATGCGCCTCGGCGAAGCCGGGAAGCGCCGCCACCGCCCGTTCATAGCTCGCCGCCGCCGCGCCAAAACGCTCCAGTGTCAGAAGCGCCGAGCCTAGGTTGTAGTGGGCGTGCGGGTTGTCCGGTTTCAGCTCGAGCGCCCGCTTGAAACTCGTGGCCGCCGCTTCGGCATTGCCAAGCGCAAGCTGGGCATTGCCGAGATTGAAATGGGCCTCGGGCCAGGCCGCGCGTGCGGCGAGGGCCTCGCCGATCAGCGCCTCGGCGGCGCGATGCTGCCCCTGCTGGCTCCGCAGCACCCCGAGCAAGTGCAGCGCATCCGCATTGCCCGGGTCGCGGCCCAGGACATCGAGATAGCGCGCGGCGGCATCGTCCAACCGGCCCTCGTTGTGCAACCGAAGTGCGCGCTCGATGTCTCGGCGGGACGACTTTTCCACGGGGGCTCCGGTTCCGGTCATGCGCGGCGGGCTGCGGCGGATTGATTTTGCTACGCGTACCGGCTGCCTCCAAAGATAGAAAATTCTAGCATTTATTCAGATAGTTAGAAGGTCTGCCAGCATTGGTTGTTCCGCAATTTGGGTTCCGTGATATATGGAAGCGGCTGCATATTCGCGCCGAAAAGACATACCCGATGACCCGCCAGGTAAACCCGCCTCTGACCCGTGACGCTCTGGGTCGCTTCGGTTTCAAAATTGGAGATTTCTCGTACGGCGTGCCTGGTTTGCGCTGGTGGGGCGAACCGGCGACGCTGAGTATCGGCAAGTATTGTTCGCTGGCCGATGGTATCGAGATTTTTCTGGGCGGAAATCATCGCACTGACTGGGTGACGACATATCCGTTCTCCGCTATTGCCGACTGGCCGGAAGCGGCGCACATTCCCGGCCATCCGGCGACCAAGGGCGACGTCCACATCGGCAATGACGTTTGGATCGGGTCTCATGCCATCATTCTTTCGGGTGTTTCGATCGGGGATGGCGCGGTGATCGGGGCGCATGCGGTGGTCGGCCACGACGTGGCGCCCTATGCGGTGATGGTCGGCAACCCCGCCCGCGCGATCCGCCGCCGGTTTTCCGACGATATCATCCGCCGCTTGCTGGCGCTTCGCTGGTGGGATTGGGACGTGGCGCGCGTACGGCGTCATATTTCGCTGCTGATGCAGCCCGATATCGCAAAATTCCTGGATGCCGCGGAACAGGAGGTCTCGGCCGCTTCGGCGAACAACGCCATGGGCCGGTGACGGACGATGGCGTTGGCCGATGCGCGTCACCTATATCTCGATCTGATCGAGCGCTGCCTGCTCGGCTTGATCTACGAAGATCCGTCCCAGGATCCGTGGTCCAAACCGGAATTTGATCCGGAGAAACGCATTCGGGGGCTCGATTGGCCGCTGCGCGCGCACACCATGATCGGCAAATTCCGCATGGAAAACCTGCGCGGCGCCGTCGAGCACGTCTTGAAGAATTCCGTGCCGGGCGATCTGATCGAAACGGGCGTCTGGCGAGGCGGCGCGTGCATCTATATGCGCGCCATCTTGAAGGCCTATGGCATCGACGACCGCACCGTCTGGGTTGCGGATTCCTTCGAAGGGCTGCCTTTGCCTGATCCCGAGCGCTATCCGGCCGACAGGGGCGACGCGCATCACAAATATCCTGAACTCGCTATTTCCCTGGAGGAGGTTCAAGCGAATTTCGCCAAATACGGCCTGCTCGACGATCAGGTCCGCTTCCTCAAAGGCTGGTTCAAGGACACGCTCCCAACGGCGCCAATCGAGAAATTGGCGATCCTGCGCCTGGACGGCGACATGTACGAATCGACCATGGACGCCCTTACTGCGCTTTACGAGAAGGTGTCGCCTGGCGGCGTTATCATCGTCGACGACTTCGGCGTCATTCCGGCGTGCCGGCAGGCGATCCACGATTTTCGCAATGCCCGCCGCATCGACGCGCCGATCCAGCCGATCGACGGCGTCGGGATCTATTGGATCAAGCAGGCATGAGCGCGAACGCCATGCAGGCGCAATCTTCTCCGGCGATCGGGATCGTCATCATCCAGCCGGCGGGCTACATCCACTCCATGGCGTTTCTCGAGGTCGCCCGTTATTTCGCGGCACTGATCGAGGCTTGCGGATATCGCGCCAAAATTGCGAAAAACGTGCTCGATCCGAGCCGCTTGAACATCGTTTTGGGTGCCCACCTGCTGGCCGACGGTGCGACGTTGCCGCCGGGATCGGTGATCTTCAACGGCGAACAGCTACCAGAGGCCAACGCCTGGTTCAAGACGAAGCAATACGGCGAGCTTCTGCGAAACTTTCATGTCTGGGATTACTCCCAGGCAAATCTGTCGCGCATTCCGCACGACGACAAGCGCCTGGTGAGCTTCTTTTTTTGCGAGAAGCTGCGCACCATCCGCGCCGGCGGCGCGAAGGACATTCCGTTGCTCTTCTATGGCAGCATCAATGAGCGCCGCAAGCGGTTGATCGAGGCCTTCGGCGCCGCGGGCGTGAAGCCGGTGGTGCTCAACGGAATCTACGGACCGGAGCGCGACTCGTATATCGCCAGATCCAGGGCCGTTCTGAACCTGCACTTCTACGAAGCTCAAGTTTTCGAGCAGATTCGCTGCTTTTACCCGCTCATCAACGGCGTGCCGGTGATCTCCGAAACCTACGCCGAAAACTCCGCACCCGCGCCCTTTGCCGATGCGCTGTTTCTGCCTGGCGGGGAAGGCATCGTCGACTACGCCGTGCGGCTGCTGAAAAGCGACGGGGACTTCGACGCGGCGGCGCAACGAAAACTCGCTAAATTCCGCGAGCTCGACCCCCGGCCGCAATTCGCGGCGGCGCTGGATGCGGCCCTGGAACAGCATCGTCGCGTCACGGCACATAGCAATCCGGTATTCCCCAGCCGCATCAATCTCGGCAGCGGCAAGGATTATCGCCCTGGCTACCTCAACATCGATGTTTTGCCCGAAGTGGGCGCCGATCTCGAAATCGACTTGTCGCGGCCCATGGCTTTGCCCCTCACGGTGAGGTCGCGCTCATACGGCGAATTCGTCTTGAACCCCGGCACGTTCGAAGAAATCGTCGCCAACGACGTGCTCGAACATGTGCCCGACCTTTCGACGTTGGTGACGCAGTGTCTTTCTCTGCTGAAGCTCGGCGGCAAATTCCGCATCCAGGTGCCGTACGATCTTTCGCTTGGCGCGTGGCAGGATCCGACCCATGTGCGGGCGTTCAACGAGAATTCGTGGCTGTATTACACCGAGTGGTTCTGGTACATGGGTTGGCTCGATCATCGTTTTGATCTTACGGAATTGCGTTTCAACTTTACGCCGCTCGGCCAGGCGCTTAAGAAAAAGGGCATCCAAGGCGGCGATATCGTCACGACGCCCCGCGCGATCGATTCCATGTCCATGGTGCTGACCAAGCGCGAGACGACCATGGAGGAGCGGCAGATGGCGCGTGCCTTCAGCCACACCTTCCACCTGGATCTCTGACGCGGTCCCGCCAGCGAAGGGTTCGACGCACTATGACGGCATCCGCTCCGGAAATGATGAACGAGGCGATTCGACTACATCGCGCCGGCCGGTTTGACGAGGCCGCGGCGCGTCTGGACGACATCCTTCGCGCCGAACCTGGTAACGCTCGGGCGTGGCTTATGTTGGGCGTCGCCCGCATGCGTCTGGGCGATCACGCCGCCGCCGCGGAAGCTCTTGGCGAGTTCGTGCGTCTCGATCCGAACGTGCCCGAAGCCCACAACAACCTTGGCGTCGCGTTGCGTAAGCTCGACCGTGTCGAGCAAGCCATCGCCAGTTACCGCCGCGCCATCGAACTCCGTCCGGCCTATGCGGAGGCGCACTACAACCTTGCCAATGCATTGGCCGCGACCGCAGATTCGGCGATGGCAGTCCTACACTATCGCCGCGCAATTCAAGCGCGACCTGACTATGCCGAGGCACACTACAATCTCGGAAATGCGCTGGACGAAGCTGGTCTGCCGTCGGAGGCCATCGTACACTATCGCCGCGCTATCGCCGCAAAGCCTGACTATGCCGAGGCATACAACAACCTCGGCGCCGCACTCTATAATCAGCGACAATACACGGAAGCAGCGGAGCAATGTCTCCGCGCCATCGAGATTCGCCCGGACTACGCCGAAGCATACTGTAATCTCGGAAACGCGTACCGATTGCTTCGGCAGTACGACGCGGCCATTGCCAGCTTTCAGCGCACTCTCGAGCTGCGACCCTATTATCGCTACGCCTTCGGCCAGTTGCTGTTTCTGCGGCAGAGTATGTGTGACTGGCGCGGGTTCGATGAGGCGGCGCGGGAACTACGCGAGCGCGTCCGCGGCAATCTGTCCGTCGAAGAACCGTTCATTCATATGACCGTGTCGGAGGAGCCCGACCAACAGCTGCTCTGCGCTCGGCAATGCCTTGCAGACAAATTTCGCGAACGGCCGAAGGCCGTGGCGAGATCGGTCCCGGCCAAGCGGGACCGGCTTCGCATCGGATATGTATCCGCGGACTATTGGACTCATGCGACGGCTTTCCTGATTGCGGAATTGTTCGAACATCATGATCGTTCGCGGTTCGAAGTGTGGGGCTTTTCCTACGGGCCCGATGAAAAGAGCGAGATGGGCCGCCGCCTCGAGCGCGCCTTCGACCACTTCGTGGACTTGCGGACCGGCAGCGACGCCGAGGCGGCGCGTCAGATCGCCGAAGCGGGCATCGACATTGCCATCGATTTGAAGGGTCACACTGAAGATACGCGCATCGGCATCTTCGCGCATCGGCCCGCCCCGGTGCAGGTGCACTATATAGGCTATCCCGCCACGACCGGCGCCGACTTCATTGACTACATCCTGGTGGATCCGTTCGTCGTTCCGGCGGACCAACAGCCGTTCTTTTCGGAAAGGCTTGTGCACCTGCCCGACTGCTACCAGGTCAATGACAGCAAGCGGGCCATCGCAGATATCACGCCGAATCGTGCCGAATTCGGCTTGCCGGCCGAGGGCTTCATATTTTGCTGCTTCAACAACACCTATAAAGTGACGCCGATGATTTGGGACATTTGGATGCGCCTCTTGCACGCCGTTCCCGGCAGCGTGCTTTGGCTGCTCCGCGCCAACGAATGGACCGACACCAATCTTCGTCGCGAGGCCGCGGGGCGTGGCGTTGACCCGGCGCGCCTGGTGTTCACGCCTTTCGCCAAGCTTCCTGAGTATCTCGCCCGCAGCCGTCTGGCGGACCTGTTTCTCGATACGCTTCCCGTAAACGCCCATACCACGGCGAGCGACGCGCTCTGGGTCGGGCTCCCGGTGCTGACCTGCGCTGGCAAGACCTTCGTCGGAAGGGTGGCGGGCAGCCTGCTGCATGCGATCGGCTTGCCGGAGTTGGTCACCGACAACCTTGCCGACTACGAAGCGCTCGCGCTCAAGCTGGCACGGGAGCCCGAGATGCTGCGGGACTTGCGCGCGAGGCTGGCGCGCAACCGCCTGACCACGCCGCTGTTCGACACCGATCGATTCCGGCGGCACATCGAGGCGGCCTATACCAAAATGTGGGACATCGCCTGCCGGGGCGAAGCGCCGCGCGCCTTTGCGGTTCCGCCCGAGCCAAGATGAGCAAAACGCGGCGGCGCTTTGAATTCCGGGCGCGGATCGGTTAGTAATCGCGCTGGCGAAGCGGCAAAGTGCATCCGGCGATGGGCGGAATCATCTGGATAGCGTCCTACCCGAAGTCGGGCAATACCTGGATGCGCGCCTTCCTGCACAATCTGCTGCGCAATCCGGACAAGCCGGTGCCGATCAACGAGCTCACCCAGTTCACGCTCGGCGACACGCTGGCTGAGTTCTACGAGGCGGCGGCGGGCCGGCCTCTCGACGGCATGACCGACGAGGACTTCGCCGCTCTCCGCCCCAAGGTGCATCGCTGGTTCACCACGCAAAGCACCGATTCGGTTTTCGTGAAAACGCATATGGCGCTGGCCGAAGTCGGCGGCGCCTCGACGATCACCATGGAATGCACCGCCGGCGGCATCCACATCGTCCGCGATCCGCGCGACGTCGCGCTTTCCGCGGCGTCGCATTTCGGCACCGACGTGGACGGCGCCATTACCATCATGAATTCTCCGACCGCGCGTTCGAAATTCGACGGGATCAATGCGCCGCAATATTACGGCACGTGGTCGCAACACGTGTCGAGCTGGATGTCGGTCGAGCATAAGCAATTCATCACGGTGCGCTATGAGGACATGCTGGAACGGCCGGGGCCGACCTTCGGCCGGGTGGCGAAGTTTCTCGGGCTGAAGCCGCCGCCGCAACGCCTGGTCAAGGCCATCAGGTTCTCCTCCTTCGATGTCTTGCAGAAGCAGGAGAAGGAGACCGGCTTCATCGAGCGCTCCGACCGCACGGACAAAGCCTTCTTCCGTTCCGGCCAGTCCGGGCAATGGCGCCACGACCTGACGGCCGAGCAGATCAAACGCATCGAGGACGCCCATGCCGATGTGATGCGCAAACTCGGCTATGTCCTCAGCAGCGAAACGGTTGCCTAAGCCGCGGAAGGCCGGTCTGTCATCAACCTGTCACGTCTGCGCGGCTAATCTCGCCGCGCTTGGGACAATGCGAAGGCAAAAAGGGAACGGGCGATGAGGCACACGGTTCTGTCGGCGGCAATCGGATTGGGCTTGCTGGCTTCCGCAGCATTGGCGATCGGGCCGGCGGCCGCACAGGAAATGCAGGGCGCGCCGCCGAAGGGCATGACCCGGATCAAGCATATCGTGGTGATCTATCTGGAGAACCGCAGTTTCGACAATCTTTACGGCCTGTTTCCGGGCGCCAATGGCTTGCAGAACGCAGGCGCGACGTCGACTCAAGTGGACAAGAACGGCAAGACCTACGAGCACCTGCCGCAGCCGGTCGACACCACCCTGAAACCGCCGGCGCCCGATCCGCATTTCCCGGCCGATCTGCCCAACAAGCCGTTCGACATCGGCAAATACGTCGCCATCGACAAGATGACCGGCGATCTGGTGCATCGCTATTATCAGGAGCAGGCGCAGATCGACGGCGGAAAGATGGACAAGTTCGCCGCCATTTCCGACGCCGCCGGCCTATCCATGGGCTACTACGACGGGCGTAAGATGCAGCTCTGGCAATGGGCGCGCCGCTATACGCTCGCCGACAATTTCTATCACGCCGCCTTCGGCGGATCGTTCCTCAATCATTTCTGGTTCGTCTGCGCCTGCACGCCGACGTTTCCGAACGCGCCGAAGGAAATGGTGGCCGAGCTCGATGCGTCGGGAAACATGGTCAAGGACGGGGTGGTGACGCCCGACGGTTTCGCGGTCAACACCGCCTTCACGGTCTACGCGCCCCATCCGAAATCTGCGCCCGCCGAGCGCCTGGTCCCGCCGCAGGACATGCCGACCATCGGCGACCGGCTGTCGGAAAAGGGCGTGAGTTGGGCCTGGTACTCCGGCGGCTGGAACGACGCGCTCGCCGGCAATCCGGGGAAGAACTTTCAGTTCCATCATCAGGTCTTCGCCTTCTTCCGTAAATACGGCGACGGCACGCCCGGCCGGGCCGAGCACCTGAAAGACGCGAACGAGATGTTCGCCGGGATCAAGGCGGGCAAGCTGCCCTCGGTGGTGTTCTATAAGCCGATCGGCGAACTCAATCAGCATCCGGGTTATGCCGAGGTGATTGCCGGCGACAAGCACGTGGCCGGCCTGCTGCAACAGCTCCGCAAGAGCGCTCTGTGGAAGGACGTGGCGGTGATCATCACGTCGGATGAGAACGGCGGCTATTGGGATCACGTGGTTCCGCCCAAGAAGGACAAATGGGGTCCGGGCACGCACGTGCCGACCCTGATTGTCTCCCCCTTCGCCAAGAAGGGTTACGTGGACCACACCGAATACGACACAACCTCGATCCTGCGCTTCATCGAGCTGCGCTACGGGCTGAAGCCGCTCGGCGAGCGCGACGCCAAGGCCAACGACCTGACCAATGCCTTCAAGTTCTGAGTGCCATCGGCGCTGCGGAATCGCCACCTCACCCTCCCGTCGCTGACGCGCCGGGCCCCTCCCTCTCCCCCGCCACGGCGGAGAGGGAAATCGCGTGGGACCGTCTCCGCCCTTCGGGGGGAGAGGGTGCGAGCGGAGCGAGCGGGTGAGGTGGGTTCACTGAAAGTATCGACGTCCCGAGGGCTCGTTTCAAACCGTTGACAAACCGGCGGGGACCGGCTGTTGTCGGGCCGATTTCGGCCCCGATTCTCGGGCCAGGTTGGTAGCCCATGACCCCCCTCGACGCGCTCGAGAGCCAGAGCGTCTATATCCTGCGCGAAGCCTTCAACCGCATCGACAAGCTCGCCATGCTGTGGTCGATCGGCAAGGATTCGAACGTCATGGTCTGGCTGGCGCGCAAGGCCTTCTTCGGCCGCGTGCCGTTTCCCGTGATCCATCTCGACACGGGCAAGGAGTTTCCCGAGACCTATGCCTTCCGCGACCGCTACGCGGCCGAGTGGGGCTTGAAGCTGATCGCCGATCTCTGCCCGCCCATCGAGCAATCCGATGCCTCGCTGCCGCCGGCATCCCGCTTCGCCGCGCGCAAGACCGAGGGCCTGAAGGCGGCGCTGGCGAAATACGGCTTCACCGGCATCATCGCCGGCATCCGCCGCGACGAGCAGGCGACGCGGGCGAAAGAGCGCGTGTTCTCTCCGCGCGGCGCCGCCGGCCAATGGGACTTCCGCGACCAGCCGCCTGAGTTCTGGGACCAGTTCAAGACCGACTGGCCGCCGGGCACGCACTTGCGCGTCCATCCGCTGTTGCATTGGACCGAAGTCGACATCTGGCGCTACATCCGGCGCGAAAGCATTCCCGTGGTGCCGCTCTACTTCGCCCGAAGCGGCAAGCGCTACCGCTCCCTCGGCGAAGAAGGCATCACGCTGCCGATCGACAGCAACGCATCGAGCGTCGACGAAATCATCGCCGAGCTCGAGCGCACCCGCAGCGAAGAGCGCGCCGGCCGCGTCATGGACCACGAATCCGAAGACGCGTTCGAGCGCCTGCGGGCCGACGGATACATGTGAGTCGCGATGGCGGATAGCGCGCGCGAGACGCTGAAACTGGTCGTGGTCGGCCACGTGGATCATGGCAAGTCCACCTTGGTCGGGCGCCTGCTGAACGACACCGATTCGCTGCCGCCCGGCAAGGCCGAGGCGATCCGCACCATGAGCGAGCGGCGCGGCATGCCGTTCGAATGGGCCTTCGTGCTCGACGCGCTGCAGGCCGAGCGCGACCAGGGCATCACCATCGACACGACGCAAATCTGGTTCCGCACGCCGCGCCGCGACACGGTCATCATCGATGCGCCGGGCCACAAGGAGTTCCTGAAGAACATGGTGACCGGCGCGGCCCAGGCCGACGCGGCGGTGCTGGTGATCGATGCGCAGGAAGGTGTTGCCGAGCAATCGCGCCGGCACGGATATCTGTTGCACCTGCTCGGCCTCGGCCAGGTCGCGGTGGCGATCAACAAGATGGATCTGGTCGGCGCGGACGAAGCGCGGTTCCGCGCGCTCGAGCACGAGGTGCGCGCCTATCTCAAGCAGCTCCACATCGAGCCTGCGGCCGTGGTGCCGGTGGTGGCGCGCGACGGCGACGGCATCGTGCGCCGCACGGCGCGGCTGGCCTGGTACGATGGTCCGACGCTGGTGGAGGCGATCGATCGGTTCCGTCCCGCCGTTTCGGCGGCCGGCCAGCCGCTGCGGCTGCCGATCCAGGACGTCTATAAATTCGACGAGCGCCGTATCCTGGTCGGCCGCATCGAAAGCGGCAGGTTGAGCGTCGGCGACCGGCTGCTGTTTTCGCCGGTCAACCGCTCCGCGCGCGTCGCCAGCATCGAAGCCTGGAACGCGAGCGTGGCGCCGCGCGAGGCGGAAGCCGGGCAATCGGTCGGCATCACCCTCGACGAGCAGCTTTTCGTCGAGCGCGGAACGCTGGCAAGCCACATGGAGCGGCCGCCGGTGGAAACGGATGTGTTCCGCGCCCGCCTGTTCTGGCTGGGGCGCCAGCCGTTGCGGCTCGGCCAAACCCTGAAATTGAAGCTGCATACCAGCGAAGCACCGGTGACGGTGCAGTCGATCGAGCGCGTGATCGACACGGGCGATCTGTCGAGCGCGCGCGCCGAGCAGGTGGACCGCAACGCGGTGGCTGAGGTGGTGTTGCGCTCGCGTGCCATGCTGGCGCTCGATGCCCACGACGCGCTGCCGCGCACGGGGCGCTTCGTGCTGATCGACGGCTACGACATCGCCGGCGGCGGCATCGTCTCCATGCAGGGCTATGCCGATCAGCGCGGGCTCCTCACTGCGCGCGCCACCAACGTGCGCCGGGTCGAACACCGGGTCGGCATCGACGAGCGCGGACGGCGCAACGGCCACGTAGGCGGCGTGCTCTGGCTCACCGGTCTCTCGGGGGCCGGCAAGTCCACGCTTGCGGTCGAGGTCGAGCGGCGCCTGTTCGACAAGGGCTATCAGGTCTACGTGCTGGACGGCGACAATCTGCGCTTCGGCCTGAACGCCGATCTCGGTTTCTCGCCGGAAGAGCGGGCGGAAAACATCCGCCGCGTCGGCGAGGTGGCGGCATTGTTTTCGCGCGCCGGCTTCATCGTGCTCAGCGCGTTCATCTCGCCCTATCGTTCCGACCGCGAGCGGGCGCGCGCCGCCGCCAAGGACCGGTTCCACGAAATCTATGTGCGGGCCGATCTTGCGGTCTGCGAACGCCGCGATCCGAAAGGCCTCTACCGCCGCGCTCGCGCCGGCGAAATCGCCGAGTTCACCGGCATCAGTGCGCCCTATGAGCCGCCGGAGCAGCCGCAGCTCGTGGTCGACACCGGCACGGAAACCGTCGAGCAATGCGTCGACTCGATGCTGTCCTACATCGAGCGGAATTTCGCGTTCGGCAAATAGCCTGATTCGTCAGGCCAGTGCGCCGATGGCGGCGAAACCTGCGTGGGACGCCGGGCGCAGCCGCTGCGCGCTGCCATCATCGATGCCGCCGAGAGCCACCACGGGCACGCCGCTCCGCCGGCATAGGGCGGCGAACCGCAGCGTGCCGAGCGGTTCGGCGCCGGGATGACTGGCGGTGGCGAAAACGGGAGACAGCAGCACCTGATCGGCCCCGCGGGCGCGCCGGATCGCGGGCAGCGAATGGGCGGCGACGCTCACGATCCATCGCGGCCGCATTCTCCGGCGCGGGCGCCGCATCGAGGCTTCCGGCCAATGCACGCCATCGGCGCGCACGGCGGCGGCCAGCACGGCATCGCCGGCAACGAGCAGCATGATCCGCCGTTCCCGGCAGATCGGCGCGATCACTGCCGCCAGCGCGCGGCGCGACGCATCGCCGTAGTTGCGGAAGATCACGCCGCTGCCGCGCGGCAGGCGCCGGATCGCAGGCACGGGATCGGGCAGGCGCCGTTCGTCGGTCATCAACCACAGCGCCGGCAGGCGCCGTTTCCGCCGTGCTTTGAGCCGGCGCGCCGCCTCTGATAGGGTCGGCCCGTTTTCATGTTTTGCGCCGCGCATGAGGGCGACCTTGCCATGACCGCAGATTCGCAGCAATCGGGGCCGCAGCGACCAACGCAAAGTGTCGCTGACGGCCTGGCAACGGTGCGGGCGCGCATTGCGGCGGCGGCGAAAGACGCGGCGCGCGACCCGACGTCGGTGCATCTGGTCGCGGTCAGCAAGACCCATGGCCCGGAGCGCATCCGCGAAGCCATCGATGCCGGCCAGCGTATGTTCGGCGAAAACCGCGTACAGGAAGCCGCCGCCAAATGGCCGGTACTTCGCGCGGCTGTTCCCGACATCGAGCTGCACCTGATCGGCCCGCTTCAGACCAACAAGGTGCGCGATGCGCTGCGCCTGTTCGACGTCATCGAGACGGTCGACCGGCCGAAGCTGGCGCAGACTTTGGCGCGCGACATGGCGGCATCAGGCAAGCGGCCGCTCTGCTACGTGCAGGTGAACACCGGCGAGGAGGCGCAGAAGGCGGGCGTCGCGCCGCGCGACGCCGATGCCTTCATCAAACTATGCCGGGACGAGCTCGGCCTGCCGGTCGTCGGATTGATGTGCATTCCGCCGGTCGACCAGGAACCGTCGCCCCATTTCGCGCTTCTGGCCAAGATCGCGAAGCGCAACAACCTCGCAATTCTCAGCATGGGCATGAGCGCCGACTACGAGATCGCGGTGGCCTTCGGCGCGACGCATGTACGCGTCGGCACCGCCATCTTCGGCGCGCGCGGCTAGCTGCCCACGGTCAGCGTCGTCGCGTCGTCGACGCGGCGGAGCACGTCGAGCAGATCGGTCAGCGCCAGGGCGACGCAGCCTTCCGTCGGCCGATAATCTGCGCGCGCCACGTGCAGGAAGATGGCGCTGCCGAGGCCCGGCACGGGCGGATCGTCGTTGTGTCCGAGCACCACGATCACATCGTAGACGCCGTCGCCCCGCCACAGGCGCTCGCAACGGCTCGGATGCGGCAGCCGGACTTGAGCGTTGTAGTGGCGCAAATCGGACGGATCGTCGCACCAGCCGTCGTCCGGCGCGATGGGTTCCGCCGGCAATCGGGTCGGCGGGCGGGCCAAGCGATCGGCGCGAAAGAGCACGCGGCGCAAAGGAAATGTCCCGATCGGCGTCGCGCCGTCGCCTTCGCGTTTGTCGAACGTCACACCGGCGCGGCCGAGCGCGCAACGATAACTGCGGCCCTCGCAGGTCAGCCGGCCGTTGCCGCTCACGACGATGGACATGGGAGGAGGCTAAAGCATGGCCGGGTCGAGTCAAACGACCCGGTGACGCCGGCCTCAAGGACCGCCGGGCGAATCCGACGTGGGGGTCTGCTGGTAATACGACTGCAGCTTGCGGGCCAGATCCAGTGCCTGCTGATAGCTGGCATTGACGCGCGCGGGCGGAGCGGTGGCCGCGAGCGGCACGGGATTGGCGCGGTAGTCGGCGAGCGAAAGTCCGCTCGGGCTCGTGCCGGGCGCGGCGCCTCGCAAGGCGACGGCCGGTTTGTTCGCGACCGACGTGCGGGACGGCGCCGTCACGACCGGAGCTATGGCATCCGGCGCGCTGGTGAGCGTGGCCGATTGCAGCGACTCCGCCGGCGGCGAATTCGATGCAATGGGCGCCGTGGTTGCCGCGGCCGAGGGACCGGCGGCGGGCGCAATGGCGGCCAGCGCTTCCGGGTCAGGCGTGCCCGCGGCCTGCGTCGTCGTCGCTTGGGCCGGGGAACTCGTCGATGCGCCGGCCGGTGAAGCGCCGCCGGACGCTGCCGCCGCCACCGCCGTCGGCTTGTCGCCCCCGCCGCTGAACAGCGCGATGACCTGCTGGCCGATGTCCTTGCCCGTGGCGTTCTGCAACACGGCGTTGGCCATGCCGCTGAACAGGCCGGCGATCCCGCCGAACAACGTATCGCCGACGATATGCGCTTGGGGCGAAATCTCCTCGCCGCTGACCTGGCGGTAGATCCAGGACACCACGGGGAGATGCTGCAGCGGATTGAGGCTGTCGAGCACGTCCTTGAACGTGAAATCCGCCGAAGGCGTATCGGCCGCATCGGCCAGATTCATGCCTGAAGCAAAACCGGCTTGCGGCGTGCGCGGACCGGCTGCCGCCCAATTGCGGGGCGCATAGGGCGTGGACGAGAAATCGGGTTGCTGCGTCGGATCGGGCATCGGCGATTACCTTCCGCCGATTTACCAAGCAAGGCTTGCGCCAACAATTGCGGTGAAGAATCAAAGGCCGGGACCCCCTCGCGCAATCGTCCCGAAATCTGGCCCGGCATTTTCTGCCGGTCGACACGCTCAGAGATAGTGCCCGGATTTCTTCTTCTTGGTCGCGAGATAGGCTTCGTTGTGATTGTTGGCGGGGAACGCGTGGGGTACGCGCTCGCTTACCGAGATGCCGCAACGCTCCAGGCCGGCGACCTT
>DASQHM010000230.1:0-4209 GCA_035632095.1 Candidatus Cybelea sp. | reverse complement strand
CGAGCTTGATTGCCGGGTTGCCTCAAGCGGCAAGGCGGTCAAAAGGAACAAACCGCACACCACGAATGCGGCCAAGGCCACGATCAACGCCAAATACCCGTCCTGGATGACCGGCGCCGCCAGTTGCGCGGTGTTGGCCGTTTCGAAAAAGCGCGTGAAGGCCATGGCGGAGTAATGCATCCCGGAAATCGTCACGCCGAGCACGGCGGCGCCCAACGAAAGTTGCACCAGCGTGCGGCGGCCATATGCGAGCCTCAGCGCGCAGATCGAGAACAGGATCGCGATGGTGGTGGAAATCGCGAAGCCCGCCGGGACATAGCTCACCTGGCAGCTGCCCGTGATGGCGCTCATGCCGAAGTAATGCATGCAGACGATGCCAAGGCCGGTCAGCGTGCCAGCCATGACGGTGCGGGCGAGCGTCCTTTCCCCGACGAACATCAAGGACAGTCCGAGGCCGGTAATCAGGATCGCGATGAGCGCGGAACCGAGCGTGTGCAGCGCGTCGTAGCCGATGGCGACCTGTAGGCGAAGTGCGAGCATCGCGACGAAATGCATCGACCAGATGCCGCCGCCAAGGGTCAGCGCCGCCTTGGCTATTTGCAGTTTCCGGCGCCCCGGCTCCAAGGACCGCAGCCCGCTTGCCAGCCGGAGACCGGTAAATGACGCCATGATGGCGACAACGACCGACGCCGCGACCATCAAGGGGTCGTATGTCACGAACAACGCTGTGTCCAAGGGCAGGCTCCGAAGCTCCCGAAGACCGGGCTATGAGCATCGCGCCACGTTTTGGACTATAGCAAACAATGATTTCCGGTCAAAACCGGACCCGCCATCTGCGGCGCCCGCGGCTACCTTGCTTGTGTGGCATCGTGCAGGGCAAGTTGGCGCGGCATCGAGAAGTGTTGGCGACGCAACGTGCGGGACTAAGTCGGTGACAAACCTGAAACCGGGACCTTGCGATGAAGCGGCGATCCGCTCGGTCCGGGCGGCAGCCGAATGCAGCAGCCGGGAAAAGTTCTGGGTTCTCGTCGTCACCGTGCTGGCGTCCAGCATCGCCTACATCGACGAATCCGTGGTCAACATCGCTTTGCCGGCCATCGAGACCGACCTTCGCGCGCCGGTCGCGGTGATCCAGTGGCTGGTCAACGCCTACACGGTCTGCTTCGCGGCGCTGCTCTTGATCGGCGGCACGGCCGGGGACCGCTTCGGCCGCCGTCGCGTCTTCGTCCTTGGCATGGGCGTGTTCGCCGCATCGTCCCTGTGGTGCGGCCTCGCGCCGAGCATCGGCCAGCTGATTGCGGCGCGGGCGGTGCAGGGCTTTGGTTCGGCGCTTCTGGTTCCCTGCGCGCTTGCCCTGATCGGCGCAAGCTTCGGCGAGAACGAGCGCGGCAAGGCCATTGGAACCTGGGCGGCCTGTTCCGCGATTGCGGCGGCCGTCGGGCCGGTGCTCGGCGGCTTGATTGTCGATCACACCACGTGGCGCTGGATTTTTCTGATCAATCCTTTCCTTGCGGTGCCGACCATATTCATCGCGGTCCGGCACGTCTCGGAGAGCCGCGACCCGAAGGCGCCGGCGACGCTCGATTGGCCGGGGGCCATTTTGGCATTCGCGGGGCTTGGCAGCGCCATCTTTGGCCTGATTGCCGCGCCAAGCTATGGCTGGGAGGATGCAAGAGTCGCCGGACCGCTCGTATTCGGCGTTTTGATCTTGGCTGCGTTTGCATGGCAGGAGGCGCGCAGCCGCTCGCCCATGATGCCGCTCGACTTGTTCAAGTCGCTCGGCTTCAGCGGCATCAACCTACTGACCTTGCTGCTCTACGCCGCGCTCGCCGGGGCGTTCCTGTTTCTGCCCTTCGATCTGATCCAGGTTCACGGGTATTCGGCGGCGCTGGCGGGGACGGCGTTCTTGCCCTTCACCGTCATCATGGGCGCGTTGTCGCGCTGGTCCGGAGGTCTGCTCGATCGCTTCGGCGCTAGGTTGCCGCTCATCGCCGGCCCGGCCATCGCGGCACTCGGGTTCGGCTTGTTGGCATTGCCAGCGGCGGATGCGTCGTATTGGATTGCGTTTTTCGTGCCGATCGTTGCGCTCGGCTTCGGCATGGCGGTCACCGTGGCGCCGCTGACGACCTTTGTCATCAACGTGGTGCCGGAGGCGCGCATCGGCATTGCGTCGGGCGTCAACAATGCCGCGGCGGCCCTTGCCAATGTGCTGGCGGTCGCGGTGCTCGGCGCTGTAGCTCTCGGTGCATTCGACCGCGGTCTCGACCGGCGTCTCGCCGGTGCGAGGATTTCGCCGCAAGTTCGGGAAGTCGTTGAGAGCGCGCGCAGCAAATTTGTCGTCGAGGTGAGGTCCGACCTTGCCTCGGAGACCGAACGAGCAGCCGCCAAGGCTGTCATCAAGGATTCGCTCGCCGGCAGCATCCGGCTTGTCATGTCGCTGGCCGCAGGCCTCGCCCTGGCCGGATCGGCGTCCGCCGCGCTCCTCATTCGGTCGCCCGGCGTCGCCTCGGGATCGTCCAAGCCGCCATTTCGACTATGAACCGACGGGGCGCATACCCGCCGCAAACCGGCGCCACTTCGCGACATAGGCCAGCGTTTCGCGCTTGATCTTCTCCAGCGCCTCGGGACTGAGCGGCCGTGCCTCCTTGGCCGGGGCGCCGACAATGAGCGAATTGTCTGGGAAGGCCTTGTTCTCGGTGATCAGCGCGCGGGCGCCGATGAGGCAATTGGCGCCGATCCGGGCGCCGTTGAGGACCGTCGCCCCCATGCCGACCAGGCTGCCGGCGCCGATGGTGCAACCGTGCAGGATCGCATGGTGCCCGACGGTGCAATAGGGGCCGATGGTCAGCGGGAACCCCGGATCGGCATGCAGCATCGCACCCTCCTGGATGTTGGTGCTCTCGCCGATGTCGATCATGTCGTTGTCGCCGCGCACCACCGCACCGAACCAGATCCCGACGTCAAGTCCCAGCCTGACCTTGCCGACGACATGCGCGCCGGGGGCCACCCAATAGCGCCCAGCTTCGGGGAGTTCCGGCTGGAATTGTTCAAATGCGTAGATCGTCATTTGCCCTCGCGCTTCCAAAGCCGCATTGTGATCGCGCGCGAAGCGCGAGCCAAGCCTGTCACGCGGGTTGCCGCCGGCCGGCCGGCGATGGCACCATGCAGGTTCGCGCATCCATATGCGGGGAGATCGGAATGCCCGACGTCTTGGTTGAGGTTAGGGGCGATTGGCTCGGGGCGCGAAAGCCGCAATTCCTGGACGCCGTCCACTCCGCGCTGGTCGAGGCGATCAAGATTCCCGCGGACGACAAAGTCCTCCGCATCGTAACGCACGCGAGAGAGGATTTCGTCGTTCCGCCGGCGCGCGGGGAAAGGTTCACGCGCATAGAAATCGCGATGTTTGCAGGCCGGTCGCTGGAGGCGAAACGGAAGCTCTATCAAGCGATCGTCCGCAATCTGGAGCCCTTTGGCGTGCCCGCGATGGACATCAAAATCGTGCTTGTTGAAATCCCGGCGGAGAATTGGGGAGTGCGCGGCGGCCGCGCCGCCAGCGACATCGACCTCGGCTTCGAGGTCAAGGTCTGACTGCCACGCGTCACAGGCGCTTTCGATAGAACACGCGCCGATAGCCGGCTTGCTCGCCGCGGCCGGTTTCCTCATAGCCGAGCCGCGGATAGAGCGCGATGTTCTCGTGCATGGTCTGATGCGTGTATAGGCGGATCTCGCTATATCCGCAGTGTCGCGCTTCCCGTTCCGCGAAATCGATGAGCTTCCGGCCGATGCCTTTGCCCTGGCATGCCGGATCGACCGCCACGTTGTCGAGCAGCATGTGGTCGGCCTGCGGCAGCAAGACCAGGACGCCGGCAATCGAGCTTCCCTCGATCAGCACCCAGACGCATCTGGCCCCAATGCGCTCGGCGTAATCATCCAGCATGGGGCCGGGCGGCATTCCCATGCGCTCAATGTACTTCGTATACGCCGCGCGCACGATTTGCTCGACGGCCTGACAATCGGTTGCAATGGCTGGCCGGATCACGGCGCGCGGCGAAGTCAGATGCTCAAATCGAGCAGGTTGTAGTCCTTCATCCCGGACTTGGCGATCTCATCCCAGCGGTAGGTCTCGCCTGCGTCGACATGCGGCTTGTAGACAAAAGGAATCTCGGCGGGAAAGCGCCGGCTCCGGGCATCGATGGCGTAGCCGATCAC
>DASQHM010000229.1:0-12397 GCA_035632095.1 Candidatus Cybelea sp. | reverse complement strand
TAAATACGAGCACGGGCAATCCGACAAGCACTATTTGGCCCTTATAGCCAGGACTGGATGCCGCGAGCCGGCCGTCTTGGACGAAGGGATGATTCTCAAAATCCGCAATTGGAAGCAGGCTTGACCGGGTAACGCGCTAGCGCTTCGGCGTTGCGCCCGGCTCGAATAGTGGAACTGTGGGCGGCGTAATTGTCTCGGTTAACGCTGGCCTGTCCCCATCTGGCGCCCAGGGCGGCGTTTCGCTCGGATCATGCGTGTTGTTCGCTATGTCGCGATCAGGCGGCCCGATGCAATCCTGCCGTTGCTCGCACTCGGTGCCGCGAGGCGGGGGATAAACTTCGGCAGCGTCTCCCCCAAGAACGACCCCAGTCAGGAGGCCGGCGCCGATCTTCGTCCAAAGACCCTTCTGTAGGCCCCACATCGGCGACGTGGCCGCCAGGACAAGGATCGACGCGAACAAGGTCAGCCGAACGACGCGGCGTCGGGCCAGGGGCGCGCGAGTTGCGGCAGCGATCGCCAGGCTCATCATGTCGGCCCGGCGAGCTGCATCAGGACCGCCGGCATGCCTTCATTGAACGCTAGGTGTTGCCTCGGCTGGCTCCACACGGCCGCCGGCAGGTCCATCACGTTGGCCTGTAACGGTGGTGGCAGTCCGGCTGTGGGAGGCGAAGCCACAACACCGCCACCACTAGCGGCGCCGCTACCGAAGCCGGACGACACGGTGGTCGTGGTGTCCCGCGTCGACGAACTGTCCGGGGTGTCGTTGTGTGGCCCGTGGTCCATCTCCTGGACGATGTACCCCGCCAATTCCACGCATCGATGCGCGATCGCAGGGCAGGGGCGACGCGAGAGGCTGGCGGCTGCGGCGACCATCGGAGCGCCAACAAGCCCGACGACGATGGCCGCAGTGAGCGTGCCGAAAGCAAAGTCGCCGACCGTTGGGCAAGTACTGCTGCCGCTCGAAATGGAATTGAAGTTGAACGCGAACATGAAGGAATTCTACCACGAGGCCGCGCGAGAACATCACCCGAACTACGAGATGAAACGTGTTGCATGCGTGTTGCACGGAACATTCGGGAATTTGCGGGAATGCTAAGAAATCTGCGGGGTTCGAGTGGTAAGGCGTTGCAACACGCTTCGGCTGGTTTTGGGTATCTGCCGAAGCGCTGAAATCCGCAGAAATCCAAGGAAAAATCGGTGGAGGCCAGGACGAGAATCGAACTCGTGTGCGCGGATTTGCAGTCCGCTGCGTCGCCACTCCGCCACCTGGCCGCCGGGGGTATTGCACTCCGAGGGGGCTGTATAGGCGGGCCGCGTCAATGGGTCAAGGGTAGGGGTCGCGGTCCGTGCGGACCCGGCGCCGCCGCCCTCAGAAGTTCCCGGTCAGCCGCAGGAACGGCCCGTGAAAGAACAGGTCGTCGTGATGGCTGCCGAAGGTGCTGTTGGTGATCGAGGCGCCGTTCCGCGTGTCGCGCACGCCCGCGAACCACATGAACTCGTAGCCGGCGGCCACCTGCACGGTGCTGGCGCCGAGGCCGAAGGCATAGGTCAGCGCCGCGTCCGCCTCGACCGATTCCGCGAGATGGCGTTTGTCCACCTGTTGGTCGAGCAGTCTTTCGTCGGGCGTACCATCGCCAAACTGATGGCGTATGGTCGTGGTCTGCGTGCCATACAGCAGGCCGCCGAGCACGCCGCCCTCGATGCCGAAGCCGCTAGTCGGCCCCGTGCTCCCTAAGGCCATAGCGACCTTGGCGCCGAGCGTCGGGCCGACGCCGAAGAAGCGCGAGTTGCGCGTAGCAAGGCTCGTGTCTGTTTCGCCTTCCTCGCCGAAAATGGAAACGTCGGTGTGCTGATCGAAGCGGGCGATGCGCAGGCCACCGAGTAAGGTGGCGCCCATTTGGGGGCCGAGGCCGACGTCGTAGCCCGCCTGGAAATCGAACAGGTCGGCACGGAGTCGCGTCTTGACCACGGCGCCAGTGCCGGTGACAAGCCCGCCGTTCGCCGTGCGCGCGCCGAGCACCGTGTTCACGTTCCCGAACGTGTTAGTGGTGCCATTGGTATTGGTGGTATGGCTCAAGCTGCGCGGCGTCGCGCCGCGTCCGTGGGCGCGCAGGCCGGTGTAGAGGAACTTCCCGCTCCAGCGGTCGGTGAATTGGTAGGCGGCGCCGAGCCGGCCGTTCCAGCCGCGCTTCAGGCTGGCGCCGAAGGGCGTCGCGCTCGATGCCGACGTACCTGTGAATGCTTCGGCGAAAGTAAGATCGTTGGTGCGCGCGCCGCCGAAGTTGTAGCCGCCTTGCAGCGTGACACTCCACTGGCCGGGTTTCGCCGCGCCGAACCGGTATTCGTCGGGCAAGCCGTCGGCCGTCGCGTCCTTGGCATGCACCAGCGTCGCCAACGCGACGGCGGCCACGCCGGCGAGCAAACGCGCCTTGACTCGCGAATGCATGGTTGTGTCCTTGCGTTAGAAGGTCACACCGGCGCGGGCGAACGGCCCGTGGAAGAACAGATCGTCGTGGTGCGAGCCGAAGGTGCTGTTGGTGATCGAGATGCCGTTGCGCGTATCGCGCACGCCGAGGAACCACATGGCCTCATAACCCGCAGCGACCTGCACGGCGGCGCTGCCCACCGGCAGCGTGAAGGTGAGCGCCGCCTCCGCGTTCACGGTCTTGGCCCAGTGATTGTCGCTAAAGCGCTGCGAGCGGAGCGGATCTCCATCGGCCTGGCCATCGGTTTTGGTGGTCTGTTTGCCGCGGAGCAGGCCGCCGAGCACGCCGCCCTCGACGCCGAAGCCGCTGCCGATGGGGGCGGCCACCTGCGCGCCGAGCGTTGGCCCCGCCCCGCGAAAGCGCGACTTGCGGTGATTGAACGCCGTTGGAGCGCCGTCGGAGGTGAAGAGGGTGACGTCCGTCGTCTGAGTGAACCGGCCGAAACGCACGCCGCCGAGCAGCGTCGCTTGGCCCAGATTGCCGAGGCCCACGTCGTAGCCGGCTTGCAGATCCACCACGTCGGCGCGGACGCGCGTCTTGACCGCGGCTGCGAAACCGCTGACGACGCTGCCAGAACCCGTGGTGCCGTTGCCGAGCACGGTGAACACGCCGGCGTTGCCGTTCTGCGTTGGATGGGTCCCGGTATTGCCGCGCTTGGAGGCGCGCAGGCCGGTGTAGCTGCCGCGCACGCTCCAGCGGTCGTTGATCTGGTAGCCAAGTCCGACGCGGCCGCTCAAGCCATGGTTCGGCGAGACGGTGAACGGGTGCGAGCCGGTGCCGCTACCGACCGGTGCGGAGCTGCCGCGTGACTGTTGTGTGGCGCCTTCGGCGAACACCAAGTCGTTGGTGCGCGCGCCGCCGAAGTTGTAGCCGCCCTGCACGAACATGCCGAACGAGCCGGGCTTGGCGCTCTGCGCGGACGCATCGTTGGTCCCGACCAAAGCGAGCAGCGCCACCGCAGCCGCGCCGCCGAGCAGGCGCGCCTTGATCCGTGAGCGCATGATGTTGTCCTTGCGTTAGAATGTGCCGCCGACGCGCACGAAGGGCCCGTGGAAGAACAGGTCGTCATGGTGCGAGCCAAAGGTGCTATTGGTGACGGAGATGCCGTTTCGCGTATCGCGCACGCCGAGGAACCACATGGCTTCATAGCCGGCGGCGATCTGCACCGCGCCGCTGCCCACCGGCAATATGAAGGTCAGCGCCGCCTCGGCATTTGCCGTCTCGGCCCAGTGATCGTCCTTGAAGCGCTGCTGCTGGAGCGGGTCTCCGTCGTTGGCGAATTGGCCGTCGGTCTTTGTGGTTTGGTGACCGCGGAGTAAGCCGCCGAGCACGCCGCCTTCGACGCCGAAACCGCCGCCGATAGGCGCGGTCACTTGCGCGCCGAGCGTCGGGCCCACGCCGAAGAATGTCGAACTCCGGTGCTGAAATGCTTGCGGCGTAGTTAAATTGCTCTGAAGCAGCGTCACGTCGGTGTTCTGGTTGAATTCGCCGAAGCGGATGCCGCCGAGCACGGTCGCATTCACGGTGCCGCCGAGGCCCACGTCGTAGCCGGCCTGCAGATCCACCACGTCGGCGCGGATGCGGGTTTTCACCGTGGCGGCGAAGCTGCTGGTAACACTTCCGGTGTCCGTGGTGCCGTTGCCGAGCACGGTGAACACGCCCGCATTGCCGTTCTGCGTCTTCAACGCCCCGGAATTGCCGCGCTTGGAGGCGCGCAAGCCGGTGTAGCTGCCGCGTATGCTCCAGCGGTCGTTGATCTGGTAGGCGCCGCCGACGCGGCCGCTCAAGCCATGGTTCGGCGAGACGGTGAAGGGATGCGAGCCGGTGCCGCTGCCGACCGGCTGGGAAGCACCGATGACGCCGGCGGTATTGTTTCGATCGAGGCGGATGCCTTCGGCGAACACCAGGTCGTTGGTGCTCGAACCGCCGAAGTCGTAGCCGCCCTGCACGAACATGCTGAACGAGCCGGGCTTGGCCGTCTGAGCCGAGGCATCTTGCGCGCCGACCAAGGTGATGAGCGAGACGGCCGCGACGCCGCCGAGCAGTTTGGTCCTGAGAGTCGAGTTCATTGCGGCGTCCCCCTGCGAAAGTCGATTGGGCGACCAGCCGCCCGCGCGGCGCCTCAACGAACGGCGCTAACGGATCGAAAATAGGGAGATAGCGCGCATTAGCGCAATTATTAGAATAGGTCTTTATACCAAATATATGTTGGTAATAGTTGCTATCATGTCACATGCACGATTCGTGATGTGACCATGGGTCGAGGCTCGATAACCTGCGGCGGCCAATAGCGCAGGACGGCGTTCGGTTCGAGGCGGTGCGGGGAGGCTCGGCCGGACGCGGGCCAGCGGCCGCGTTTACCGTCGCTTTACGGTGCCCGGCACCCAATATGGCGGCAATGGGCCGGCGCAAACGCTTGTTTCGTTGTCGGAACGCGGCGGTTCATCTATATACACGACGTACTATCCGGATTGCCGAATCGCACGATGCCGACACCTGCTCCGACGATCGACAACGCCGCCGCGCGCCGCAACATGGTCGAAAGCCAGTTGCGCCCCAACAAGGTCAACGATGCTGGCGTGATCGCCGCCATGGCGGCGGTGCCGCGCGAACTATTCGTGCCGCCGCTTGCGGCCGGCAACGCCTATCTCGACGAAAATCTCCCGCTCTCGCAGGGCCGCTACATGATGGAGCCGATGGTGCTCGCGCGTCTCGTGCAGGCGCTGGCCTTGCAGCCGTCGGACAAGGTCTTGGTTGTCGGCGCCGGCAGCGGATACGGCGCCGCCACGATCGCGCATCTTGCCGGCGATGTGACGGCGTTGGAATCCGATGGAAGTTTGGCGCGAACCGCGCGCGGCAACTTGCTGGCACTTGGCTGCCGGCAAGCGAAAGTCGTCGAAGGCCCGCTTGAGGCGGGCCACGCCGCCGGCGCACCCTATGATGCGATCCTGATCGAGGGGGCGGTGGAGTTCGTGCCGGATGCGCTCTTGCGCCAGCTCGGACCCGACGGCCGTATCGCGACGGTCGTGCGCCGGTCCGGCGTCGGCAAGGCGGTCCTTATCGGCGCGCCCGATGGCATCGTTGCCGAGCGCGTGCTTTTCGATGCCGCCACACCGCTGCTTCCGGGCTTTCGAACGCCGGCGCGATTCGTGTTTTGAGCGTACAGCGTGCTTTGCACATCGCCGGATTTCCCTGGCATGATCGAGTGAGACGAAAACAAGGAAAAGCGTAATGAAAGTCCGAACCGCATCTCCCGCCGCCCTGGCCGCGCTGTTGATCGGCGTCGCCTTGCCGGCCTCCGTCCATGCGGAGACTTTGGAAGACGCGCTTGTTACGGCCTATTCGACGAGCCCGACAATCGGTGCGCAGCGGGCGCAGCAGCGCGCCACCGACGAAAGCGTAAGCCAGGCGGCCGCTGGCTGGCGGCCCACGGTCGCGTTCAACGGCAACTACGGCCGGGCGCGCCAGTCGCACAACACGATACCCGGCTTCGCCACGCCGAGCCTGCAATACCTCAATCCGAACATCGAGGAACTCACGGTCACGCAGCCGGTTTATCTCGGCGGCCGCATCGAGTCCCAGATTCAATCGGCCGAGGCGCTGGACAAGGCCGGCCGCGCGCAGCTTTCGTCCATCGAGCAACAGGTTTTGCTGCAGGCCGTGACGGCCTATATGGATGTGCTGCTCAACGCGGCGATTGTCGAACTCAATCGCAGCAACGAAGAGGTATTGCGCAAGCAGCTCGAGGCGGCGCAGGACCGATTCCGCGTCGGCGAATTGACGCGCACCGACGTGGCGCAATCGGAGGCGGCGCTGAAGGGCGCCAATGCCGACCGGGTCGCGGCGGAAGGCAATCTGGTCAACAGCCGCACGACCTATCTTCGGGTCATCGGCAAGTCGCCGGAAAGGCTGGAGCAGCCGAAAGGCGTGCCCGAGCTGCCGCCGTCCGAGGATGTGGCGATCGAGACGTCTTACAAGAACAACCCCGATCTGCAGAGCGCGAACTTCACCGAAGAATCCTCACGCTACGATATCGACACCGCCTTCGGTGCCCTGCTGCCGACCTTGTCCATCGAGGGCGATCTGATCCGCGCCGAGGATCAGACCACCAAGGAACTCATCCTGAAGACCGCGCAGGTGCTCGCCAAGGTCACGGTGCCGCTCTACCAGTCCGGCGCCGAATACGCCGCCGTGCGCCAGAAGAAGGACATCGCCAGCCAGCGCAAGCTGCAGATCGCGCTGACGCGCGACCAGGTGCGCCAGTCGGTGACGCAGGCGTGGAACGCGCTGCAGACGGCACGCGCGCAGATTATATCGCGCCGCGAGCAAGTGCGGGCCGCCGAAATCACCCTCGATGGCATGATCCAGCAAGCGCAGGTCGGCACGTCGACCACGCTCGACGTGCTTTCAGCCGAGCAGGTCCGCCTGCAAGCGCAAGTCGGACTGGTCACGGCTCAGCACGACGAATTCGTCGCGGCCTATACGCTGAAGCAGGCCATCGGCGAATTGACCGCGCAGAACCTGAACCTGCCGGTCAAGCAGTACGACCCGACGGTGCACTACAAGAACGTGCGCGACCAGCTTATCGGCACCACGCCCTCGGGCGAGTGATCGGATTTTCGGCTGTTCTCCGGCTGCTTCCGGCTGGCGGGCGCTGGATTTTCCACAGCCGCTGCCGTATGGTCGGCTGCCTCCGCCGAAGGGCCAACCGACGTGGGACTTAGGCGGATCGCGGCGAGAGGCTGACGCATGAGCGATTCGAAATCCCAGCAAGAACCGACCATGGAGGAAATCCTTGCCTCCATCCGGCGCATCATTTCCGAAGACAGCGAGGATGTGTCGAATGCGGTGGCACCGGCAGCGCCTCCGCCGGCACCGGCCCCGCGACTGCAAGCCGTTCCGACCGCACGGCCCGAACCTGCACCGCCGCCGCCGCCTCCGCCGCCTATGCCTTCCTCCCGTCCCGCGGAGGACGTACTCGAACTCACTCAAATGGTCACGGACGACGGCTCGGTGGTGGATGTCACCAAGGCTGAGCTCGCGCAGCCATCCCCGTCGCCGCCGCCAAAGGTCGAGCCTCGGGAAGAGCCTCGCCCTGAACCCCGGCCGGAGCCTCGCATGGAAAACAACGAACTACTTTCGGCCAACACCGCCAGTGCGGCCTCGCAATCGTTCGCAGGTCTTGCCGGCGCGGTGAGCTCGTCGCGCGGCGTACCGCTCGGCAGCGGCCAGCGCACCATCGAAGAGCTGGTGAAGGAGATGCTTCGGCCGATGCTGAAGCAGTGGCTGGACGCAAACTTGCCCGGACTGGTGCAGCGCATCGTGGAACGCGAAGTCGCCAAACTGGCCGGCCGGGCCGAGGACAGCTCGCGGCGCTGATCGCCGCAGTCCTGGCGCCGCGAATGTAAGGAACTACCCGCGATGTTGAGCAAGACCTATCGGCCAGCCGAGGTCGAGGCGCGGCTATACGCGGAATGGGAAAAGAGCGGCGCGTTTTCCGCCGGCGTCCAGCGCAATTCCAAACCCTATACGATTGTCATCCCGCCGCCGAACGTCACCGGCAGCCTGCACATGGGTCATGCGCTCAACACCGCGTTGCAAGATGCGTTGATCCGTTTCGAACGCATGCGCGGGCGCGACGTTTTGTGGCAGCCGGGCACCGATCACGCCGGAATCGCCACGCAGATGGTGGTGGAGCGTCAGCTGGAGGCCGAGGGCAAGAAGCGCCGTGACATGACGCGCGAGGCCTTCGTTGCGCGGGTCTGGCATTGGAAGGAGCAGTCGGGCGACACCATCACGCAGCAGTTGCGCCGCCTCGGCGCATCCTGCGACTGGGCGCGCGAGCGGTTCACAATGGACGACGGCCTGTCGCGCGCGGTCCGCAAGGTTTTCGTCGATCTTTACAAGCAAGGCTTGATCTATCGCGACAAGCGGCTGGTGAATTGGGATCCGAAACTGCACACGGGCATTTCGGACCTTGAAGTCGAGCAGCGCGAAGTCAAGGGCCACCTCTGGCACTTCCGCTATCCGATCGAAGGCGCGGTGGATCAGTTCATTGTTGTGGCGACCACGCGGCCCGAAACCATGCTCGGCGATACCGCCGTCGCCGTGCATCCCGACGATCCGCGCTACAGGCACCTGGTGGGCAAGCACGCCGTATTGCCGCTGGTGAACCGGCGCATTCCGATCGTCGCCGATCCGTACGCCGACCCTGAGCAGGGCTCCGGCGCGGTGAAGATCACCCCGGCCCACGACTTCAACGATTTCGAAGTCGGCCGGCGGCACGGTCTGCCGATGATCGAGGTGATGAACGAAAACGCGCACATGAACGAAAACGTGCCGGAGCCGTTTCGCGGACTCGACCGGTACGATGCGCGCAAACTGGTCGTGGCCGAGCTCGAGGCGCGCGGTCTGGTGGAGAAGATCGAACCGCACACGCATGTGGTTCCGCACGGCGATCGTTCCCAGGTCGCCATCGAGCCGCGGCTCTCGGACCAATGGTACGTGGATGCCAAGAAGCTGGCGGGCCCCGCCATTGCGGCGGTCGAGCGCGGCGAGACGCGCTTCGTGCCGAAGCAATGGGAAAAGACCTACTTCGAGTGGATGCGCAACATCCAGCCGTGGACCATTTCCCGGCAGCTTTGGTGGGGCCACCAGATACCGGCTTGGTACGCGCCTGACGGGCGCATCTTTGTCGAGATGACCGAGGAGGCGGCACAAGACGCGGCCAAAGTCCACTACGGCCGCGACGTGCCCCTGAGGCGCGATGAAGACGTGCTCGACACCTGGTTCTCCTCGGCGCTGTGGCCGTTCTCGACGCTCGGCTGGCCGGAGAAGACGCCGGAGCTCGCCCGCTACTACCCGACCGACGTACTGGTCACCGGCTTCGACATCATCTTTTTCTGGGTGGCCCGCATGATGATGATGGGCCTGCATTTCATGGGCGAAGTGCCGTTCCGCACGGTCTACATCCACGCCCTGGTCCGCGACGAGAAGGGCCAGAAGATGTCGAAGAGCAAAGGCAACGCCATGGATCCGTTGCAGCTCATCGACAAGTTCGGCGCCGATGCCTTGCGCTTCTCGCTGGCGGCCATGGCCGCCCAGGGCCGCGACATCAAGCTCTCGGAGAACCGGGTCGAGGGCTATCGCAACTTCGCCACGAAGCTTTGGAACGCCGCGCGCTTTTGCGAGATGAATGTGTGCCTGCCGAAACGCGATTTCGATCCCGGCGCCTGCCGCGAACAGGTCAATCGCTGGCTGGTGGGAGAAGTGGCGTCGGCGGCGGCGCGGGTGACCGAGGCATTCGACGCGTTCAAGTTCAACGAAGCGGCCGGCGCGGCCTACCAGTTCGTCTGGAATACCTACTGCGATTGGTATCTCGAATTCATCAAGCCGCTCCTCGCCGGTCACGACGAATTGGCGAAGGAAGAAACCCGGGCGACGGCCGCTTGGGCGCTTGAGCAGATCTTGAAGCTGCTGCACCCGTTCATGCCGTTCGTGACCGAGGAACTTTGGCAGACCTTCGCCGAGCGGCGCGACGGGCCGCTGATCCTGGCGCAATGGCCGGAATTCGCAGGCCTGCCCATCGACCGCGAGGCCGCATCCGAGCTCGACTGGCTCGTACGGCTCATTGCCGCCATACGCACGGTTCGGGCGGAAATGAACGTGCCGGCCGCGGCCAAGATCGAGATGCGGTTGCTGGACGCGAACCGCGAAAGCAGGCGTCGTCTCGACGCCCACCGCGACGCAATCGTTCGCCTGGCGCGGCTTGAGTCCGTGCACACGGAAGGCGGCATACCCGATGGTTCGGTGCAGGTCGTGCACGACGAGGCAACCATTGTCCTGCCGCTCGCCACCGTCATCGATATCGGCCGCGAGCGTGAGCGGCTCAAGCGAGAGCGCGATAAATTGGCGGGCGAGGCGAGCAAGATCGAAGCCAAGCTCGCCAATCCTGGCTTCGTGGCCAAGGCGCCGGAAGAGGTGATCGAGGAAAACCGCGAGCGCCTGGAAGAAGCGAAGGCGACCCTCGAGCGCCTCGACGGCGCGCTGCGCCGGCTGGCGTG
Source organism: Candidatus Cybelea sp. (assembly GCA_035632095.1). Lineage (GTDB taxonomy): Bacteria > Pseudomonadota > Alphaproteobacteria > Ferrovibrionales > Ferrovibrionaceae > DASQHM01. The sequence continues at coordinate 1,848 of DASQHM010000229.1, read as the reverse complement.
AGGTCGCAATGCGAAAACACAAACTCACGCCCGCAGATCAACAGCTGATTGCCGCCGCGAAGGACGTGATCAGCAGGCTTTACCAGGAGAACCGGCACCACATCGGCGCGGCCGTCCGCACCCAGTCGGGCCGAATCTTCACCGCCGTGCACCTGGACACCTATGTCGGCCGCGCCTCGGTTTGCGCCGAGGCCGTCGCCATCGGCAAGGCTCTGTCGGAAGGCGAACGCGACATCACCTGCATCGTATCGGTACGCCACCCGCGTCCCCGCGAGGCCATGCAGGAGCTTCAGGTCGTGTCGCCCTGCGGCATCTGCCGGGAGCTGCTGAGCGACTTCGCGCCGGCGTGCGAGGTGATCGTGCCGGCCGACGGAGAGTCGGTTCGGGTCCCGGTCACCGACCTGCTGCCGAACAAGTACCAACGGCAGAAGTAGGCGCCGGTTTATGGATTTCCTAGAGTTCGCGGCCGGTGCCGCGGTCGAGCGACCACTTGCCGCCGCCGCGCAGCGAAATCGCGAACAAGACGATGCCCCATATCAACGCGACCTCCATAGCATAGTACCCGCGCGGGGGTAGGACGTAGAAGGCGATAACCGCGAACTCGATCGCCGCCGCCGCGGCCCAGAACCGCGTCAGGAAACCCAGCGCAATGCAGATGCCGCCGAAGAATTCGACGATCGCGACCAGCCACGCCAAGGTGCTGTTGAACCCGAGTTTTTCGAATATGGCGATGGTTTTGTCGATCCCGGCGCCGCCGAACCAGCCGAACAGCTTTTGCGCGCCGTGCGGCACCAGCATTGCGCCGGCGAAGAAACGCACCATGGGATAGACGTACGGCGCCGCCCCCTCGTAGAACGGCAGCAGCGCCGGAAACAGTAGCTTCGAACTCTCGGACGCACCCGTCATCGCTCCGACCTCAGAGTTCGTGCCCGATGGCGCGATCGACGGACAATCGCCCGCTGCCGCGGAGCGAAATGGCGAAGGTCAAGAGGCCCATCAACAGTTCGAGCTCGAAGCCGCCGGCATAGCCGTAATATCCCTTCGCCCATTTGAAGACGAAGACGATATAGGCGAATTCGATTGCGGCGCCGGCGGCCCAGAACCGGGTGAACAATCCGATTGCGATGCAGATGCCGCCAAAGAACTCCACCGCCGTGATGAGATAGGCGACGAGGAGAGCGGGCTCGACATGGCCGTTGTGCAGGTAGGCGGTCACTCCGGAAATTCCGAGATAGAACACCTTGGGATAGCCGTGCGCCACCAGGATCGCGCCGACAATGACTCGCAGCGCCGGGTATATGTAGGGTGCCGAGCTTTCGTAAAGGCCGCCTAGACCTGGAATGAAGAGCTTCGGTGATGCCTGTTGCTGCGCCATGTTTCCCCCGCCGTTGATCCCGTTGTCGTGGAATCCGTTATGAGTTGTGTGTCGGCAATCACAGCATATTTGCTGCGGGTGGGTGTTCACGCCTCCGTGTAGGCGTGCCGCATGCTCAACGGAACTTGACCTTGAGCCGATCCACCAGATCGTGCAGCACGCGGCGTACCTGCCGCTCGTCGCAGCCCATAAGCACCCCGTCCTCCAACGCGTCGCCGGCAAGTTGTTCGATCTCGGCGATGTTCTCGTTCAGCACCTTGATCTTTTCATAGCAGGTCAGCGGCTTGCCCTCGGGCGATTTCCAGACCGGCGGCGTCGCAGCGGCAGTGCGGGTTCGGTTCATGGGCGACTTTGCATGATCGAGAGTACGGCGGCAGCATAGCACGCCCTGGGCGATCCCAAAAAGCTCCTGCTTTCAAGGTATTGTGAGGATTTCTTGCGGCACCTTCGAGGCCGCTCGGCATCGTCGGGGC
>DASQHM010000228.1:0-6399 GCA_035632095.1 Candidatus Cybelea sp. | reverse complement strand
GGCGGCGGACGCGAACCTTTGACCCTCCGCTTGCTGTCGCCCGCCAACCGGCCGGTGCAGGTCACCAGGGATTTGCCTGGTTTCTGGCGCGGCTCCTATGCCGCGGTGCGGGCCGAGCTTCGCGGCCGTTACCCGAAGCATCCATGGCCGGACGATCCGTTGCGCGCAGAACCCACATCCAAAGCCAAGCGGAGACGCTGATCCGGCTTTCGCCGCCGCCTGGAAAATGCCGCATTGTGGGCACATCTAGATGCCATGACATCCGCTCGCAAATTGCTCATGGGCGCGGTCTTCGCGGCGCTGCCGCTGGCATTGTCATCCTGCGCCGGCGACACCGTGACGGTCGGACAGCTGCTCGACGCAGGCGACCTCGGCCTTATCAACCAGACCTCGCAAGAGGTGCTGGAGAAGGGCAAGGTCGGCGAAAGCGCCAACTGGGAGAACGGCGCCAACGGCCATCGCGGCACCGTGACGCCGGTCAAGACCTATACGCAGAACGACGGCACGCCGTGCCGCTCGTTGCAGCAGACCGCGACGGTCGGCGGACGCACCGTCGTCGCCTATGACACGGCCTGTCGCGGTGCCGACGGCGTTTGGTCGAGCATCAACAATGTCTCGCTCGCGCAGTCGATCGTAGACACCTCAAACGGGTATGGGCCGACCTACAACTACGGGCCTTATTATGGGCCCTGCTGGTATCGCTACGATCCTTGGTGCTACCCGCCGTATTACGGTCCGCCCTATTGGCGGCACTATCCCTATTACTGGTGACGCGGCGGCGATCTTCCGCCTATCCAATTGCGCTAGGTCAGTCTTTATATACATCGTACAGATTGCGTGTTGATTTGATTACACCTACAACCTGATCGAGTCGCTCGGCCGCTTGCCTGGGCGGAGCGTCCTTTGCGATCGGGGGAGATTTCATGCGTCTCAAGACTACGTTGCTGGCCTGCGCCAGCGGATTGGCATTCGCGATACTGCTCGCTGGCGTTGCGCCTCAGGCTCTTGCGGCGAGCGGCGATCAAAGTAGTGGCGGCGGCACCGCCAACGGCGGCAACGACACGGCGTTCGGGCAGCAGTCGTTCGCCGGCTCCGACGCCTCGACCTTCGGTGGACCGGTGGACACGACGAACAATTCCGCCTACGGCTTTCAAGCCTTTGCCACGGGCGGCAACAGCACGGCCATCGGCAACTCCGCCAATGCGGGCCAGCCCGGCAACACCGTCTTGAAGACGGGGCCGATCGGCAACGCGACGGCGGTCGGCAGCAACGCCAGGGCAAGCGGCGACTCCAGCATCGCCATCGGCAACTCCACCGGCGGGTCCATCGGAATCAACACTGACGCCATCGCTATCGGCCACAATGCCGGCCAGAACGGCGGCGGCTTCACCACCAGCGGCGTCCGGTCCACGGCCATCGGCAATCTTGCCACCGCTGGCGGCGCCGACGCAGGGGCGATCGGCACGGCTGCCCATGCGTTCGGCAGCTCGTCATTCGCTGCGGGCAACAACGCGAGCGCCGCCGGCGGATCCAGTCTCGCCGCCGGCGACCACGCAGTAGCGCTCGGCGGCAGCAGCATCGCCATCGGCGACCATGCCGGCGGCAACACTGGCGTGGCGAGCGGCGCCATCGCCATCGGCGCCCAAGCCGGCCAGGACGGCACCGGCACCGCTATCGGCGGCTCAAACTCCGCTGCCATCGGCGGCGGCGCCACGGCGGCAGGCAATTCCGGCATGGCATTTGGCGAACTCGCGGCGGCTGGCGGCGCCTCCAGCACCGCCATCGGCAGCGGTTCGGGCGCGAGCAACACCAACGACACCGCCATCGGCACCTCGGCCAAGGCATCCGGCGGGTCGAGCTTCGCCGGCGGCGACACGGCCGTGGCGAGCGGCTCGAAGGCGGTGGCCGTCGGCGCCAACAGCACGGCATCGGCGAGCTATTCCTCGGCCTACGGTCACGACAGCAAGGCGACCGCCACGGCGAGTACGGCGCTCGGCTCCAATGCCCAGGCGACCGCGAACAACAGCGTCGCGCTCGGCAACGGCTCGGTCGCGAGCCAAGCCAACAGCGTCTCGGTCGGCACGGCGGGCGCCACCCGCACCATCACCAACGTCACGGCGGGCGTGAACGCGACTGACGCGGCGAACGTCAGCCAGCTCAATCAACAGGCCAACGCTTTCAGCGCCACGCTCGGCAGCGCGATCACTGGCGTCAACACGCGCATCGACCACGTGCAGAAGGACGCCAACCGCGGCATCGCCGCCGTCGCCGCGCTGGAGCAGCCGGCCAACTTCCCCGTCCCCGGCAGCGGCGGCATAACGATCGGCACCGGCGTCTACCGCGGCGACGCGGCGCTCGGCCTGTCGTTCAACTATCTGAACAACGGCGGCAACCTCATCTACAGCGCCGGCGTCGGCATGAGCGTGACCGGCGGACCGCCCGTCGCCCACGCCGGTGTCACGATTCGACTATTCTGAAAGTCAGCCGACAAGCGGCAAATTGACCGCGGAGATCGCGGAGGACCGCGGAGCGGGTCGTCCCATTCCACGCTCCCCTGCGTTCTCCGCGCCCTCTACGGTTATTTGTCTTCTTGCTGACCGCCGACGGCCTCATGCTTCGACAAGCTCGGGATGAGGACACTGTTAGCATTCCACAGTGGCATTTTTACCGCGGAGATCGCGGAGGACCGCGGAGGTTCGCGGAGTGGATAATCCCATTCGACGTTCCTCTGCGTTCTCCGCGCCCTCTGCGGTTATTTGTCGTCTTGCCGACCGTCGATGGCCTCATGCTTCGACAGGCTCAGCATGAGCACCCTGTCAGCATTCCGCGGTGGCATTGTCCCGTAAGGCTGTGATACACCGCTCGCGGCACGTTTCCGCTTGGGGACCTGAGGCGGGCACGGGCCAGCCGAGACAATCCGATTCATCGCGGCGCCGGCCGGAATTATGGAGCATTCCGGAGCGCCCCTTGCCGGACCTTGCGCCATGGCGCCAGAGCGAGTGACGACGGTCATCGAGCCGTCATACCGGCCGCGGGAGCTGCGTCCCACCCGCTGGGACGTGATTGCCGCGCTGGTGGTCTTCGGCCTGCTGGTCACCCTCGCGTCCGAATTCGGCGAACTCGCCAAGCCGCTTGGACCCAGCGGTCCGACGCCGATCACCCTCGATCCGGCGGAGCTTCCCTATTACGCGTTCCGCACCGTTTCGCGCATGTTCCTGGCGCTCGGCGTGTCGCTTCTGTTCACCTTCGGCTATGCCACGCTTGCGGCAAAGAGCCGCCGCGCGGAGCGGCTCATGGTGCCGGTGCTCGACATCCTGCAATCGGTGCCGATCCTGGGCTACGTATCCGTCGCCGTGACGGCGCTGGCCGCGGCCTTCCCCAATCGGCAACTGGGTTACGAACTTTCAGCGATCTTCGCGCTTTTCACCAGCCAAGCCTGGAACATGACGTTCAGCCTGTTTCAGTCGCTGAAGACCGTGCCGGAAGAATTGACCGAAGCCGCGCGGTCGTTCCAGCTCACCGCCTGGCAGCGATTTTGGCGTCTCGAAGTGCCGTTCGCCGTGCCAGGCTTGGTGTGGAACGCCATGATGTCCATGTCGGGCGGCTGGTTCTTCATCGTCGCGGCGGAGGCGATCAGCGTCGCCGGCCACGATGTGAACCTGCCCGGCATCGGCTCCTACATCGCGCTGGCCACGGCCGAAAGCAGCCTGCGCGGCGTGTTCTATGCGGTGCTGGCCATGCTGTTCGTGATCGTCGTCTACGACGTGGTGATTTTCCGCCCGCTGGTGGCCTGGTCGGAGCGATACAAGGCCGAACTTTCGCCCGACCTCAAGGTGGCGCAATCCTGGGTCTTGAACGTCGTGCGCCGCGCGCGGCTGATGCGCGCCGCCGCGGGCATGCTCGGCCGCGGCCTCGAAGCGCTGACCGCCGGGCTCCGCGTCGTGCATAGGGCGCGCGAACTTCAACGCGCACCCAGCCGTCTGGCCCAGATTGTCGGCCGCGTCTGGGAACCGCTTTGGATCATCGCCGCGGTGCTCGGCTTTCTCGCCATCGCGCGCTTCGTTCACAGTTCGGTCGACTGGAGCGAGATCCGCACGGCCTTCGGTCTCGGCTTGCTCACGGGCGTGCGCGTCTTCGCGCTCGTGCTGATCGCCGCCGCGATCTGGGCGCCGATCGGCGTTTGGGTCGGCCTGCGGCCGCGCGTCATGCAGATCGTGCAGCCCGTGGCGCAGTTTCTGGCGGCGTTCCCGGCCAATCTGTTGTTTCCGATCTTCGCCAGCCTGGTCACGGACTACCGGCTCAACCCCGATATCTGGCTTAGCCCCCTGATCGTGCTCGGCACCCAGTGGTACATCCTGTTCAACGTCATTGCCGGTGCGGCGGCGTTTCCAGCCGACCTGAAGCAAGCGGCGCAGAGCCTGCGGCTCAAGGGCTTCCTTTGGTGGTGGCGGGTGATGCTGCCTGGAATTTTTCCATATCTGATCACCGGCATCATCACCGCGGCCGGCGGCGCCTGGAACGCGACGGTGGTGGCGGAGGTGGTGAGCTGGGGCCAGACGCGCGTGGTCGCCAGCGGGCTCGGTTCCTACATCGCCAACGCCACGAACCAAGGCGACTTTGCCCGGATAGCGCTTGGCGTTGCGGTGATGGCGCTTTATGTGACAGTACTCAATCGCATCTTGTGGCGGCCGCTTTACGCCATGGCCGAACGGCGCTACCACATCACTTGAGGCCAGCGACAAGCGAGAACCGGCATGAGCGTTACGGCAGGCGAAAGCGGACAGGGTGCGGCGAGCGGCGGCAACGGCGCGGCACTTTTGGCCACCCACGGCGTGCGAAAGTCCTATCCGAAGGCCGACGGCGACCAGCTTCTGGTGCTGGATGACGTCAATCTTTCGGTGCGTCCGCACGAAATCGTCGGCTTGCTCGGCCGTTCGGGCTCCGGCAAGTCCACCTTGCTCCGCATCATTTCGGGTCTCGAGCCGCAATCAGGCGGCGCGGTCGAATTCCAAGGCCGGCCGGTTCAGGGCCCGGTGCCCGGGATCGCCATGGTGTTCCAGACCTTCGCGCTGTTCCCCTGGCTTACGGTGCTCGAAAACGTGGAGCTTGGGTTGTCGGCGCTCGGCGTGCCGCGCGCGGAACGGCAAAAAAAAGCGCTGGCCGCCATCGACCTGGTCGGTCTCGACGGCTACGAAAGCGCGTTCCCGAAGGAGCTTTCCGGCGGCATGCGCCAGCGCGTCGGATTTGCCCGGGCGCTGGTCGTTTCGCCGACGTTGTTGCTCATGGACGAACCGTTCTCGGCGCTGGACGTGCTGACGGCGGAAACGCTTCGGACCGATTTCATCGACCTGTGGACCGAGGGACGTGCGGCGACCAATGCAGTGGTGATCGTCACCCACAACATCGAGGAGGCGGTTGCGTTCTGCGACCGGGTGCTGGTGTTCTCAAACAACCCGGGGCGCATCGCCGCCGAAATTCCCATCCCGCTCCGCCATCCGCGCGACCGGCAGTCGGCGCCGTTCCAGGACTTGGTGGAGCGCATCTACACCACCCTGACCGAGCGCCGACGCGTCCCGGGCGGGCCCAAGTCGCCGGCCGGCATCGGCGAGCGGCTGCCGCGCGTCTCGGCCAACAAGATATCCGGTCTGATGGAGGCGTTGGCCAATCCCGAATTCAAGGGCCGTGCCGACCTGCCGGACCTCGCCCGCGACCTGCAGCTCGACGTGGACGAATTGTTCCCGATCCTGGAAGCGCTGGAACTGCTCGGCTTCGCGCAGACCAAGGACGGCGACGTTGCGCTGACGCAGGCCGGCCATGCGTACGTCGACGCCGGTCTGCTCCGGCGCAAAGTGATCTTCGCCGAGCAATTGCGGCGCTGCGTTCCCCTCGCCAATCGCATCATCCGGGTGCTGGAAGAGCGCCGCCAGCACCGCGCGCCGAAGTCGCGGTTCCTGGAGGAACTCGAGGACTATCTGCCGACCGAGGAAGCGGAGCGCGTGCTGGATGCCATTATCGCCTGGGGCCGGTTCGCCGAGCTGTTCAGTTTCGATATGAATTCGGGCGAACTCAGCCTCGAAAATCCGGGCGCCGAAGAACACTGATGCGAGCGCGGCCCTCCGTCACCGTCTACATCGACTACAAGAGTCCTTACGCCTACCTGGCGAAGGATTTGATCTATAGGCTCGAGGGCGACGCCGGATTCCGCTTCGATTGGCTTCCGTACACGTTGGATATTCCGAGCTATCTCGGCAGCGCCAAGCTCGACGATTCCGGCCAGGTGATCGAAAGCCAGCGCAACGCGCATCAATGGCGGCGCGTGCGCTACTCCTACATGGATTGCCGGCGCGAGGCCCGCAAGCGCGGTCTGGTCATTCTGGGCACGCGGAAAATCTGGGATTC
>DASQHM010000227.1:0-4218 GCA_035632095.1 Candidatus Cybelea sp. | reverse complement strand
TTTTTCCGCATCGGCCTGCAGCGCCTTGGCCGACATGACGTAGCCCGGCACGTTGGCAATGACGCCGACGAAGCTGGCCCACGGCGCGCTGAACTTCCAGCGCAAGGTGCGCTCGTCAACGACTTCGACCGTCGTAAGCTGCGACAGCCAGCTTGCGCTCCACGCACCGTTCTTGCTGTCGCGGATCCAGTCGATTTGGTATTTGACCGACGCGGCATCGAATTTCGAACCGTCGTGAAAGATGACGCCGTCGCGCAAGCGCATTATCACCGTCTGCGGATCCTCAAAGCTCACCTGCTCGGCGAGCCACGGTACCGTCGGATTGTACTGGCCGTCCGTCAGCATCAAGCGCTCGTGGAAGTAACCCATGGAGATCCAGTCGAGCACGGGCCAGTGATTGGGGTTCATCTTGCCGATGTACAGCTCCGCAGCGACGCGGAGATAGCCGCCGCGCACCGGCTTGTCGTTCTTGTCCCAGACCGCCCAGGGTTGATCGAGTACCGCGCCGCTGCCGGCCGCAAGCGCCGCTCCAGGCCGCAGCGCCGCGCCGAATGCCGCTGCCACGAACCCGAGAATGAATGCACGCCGATCCGGATCGTCGATCACGTTGCCTCCCTTCGCCGCGTTGTCCCGCAGCTTTGATGTCTGTGCGCCAAAACTTTATCGGACTTTCAAGAAGCCTCAAAGCGGAAGCCGCAGAAAATCGACGGGTGGCGGCCGCGGCCGCCGCGCTTCGAATGATCCTACGCCCGAGCGGCGCGCGCCTGTTCGATGACGTCGGCCGGGAAAACGCTGGCGAACGGTTCGATTTTATGCCGCGCGTGAATCTCGGGGATCGTGCGGTGCCATTCGCGCTCCCATTCGATGGCCATGAACGAGGGGCTGGTCCGGCCGTGCTCCCAGGCTTCCGCCATCACTTGCAGCAGGAGGCCAAGTGCCTCGGGCCGATTGAATCGGCTGGACGTCGCTACCGTGGCCAAGAACATGGCGGAGTAGTTGTGGCCGAACTGAGCAAGCTGGAACGCGGAAATGGCGATCTCATGCAACGACGTCGTCGCATACCCGCCGACCAAGTGCCAGATGTCGTGCATCTGGAGAATCCGGGTGTTCAAGTAGCGCAATGCCGGCGGCAGCCGCACGAGGCCGATCGCTTCCCTGTCCAGCACCTCGAGGTCAAACCGGTTATCCACGATCAGGCGGTGCAACGCGTGCCCGAGCGAGCCGGCGGGCTGCGCGGCGAGCGCGTCGAGGCTCAACCGGGCGGGCACGGCGCGCTCGGCAGCGCCGGCCGCGCCCGGATGGGTTCGCGCGACAACTTCGGCTCTGGCGCCAAAGGAATCCGGCAATTCGCCGGGCAGTGCCGCAATGCGGGATGTGATTTCGGCTGCCGAGAGATTTTCGGCCTGCTCGGCGATATCCCAGAACGATTGCCAGAACCGCGCCGACAAAGGCGCCTTCTCGGCAGGCAGGTCGGCCGCGCGCGGTTGCTCGAACGGCACACCCGAATCCAGCTTATTCCGTCCGAGCCAGCCGCGAGCGAAGGCGTCATACACCAGGACTGTGGCTTCCGGCGTCACGAAGGCAACGCGCGCCATTGCCGAGCACAGCCGTTCGGCTTGCGCCAAGTCCCCTCCCTTGGTGCAGGCGGCAGAACGCTCGACTGCGTCTGCGGCCTGACGGCCGGGCGCGTCAAATCCGGCGACCTGTGCTTCGAATGCGAGCCGGGTTTTCGTGTCGATCATGCATCCCCGCCATTTCTGGCGCGATTCTGCGTCGTTTTGGCCGCAGGGACAATCCTATGCCTTGGCCGCCGAACCTTGGCCGGATCGCGTGTCGGACGCCATATCGCCCGACCCGGCCTAACCCGGCCCGTCCATTGCTGGCGCCGGGCCGACCCGGGCGGCCGTTCGCAAAAGGTCTACTCTTTGGGGCCAACCGGACCTCCTCATGGATTGAACTGCGACACTTTGGCGCGCAATTTGACTGATCTAGATCAATGTCGCGCCGGCACCGCCGCTGATGCTTTGTTCAACGAGTTCCAGGTGGAGGAACGCCATGATCGCGACAGAAGAGCGCGGAGCACATGAAGCGGACCGGCTGCTTCGCCGCCTGATTGACTTAGCGCGGGTCGCCGAGCTGACTGTATGGGAGAATCCGCGACGCCGCATCGTCGACGCCGTCCTGGGCCGCATGCGGCTGTTCTTGCGCATGACCGACAAGCTTGGATTGGCGGCGCCCAAGAGCGTGCTGACCTGGGCGTTGCTGCGCGAAGCGGAGCTCGATTGCATGGAATGCCGTGAATGGCGCCGCTGCCGATTGTGGCTCGACGGCCGGACACCCGGCGACGAACCCAATGCCTTCTGTCCGAACCATGCCTTGTTCGCGGCGCTGCCGCGGAACGATGAGGCCGAGTCGGCAAAGGAACCGAACGCGTGAAACGAGGCGAGGCGCAAGATTACCGCGATTCTGAACGAACTCCGCCACGAGCACGCGAACATCGCCAGCGTGCTGGCGGCGCTTGAGCGGCAAGTGCGGGCCTTCGCCCGAGGCGAACACCCCGACTACGACCTGATGCAGTTGGCGGTCGAATATTGCCTCGACTTCCCCGACCTCTGCCACCACCCGAAGGAGGACAGGATATTCTCCCGCCTCGGCCTGCGCGATGCGAACGCGGCCGGCGAAGTCGGCGACCTCCGCGCCGCGCATGTCAAGCTCAACGAAAGCCTGCTGAGCTTCGCCACAGCGCTCCGCGCCGTGATCGAGGACCAGGAGATTTCGCGCGCGGCTTTCGTGCATCGCGCGGAAGCCTTCTTGGCGCTGCAGCGCCAGCACATGGCCATGGAGGAGGCGAGCTTCTTCCCGGCGGCGGAAAAAGCGCTCGACGCCAAGGATTGGCAGGCGGTCGCGGCGATGCCGAGCCCGGTGACGGACCCGCTCAAGGGCAAAGGCGGCGGCGAGCGCTTCGATGCGCTGCAACGCGATATTCTTGCGTGGGAAAAGTGAAGGGTGGGATCGATTTGCCCCGCGGCACGCTCAAACAGGCTTGCGCAACTGATCCTCTAAGTCGTTAGCGCTTCTTCTTCTCCGCTTCATAGCGCGCCTTGGTGTCCGCGTCGGGCGGATAGAGGCCGGGCAACTTCTTGCCGGCCTCGATCTCGCGCATGATCCAAGCCTCCTGGCGCTCCTGTTCCGGGCCTTCGGCCGCGACTAGATCGACGAATGCCGCCGGAATGGCAACCGCGCCGTCGCCGTCGGTAACGATCACGTCATCCGGAAAGACGGCGACGCCGCCGCAGCCGATCGGCTCCTGCCAGCCGACGAAGGTGAGGCCGGCCACGGACGGCGGCGCTGCGGTGCCTGCGCACCAGACCGGCAACCCGGTGCCGAGCACGCCCGCCGCGTCGCGCACGGCGCCGTCGGTCACCAATGCCGCTATGCCGCGCTTCCGCATGCGCGCGCACAGAATGTCGCCGAAGATTCCCGCATCGACGATGCCCATGGCGTCGACCACCGCGATGCAGCCTTCCGTCATGGCCTCGATGGCGCCGCGGGTCGATTTGGGCGACGACCAGGATTCCGGCGTCGCCAGATCTTCCCGCGCCGGCACGAAGCGGAGCGTGAAGGCGCGGCCGGCCAGGCGCGGCAAATCGGGCTTGAGCGGCTTCGGCCCGCGCATCCAGGTTCGCCGCAGGCCCTTCTTCAGCAGGATCGTGGTGATGGTGGCGGTGGAAACGGTTTCCAGCGTCGCTTTGAGCTTGGCATCGAGGGTCATGTTCGCCTCCGGTTGCCGAGCGATGTTCCGGCGCGGCGGTCCAGCCGTCAATGGGCGTCCGTCAATGGTCCGTCTGCTAGTGGCCCGGCCGCTACTGACCAGGCAGGGCCGCCGAAGGCGTGTGGGCGCGCGACGCGCTGCGCCCCGTGAGCGTGCCGTAGATGTCGAGCGAAAGCTGACCGAATGGCACCGAGGCGCGAACCTCGACGGTGCGCGGCCGGGGCAGCGCGACGGAAGCGATCCGCGCCACGCGTCCCGGCCTCGGCGTGATCACCACGATCCGGTCGGCGAGAAACACCGCTTCCGGGATCGAGTGGGTCACGAACAGGATGGTCTTGCGGCCCTCGCGGCCCTCGCCCCAGACCCGCAGCAGCTCGAGGTTCATTTCATCGCGGGTCATGGCGTCAAGCGCGCCGAACGGCTCGTCCATGAGCAGCAGCGGCGGA
>DASQHM010000226.1:0-13140 GCA_035632095.1 Candidatus Cybelea sp. | reverse complement strand
CCGGGGGGCGCGTCATGGGCGGCGCAGTGATGTATTTCTGGATCGCAATCGGCAGTGCGCTCGGCGGCGTGCTGCGCTATTGGATCTCCGGACTGGTCGGCAGCCAATTCGGCGAGACGTTTCCGTGGGGAACAGTCGTCGTGAACGTGAGCGGTTCGTTCGTCATCGGCTTCTTCGCCACGCTCACCGGCCCGGACGGACGCTATCTTGTCGGCACCACGGGACGGCAGTTCGTCATGACCGGCATTTGCGGCGGCTATACCACGTTCTCCTCGTTCAGCCTGCAGACGCTGAACCTGGTGCGCGACGGCGAATGGGCCGCGGCGGGCGCCAATATCGGCTGGTCCGTGGCGCTTTGCCTCGCCGCGGTCTGGATCGGGCACATGGCCGCGGTCGGCATCAATCAGCTCAAGGGAGCCTGAGATGCAGGTGCCTCGCGATGCCGTGCTGCTTCGCATCTTCATCGGCGAGGACGACCGCCACGACGGCAAGCCGCTGTACGAAGCGATCGTGCTGAAAGCGCGCGAAATGCAACTGGCCGGCGCCACGGTGCTGCGCGGGCCGATGGGTTTCGGCCATTCCAGCAGGCTGCACACCACGAAAATTCTGCGGTTGTCGGAAGATCTGCCGTTCGTGATCGAGATCGTCGACGCCAAGGACAAGATCGACACTTTCCTGCCGGTGCTCGATGCCATGATGACCAGCGGCCTCGTCACCCTGGAGAAAGTGCAGGTGCTGCAGTACGGCTCCAAGAAGCAACCGTGATGCCGATCGATTTCGGCCGCACGGCAAAGGACTACGCCAAGCATCGGGCCGGGTTTCCGCCGGCGCTGTTCGACCGCTTGCAAACCTTCCGCGTCGGCTTGCCGGGCCATCGCGTGCTCGATCTCGGCACCGGGACTGGCACCGTCGCCCGCAACTTCGCGCTCAAAGGTTGCCGCGTGACCGGACTCGATCCATCCACGGCGTTGATGGAGCAGGCGGCGCAGCTCGACGCCGAGGCCGGCGTCACGGTCGACTATCGCGAAGGCCGCGCCGAGGCGACCGGACTGCCCGATGCGAGCTTCGACGTTGTGGCCGCGGGACAATGCTGGCATTGGTTCAAGCGCGATGCGGCCGCACGCGAGGCGATGCGCCTGCTCGTTGCGGGCGGCGCGCTGGTGATCGCGCATTTCGACTGGCTGCCGCTCGGCGACAATGTGGCGGCGGCGACCGAAACGCTGATCCGCGAGTTCAATCCGGATTGGAAGTTCTATGGCGGCACCGGCGTGTACCCGCGTTGGCCGGCCGACGCTTCGCTCGCGGGCTTCACCGGCATCGAGACATTTTCGTTCGACGTGGATGTGCCCTACAGCCATCAGGATTGGCGCGGCCGCATCCGCGCCTCGGCCGGAGTCGCTGCGAGCCTGCCTGCCGAACGCGTCGCGCAGTTCGACGCGGCGCTCACCGAAATGCTGCGCCAGCGATTTCCCGAGGACCCCGTCATTACGCCCCACCGCGTCTGGGCCTTGGTGGCGCGCAAGCCGGGTCATGGCATTGGGCCCGCCTTAGGCTAGAGCCGGAGCGCCGGAAAGCCGGCCAAGGCGCGGACGTCCTCCGGCGTTGCGCCCTTGGCGCGGAGATCGCGCAACGTGGCGGCGCGGTCGCGCTTGGCCAAGCGGCGTCCGGCCGAATTGGTCAGCAGACGATGATGGCGATAGGCGGGCACCGGCAGGTCGAGCAGCACCTGAAGCAAGCGGTGCACGTGCGTCGCCGCCAACAGATCTTCGCCGCGCGTTACCAGCGTGACCCCTTGGATCGCATCGTCCACGGTGACGGATAGATGATAGCTGGTGGGCGTTTCCTTCCGAGCCAGGACCACGTCGCCGAACGTTTCCGGCGTCGCGGCGACTTCGCCGCGGTCAAGGTCGTGCCACGCGAGCGAACCGTACCGAAGCGCCAGGTCCGTCGCGCGCGCCATGTCGATGCGGAGTGCGAATGAATCGCCGGCGGCCGTCCGTTCCGCGCGTTCGCCGGCGCTCAAGTTCCGGCAGGTGCCGGGATAGACCGGGCCATCGGGGCCATGTGGCGCGCTTGGGCTCGCAGCGATCTCCGCTTGGATGCGTTTGCGGGTGCAGAAGCAGGGATAGATCAGCGCCATCGCTTCAAGGCGCGATAAGGCTTCCGCGTAGTCGTCGAAATGCTCGGACTGGCGGCGCACCGGTTCCTCCCAGCGCAAGCCGAGCCAGGCGAGGTCGTCATGGATCGCCTGTTCGAACGCCGGTTTGCAGCGCGTCGTGTCGATGTCTTCGATGCGCAGCAGAAAACGTCCGCCTGCTTGCCGTGCGGCGGCGAAGCCCGACAGCGCGGAATGGGCGTGACCCAGGTGCAGCAATCCGGTCGGGCTCGGCGCGAACCGCGTTACGATGTGGAGCGCCAACGCGATCTCAAGCGGCCAGGAATTCGGCGACAGCTGGATACGCGGCCGGATCCTGCATCAGGAACAGGTGGCCGCCGTCGAAGAAGCGCAAGGTGGCGCCCTTGATCTGCCGCGCCAGGGCGTGCTGCGCCGCTTCCGGCGCCACCGCGTCGTACTTGCCGGCAAATATTCCGACCGGCACGGTGAGCGCCGGCAAGCGCGCGTAGACGTCATGCGCCGCGCGCGCTTCGAGCTGGCGGCGCATGCCCATGGCGATGAGCGGGTCGCCCGGATCCACGGGTGCGCGCCGCGCCATCATTTCGGCGACGGCGGCCTTCGCCCGCTCGGGGTCCTGCTTTTGCCATGCCTCGCCCCGTCGCGTGTCCTGCACACCGAGCAGCAGCCTGGCCCGGTCTTCCGCGCTCATATGGCCGAGCGTGTGCAGCGGAAAGCTTGCTCCGCCGGCGCCTCCGGGAGCAGTGCAGGCAAGCGCCAGACGCTCGACCTTCTTCGGATGCCTGAGCGCGAATTCCTGCGCCACCATGCCGCCGAAGGAAATGCCGGAAACGCGCGCGCTGGTCCAGCCGAGCGCATCCATCAATCCGGCGGCATCGTCGGCGTACTCGGCCATCGAATACGGCCGATCCGGCTTGGATGTGCGGCCAAGGCCCCGCTGGTCGTAAGCCAGAAGCTGAAACCGCTCTGCCAGCAGGCTGTCCAGAACGCTCGGCTTGCGGCGCAGATCGCCGTTGGTGCCGGTGATGCAAAGCAGCCGGGGCCCGGCGCCCTTCGTCTCGTAGTAGATGTCGATATCGCGGACCTTCATCGTCGGCATGCCGTTCCCCTCTCGCCTCGCTCCGAGCGGCGATGCTAGCCGGTATCCGCCGAGGCTTTAAGTGATTCCGGCGGTGGCCAATCCGCGCCGGCCGAGGAGCGCGCCGACGGCAAGAATGACCAGGACGGGGACGATATTGATCGCCAGGACCAACGAAGACGCTTCGACCTGATGGATGAGCAGATGAGCCGTATCGGCAAAGCCCGCGACGCCTAAGCTGCCGAGCAACGCCGTGCGCGTGGGGCGAAGCGGCGACGAACGCCGCAACATGATCCAAAGCACAAGCGCCAGCGGCACGGTCGCCGCCAGGATCGTCGCCAGGCAGCTCACGCTATCTGCAACGACCGGTGCGCCGAAGGGAATGGCGATCCAATGGCCGAGGCAACCGAAGACGAAACCGGATAGCCAGAGGGCAAGGAACGGCGCCGGCAAAAGGCTCCAGGCGCGCGCGTGGTGGGGCAGGCTGACCTCGAAGGCGGCCACGGTGGCGGCGATGCCGGTGAGATAGGCCGCCGCAATCTGAACCAGGTAGGACGGTTCGCCGAGCATCGCCGCGATGTCGCCCCGCAAGCCGCGGCCCGCGGCCAAAAGCACCACGACGGCCGTGGCGAGCAACACCCAGACCGCGGCGCGAACCGCCGGCGGGTGCAGCCGCCGCACGGGCAGAAGCCCGTCCGACAATTTGGCGATGAGTTCGTCCGTGGCCGGCATGGCGCGATCAGGTCCCCGACAGCAGCGTGCGCAGGCGCTTGATGGCGCGATGCGTGCTGACTTTGAGCGCGGTTTCCGACCGGCCGGACATCGCCGCCGCCGCCTTCAACGAAACCTCCCGCAATTTCAGCATCTCGATGGCCTGCCGCTGGTTGGCTGGAAGCGCGGCGATGGCGGCGTTGAGCCGCCGGCGCTCGCTGGCGTCTTCATGGCTATTCGATGGATCGGCGGAAATGGTTTCATGTTCGGCGAGGAACGGCGTTTCGCGGCTGAGGCGGCGGAAGCGGCGCCGCTGCCGGTCGATCACCCGATGGCGCGCGATCGCGGCGAGCCACGGCGCGAAGGGCCGGGCGGGATCATAAGTGTGGCGGACCGTGTGCACCGTCAGCAGGACGTCCTGCACGGCGTCCTCGATCTCGTCCGTCTCGCAGCCCAGGCGTCGCGCCAGCGCGCGAACGTAGGGAACGACGCCCTTGAGCAACGCCGCATAGGCGCGCCTGTCGCCGTCTTGCGCGCGCGCCATCAAGCTCGACCAGTCGTCCGCCGCGCGCTCGGCAAGCGTATGCGCCTGCGATGCCGCCGGCGGCTCCGCGGGTTCCATCGAAACTGCTTGCCACGCCATGCGCATCGTCGACCCGGTGTTCGGAGCGCCTTGTCCCGAGCAGCCTATTTCTCCATTCCGCCACCGGTAAAATCACCAGGATGTGAACGCCCGCATTGATCCCGGCGTAACCTTGAGCCTCGCGGCGGCGAACCTTCTCATGTGCGTCTCAGCGCGAGACCGAGGAACCACCCAACAATCGAGAGGATCGATCATGAACCGTTTGCTCGCCGCGACAGCGTTTTCCACCGCCGTGGGTTTGGCACTCGCCATGCAGGGTGTCGGCGCCCGGGCGGCCGACGATCCGGTGAAGATGACCATGGACCGGATGGCCAAGGATCACCTGGAGAAGTGCTACGGCATCAACGCAGCCGCCAAGAACGACTGCGCCGAGGGCGCGCATTCCTGCGCCGGACAGGCGACGCAGGCGCGCGACACCAAGTCGTTCGTGCTGGTGCCCGCCGGCGCGTGCAGCAAGATCCAAGGCGGAAGCATGAAGTCC
Source organism: Candidatus Cybelea sp. (assembly GCA_035632095.1). Lineage (GTDB taxonomy): Bacteria > Pseudomonadota > Alphaproteobacteria > Ferrovibrionales > Ferrovibrionaceae > DASQHM01. The sequence continues at coordinate 8,093 of DASQHM010000226.1, read as the reverse complement.
ACCTGAGTCGGCGCCGACTTCGTTTCATGGCGGCCCACGAAGCACCCTCCCGCTTCGACCCGATCCCCGCGCGTGCGGGGATCGGGCTCCGCTTTCCGCACCATGAATTTGTGGTGACCGAGCGGCCATGCGTGTCTTGGTTCGAAGTGCATTCGGAAAACTACATGGGCGGCGGGGCGCCGTTGCGCGCCCTGATGTCCGTGCGCCGCGACCGTGCGATCTCATTGCACGGTGTCGGATTGTCGCTCGGTTCCGCCGACGGACTGGACCAGACGCATTTGGGCCGGATCGCCGATCTCGCCGCGCGCATCGAGCCCGGCCTGATTTCCGAGCACATGTCGTGGAGCGCGTACGGCGGAACCTATTTCGCCGACCTGCTGCCGTTGCCGCTGACCGAAGAGGCGCTCGACATGGTCTGCCGGAACGTGGATCGCTTTCAAGGCGCCGTTCGCCGGCGGGCGTTGATCGAGAACCCGTCGAGCTATATGCAATACCGCCACTCGACCATTCCCGAGGCGGAGTTTCTCGCCGCCGTCGCCCGCCGCACCGGCTGCGGCATTCTCTGCGACGTGAACAACATCTTCGTCAGCTGCGCCAACCACGGCTGGGACGCGCAGCGCTATCTCGCGGCGCTGCCGGGCGAGGCGATCGGCGAAATCCATCTCGCCGGACATTCCATCCGCACGCTGGCCAATGGCGTAACCATCCGCATCGACGATCACGGCTCGCCGGTCTGCGGCGAGGTCTGGCGGCTTTTCGCCGCCGCAATCGATCGTTTCGGACGCAAGCCGGTCCTGATCGAATGGGACAATGCGTTGCCTTCCTTCGATGTTTTGCAGCGCGAAGCGGCAACGGCCCAGGGCATTCTCGATTCCCATAGCGGAAGCGAAGCCCGTGCCGACGCTGCATGAAATCGAGCGCGCATTCGCGCGAAGCATGCTGGCGCGCGACGACTCCGCCATCGCCGAGCATCTGGTCGCGGGCGGCATCGCCGCGGCCGATCGGCTTTGCATCTACCGGAACACGTTCGCCTCCGTGGCGGCGGCGGCGTTGCGCATCGCCTACCCGACCGTCGCCTGGCTCGTCGGCGAGGAATTCTTCGAGGGCGCCGCCGCGGCGTTCGTCGGCCAACACCCGCCGCGAACCGGCTACTTGAACGAATATGGGGTGGAATTTGCGGCGTTTCTCGCGGATTTTCCGCCGGCCGCCTCGCTTTGCTACTTGCCGGATGCGGCGCGCCTCGATTGGGCGGTCAATCTCGCCGCGAACGCCGCCGACGCTCCGGCGCTGGACGCCGCCGCCTTGGTGGCGCTCGGCGACGATGCGGCGGCATCCATGCGCCTGTCGCGCCATCCCGCCGTCGAACTCGTCCGCGTGCGCTATCCCGTCGAGGCCGTTTGGTGCGCCCGTCTCGACCACAACGAAGACGCGCTGACGAAACTCGTCATGGAACCCGCGCCCCATTGGCTTGTGGTGCAGCGCTCCGGCGATGGCGTGCGTCTCCGCTCCCTCGATCTTGCGGAGGGCGAGTTCACCGCGGCACTGATGGGCGGCACAGCTCTCGCCGCGCTCGTCTGCGACGGCACGCCGAGCGAACATCTGCTCCTGTTCGCCGAGCATTTGAGCCGGGGACGCTTCGCCGGCTTGCCGGCAATCGATCGACGGGCTTGATGGTTCGGGAGACACGGCGATGACGGTGACCGGCGCGCAACCGACCAGCGGCGTTCTTCGCCTGGCGCATGAGACGTTGCGGCGGCTGGATGCGGTGCCCTATGCGCTGCTTGCGCTGCCGTTGCGGGCTGCGGTCGCCACGGTGTTCTGGAATTCCGGCACCACCAAGATCGCCAGCTGGGACACGACCATCGTGCTGTTCCAGGACGAATACAGGGTGCCGGTATTGCCGCCGGAAATCGCCGCCTACATCGCCACATCGATCGAGCTGACCTCGCCGGTGCTGCTGCTGCTCGGGCTGGCGACCCGGCCGGTGGCGGCCGTTCTGCTCGGCATGACCACGGTCATCGAGGTGTTCGTCTATCCGCAAGCCTGGCCGACCCACATTCAATGGGCCGCCATGCTTCTCGTCCTGTTGTGCCGCGGCGCCGGCGGTCTATCGCTGGATCGGCTGATCAGCCGTCGGGCGGCTCGCCCCAAGTCCTAGCACCGGCACTGGCGGCATGGGGCGCAACTTGCTAAGACCATCGCCATGGCCGATGGCGATGCAAACAACGAACTGAAACGCGCGTTGCGCGCCCTTGCGCGCGCCGACGAGGATTTGGCGCGGGCCATTCGCGTGGCGGGCCCCTTGCCCGACCGTTCGCGTCCGCCGGGCTTTCAGACGCTGCTCCGGTCGATTTGCTTTCAGCAATTGTCGATCGCGTCCGCCGGGGCCATCTGGCAACGCCTGGAAGCGCGCGTCTCGCCGCTCGATCCGCAAGGGTTGCTGGCCCTCGACGAAGACGCATTGCGGGGGCTGGGCCTGAGCCGGCCCAAGGCGCGCTACGCGCTTGCCCTGGCCGAAAGCATCGTCGGCGGGAGCCTCGATTTGGACATGCTGCACGCTATGGACGACGAGGCCGCGATTGCCGCGCTCTGCCAAGTCAAGGGCGTCGGCCGCTGGACCGCCGAAATCTACTTGCTGTTCGCCCTCGGCCGCTCGGACACGTTTCCGGCCGACGACCTGGCGCTGCAAGTCGCCGCGCAGCACGTGAAGAAGCTGCGCAAGCGGCCCGACGGCACGAAGATGCGAAAGCTGGCCGAGGCTTGGAGCCCCCATCGCGGCGTCGCGGCGCGCCTGCTCTGGCACTACTACCGCGCCGCCAAGGCGCAAGGCATGCTCGAAAAACCCAAGCGGCCGAAGCAGGCGAAGGCGGAAGCATCGCCGCGGCGTTCTTCCCGGGCCAAAACGGTAAAGCGTCGAAAGCAAGGTCGGGGCTAAATCATGGTCGGTGCGATCGGCTTGAACGGACCGCGCCTGCCGCCGGCCAGCGGCCGGCCGGCGCGGCAGCTTGTCGTACTGCTGCATGGCTATGGCGCCGACGGCAACGATTTGATCGTCCTGGCGCCCTATTGGCAGAGACTCTTGCCGGACGCGGCTTTCGTTTCGCCCCATGCGCCGGAGCGCATTCCGGGCGCACCGCAAGGCTATCAGTGGTTCTCGCTCAGCAACTACGATCCGAATGCCATGCGGCGCGATCCCCGCCGTGCGGCGGACATCTATCGCTCCATGCGCTTCGGCGCCGAGAGTGCCGCCAAGCAATTGAACGGATTTCTCGACGCGGAATTGTTGCGGCTCAAATTGAGCGACGACAGCCTGGCGCTGGTCGGTTTCAGCCAGGGCACCATGATGTCGCTCTATGTCGGCTTGCGGCGGGCCAGGCCCTGCCGCTGCATCGTCGGCTTTTCCGGCGCGCTGGTTGGCGGCGAGCAGTTGAAGAGCGAGATCGTGTCACGCCCGCCCGTGCTGCTCATCCACGGCGATGCGGACGACCTGGTGCCCATCGAAGCCATGCTCGGCGCGGTCGAGGGGCTCGGCGCCAACGAAGTCGCGGTGCAATGGCATGTCAGCCGGGGCATCGGCCATTCCATCGGCGAGGACGGCTTGATGATCGCCGGCGCGTTCCTTGCGGATAACTTCCGGCGCGCTCCCTAGTGCTTGACGGTAAATTAGCTACATCATGTGGCGTAGCAAAGGCGTCACACCGCATATGGTAGATTTTGCTGGCCTTTTCCGGCGGTTGCCGCCAGAATCGGGCTGTGGATCGATAGTTTTGGTGTAGTGAGGTTGCGACGACTTTGGCCATGTCGCCCGAGAATTGTCCGGCTCTGGTCCTGAACGCCGATTTCCGGCCGCTCAGTTACTTCCCGCTGTCTCTTTGGCCCTGGCAGGAGGCGGTGAAGGCGGTCTTCCTCGACCGGGTCAACATTCTTTCCGAATACGATCGCGTTGTCCGCTCGCCCGGCTTTCAGATGCGGCTGCCGAGCGTCATCTCGTTGAAGAAATATGTCGCGCCGGCGCGCCGCCCGGCGTTCACGCGATTCAACGTGTTCCTCAGGGATCGCTTCACCTGCCAGTATTGCGGCGACCGCGAGGAGCTCACGTTCGATCACGTGGTGCCCCGTTCGCGCGGCGGCACGACCACGTGGAGCAACGTGGTTACCGCCTGCGCGCCGTGCAATCTTGCCAAAGGCGGACGCATGCCGCGCGGCTCCGGCATGGTGCCGCGCCATGCGCCGCGCATGCCGACGGTGCACGAGCTGCAGGACAACGGGCGCGGGTTCCCGCCGCGCTACCTGCACGAAACCTGGCGCGACTTTTTGTATTGGGATACGGAACTAGAACCGTAATCCACCGTCGAGCATTTTCTCCCACGGACGCTGTTGCGACTTTGACGCAACCGGCATAGCGTCAATACCCTCATATCAGAAACTGCATGGGGGCCGATCATGGCGAAACCATCCACGCGCGTTGCGGCAAGGGACTATCGAACCGTGACGCCCTATTTGAGCGTCGTCGGCGCAAACGCGGCCATCGATTTCTACAAGAACGCTTTCGGCGCCGTCGAGTTGATGCGCATGCCCGCCGACGACGGCGTGCGCCTCATGCATGCCGAGATCCTCATCGACGATTCCATCGTGATGATCTCCGACGTGTTTCCGGAGTACGGCGCGCTGCCGCCGGCGGGCGGAGTGGTGCTGCATTTGTCGGTGGATGACGCCGACGCGTGGTTTGCCCGCGCCATCGATGCCGGCGCCTTGGTCGACATGCCGCTCGAGGATATGTTCTGGGGCGATCGTTTCGGCCGCGTGAAGGATCCGTTCGGCCATACCTGGTCCGTCGCGACGCCACTGCAGAAACCGAAGCCCGCGAAGGCGGCGAAAGCCGCGAAGCGCAAGGCGGCGAAGAAAGTCAAGAAAGCCGCCAAGCCGAAACGCGGCAAGGCGCGCAAGGCGGCAAAGCGCGCCAAGCGGCAGCGTGGCCGCTAAGCGCCTCGCGCCGGCGCGGGCGAAAACCGCGCCGGCCGTAGCGGGTTACTCGGGCAAGCCGCTTGCGGCGAAACTCGGCATCAAGGCCGGGCAACACGTGTTGCTGATCGACGCGCCGCCCGCGCTTGTCCCGGCGCTGAAGCGCCCGGACTTTGCCTCGTTCGCCTCGGTCAAGAGCGCATCGGCGGTGCCGGGCAAAACCAAGGCGCCGCTCGACTACGTGCATCTTTTCGTCCGCGAACGCGCCGTGCTGGCCAAGGCGCTGCCGGCGATCCGCTCCAGGTTGGCGTCGAACGGCATGATCTGGGTGTCGTGGCCGAAGCAGGCAGCGAAGATCGAGACCGACGTGAGCGAGAACGTGGTGCGCGACGTGGCGCTGCCGGCGGGGTTGGTGGACATCAAGGTCTGCGCCGTGGACGAAACCTGGTCCGGCCTGAAGCTGGTCATCCCGGTCAAGGACCGGCCGGAACGCAAACCGTGAGAATTCAGATGCGCTCGGACAGCCAGATGGCAAGGCGCGCGCCGGTCTTGATGGCGCCGGTGAGAAGCTCGTAAGCCGGCGCGTCCGCCGCCCCCGCCGCGCGCGCCGCGTCGCGATGGGCGATTTCGTCGCCGCGGAATTCGTCGATCGTGGCTTTCAATGCAGCCTCGTCGTCGCCAAGGCGTTCCGATTGGGCCGCATAGTGGGCGTCGATCACTTCCTCCACGGCTTCCGTGCAGGCCATGGCCGCCTCCGGCCCTAGCAACGCGGTACCGGCGCCGAGCGCAAATCCCGCCACGTGCCAAAGCGGACCCAGCATGGTCGGCCGCACGCGGCGGCGCGCCATCAATTCGTGGAAGACCGCAAGGTGCTTCTGTTCTTGATCGGCCATGCGGCGGATCTCGGGTCCGGCGGCACTCTGGCCTAGAACGGCGAGCTGACCGTCGTAAATGCGCTTGGCCCCGAATTCGCCGGCGTGATCGACGCGGATCATGCGCTCGACCATCTGGCGGGGATCGAGATCGCCGGGCTGGCGGCCCTCGCCGGTGCGTTTCGCCGCCGTCACGCCGCGCGCCGGGTCAAGGCGTGGCCGAAAACCAGGCTGGACATGGCATAAAAGAGCGATGCGAGGAAATTCCAGCCGGCCATGCTTACGCCGAGGAAACGGAATTGCGCTTCGTCGCAACGCACGATGGGCTTGCCAGCCAGTTGCTGGCGCAGCGCGTCGACCGTATCGGCGCCGCCGCCGCCGACGCATTCGGCCGTACCCGCCCACCAATGCTGCTCGACGCCGACATGGAACGCCGCGATCCCGGCGCCAAACAGAAACACGATGCAGGCGGCAATCACCAGGATGCCTTGCAGGCGCGGCGAGCGCACCAGAGCGAGCGCCAGCAGCGCTATGACGCTGGTCGCCACATAGGGCCAACGCTGCCAGATGCAAAGGATGCACGGCTGCAGCCCGAATCCGTATTGCGAAATCAACGCAATGCCGAGCGTGGCGACGCTGGCGATCAGCACGGCGAGCGGCGCTTGTGGGGCATGCCGGTCGATGAAACTGTCGGCAGACGTCGCTCCGCCGGGCGCGGAACGGGGCGATTCGGAAAGGCCTGACATGGATCGAAATCTACTCCGAGCGGGCCGATTGGCAAAGCGCCGCAACTGCGCCGAATTGCCGGATTTGGCCGGTTGCTCCGACCGGCGCTTCGGTTATGATGCCGCCGCCTTGCCCAGTGCCTTTCGTACCGGGCGCCCCTGTGGCGGAATTGGTAGACGCGGCAGACTCAAAAACAGAAAATCGCCCTTCTTGCCACTTCTCATATCAGCACCAAACTTACAGAAAAGCGTTATTGTTTGCCGGTTTAGTGGTACTCTGCGGCATATAGCAAAACCCTGCTACGCGCCACTTCGGTGAGACTATGGAGAGACTAGCGTGCCAAGGACGCATCTCACCGACATCAGCATTCGGAGCCTCAAGCCACACGATACGCAGGTGACCTACTGGGATGACGCGCTGCCCTCATTCGGCTGCCGTGTGAACCCCGGCGGCACGAAAACGTTCACAGTGATGTATGGGGACGACCGGAAGCGCGTCACCATCGGCCGCTATCCGATCGTCTCGCTTTCGCAGGCGAGGGCGAGGGCAAAAGAAATCTTAGCCGAAATCACGCTTGGGACGCATGGCTCGACGATCACCTTTGAAGCAGCGCTCGATTTGTTTGTCAAAACGCACTGCGAACCGAATAACCGAGCCTCCACCGCGTACGAGACTGAGCGCCTATTGCGACGGCACTTTCTTCCCAAGCTGCGCAGTCAGTCGCTGCAGGACATAGCGACACCTGACGTCGCTCGCCTCATCGATGCACTCCTCACGAAGCCATCCGAGTGCAATCACGCCTTCACGGCTGTTCGAACTTTTTTCAAATGGGCTACCAGGCGCGGGTACCTGCGGCATAGCCCCTGTGAAGGGCTGCAACGTCCGACCAAGCCGACTTCGCGCTCTCGGGTACTGAGCGACGATGAGCTGCGCTGTGTGTTCAAAGCCGCCGGCAGACTTGGTACCTATGGGGCCATAGTGCAGTTGCTGGTGCTGACCGGCCAGCGACTTGGCGAAATCGCAGGTCTGCGAGCGGAGTACGTGGAGGCAAAGCAGCAGGTGATCACCCTGCCGCCCGAGCTCACGAAGAACGGACGGGAACATCCATTTCCTTACGGTTCGATGGTAGCTGCGATCCTCGAGCCGTTGCCCAAGACGGGGCTCTTGTTCCCCACACAGACCAAGAGGCATGTGCCATTCAACAATTGGTCAAATTCGAAGCACGAGATGGATAAAGCATGCAAGGTCGCGGATTGGACCCTTCATGATCTGCGGCGCACATTCGCCACGAACCTGGCGGCTCTCAACGCTCCATTGCACGTAGTCGAGAAGCTTCTCAACCACGTCTCGGGTACGATATCCGGGGTTGCCGCCATCTATAATCGGCATGCCTACGAGCAAGAGATGCGAGACGCGGTGACCGCATGGGAGGGACGCCTGACAGCTATACTGGTGGGTTCTTGAAGCGCCGACCGGCCCCCTGTACTCTTTGAGAGCCCATTGGGAAGGCAATAGTGCCGCAACCGGGGCTGT
>DASQHM010000225.1:0-26916 GCA_035632095.1 Candidatus Cybelea sp. | reverse complement strand
CCTGTCCATCGCGCTGCCGGCGGCGCTCGCGGCCGTGTTGGGCGCAATGATGTTCTATGGCCGCATCAGCGACGTCTATCTCGGCGTGATGACGCTGGTGGTGACGTTGATCTTCAACCGGTTCATGAACGCCACCGCCGGTGACGCCTATCGTATCGGCAATGCCAGGCTCGGCGGCTTCAATGGCATTCCGGCGTTCCCGACATTGAACGTGCCTGGCGATCCGAGCGCGCAGATCTACGGCGTCAGCTATTACTACGTGGTCATCGTGTGCCTGCTGCTGGCGTATTTGCTGGCGCGTTGGATTTTGGCGAGCTCTTTCGGCCGCGTTCTGATCGGCATCCGCGAGAACGACGTGCGCATGGAACTCCTCGGCTACAACGTGCCGGCGCGCAAGACCGCGATTTTCGCGATCTCCGGCGGCATGGCCGGCTTGTCCGGCTGCCTATTCGCCAACTACGCCGAGATCGTGACGCCGAGCGTGTTCAGCCTCGGCCAATCGGCGGAGGTGATCATCTGGGTCATCGTCGGCGGCCTTGGAACGCTGATCGGGCCGATGATCGGCGCGATCGTGCTCAGCATGCTCAAGATCTTGCTCGGCGGCCAGCATCTGATCGACAATTCGCTGGTGGCCGGCGCTATCCTCATTCTGGTCGTGCTGCTCATTCCGCGCGGTTTCGCGCCGGCGTTCCAAGTCTGGCGGCAGCGCTGGGCGCAGTCGCAGGTGCATCGGCGGCAAGCGCGCGGCACGCGGCGGCGCCGCGGAGTCGTGGTGCGGGACGCCGAGACATGAGCGAAGCAGTGGTCGAAACCCAGGATCTGTCGGTCCGCTTCGGCGGCGTGCTGGCCGTCAACAACGTCAGTTTTTCGTTGCAGGACCGCGAGCTCCGCTGCCTGATCGGACCGAACGGCGCCGGCAAAAGCACGTTCTTCAAGAGCTTGACCGGCCAGCTTCGCGGCGGCGCCGCAAGCGGGCGCGTTCTAATCCGCGGTCAGGACGTCAGCGGCTGGACCACGCACCACATCATGCGCCTCGGCGTTGGCGTGAAGACGCAGGTGCCGTCGGTGATGAACGGATTGACGGTGGTCGAGAATTTGTGGCTATCGGCGCTCCGTATTCACGGGCATGACGGCGCGGAGGCGGCGGTCGATGAGGCCATGGCCGATCTCGGCATCGAGGCGGTGGCGCGTCGTCATGTTGGCGAGTTGGCGCATGGCCAGCGCCAATTGGTGGAAATCGCCATGGTGCTGGCGCAGCGCCCGTGGCTGGTGCTGCTTGACGAACCGGCCGCTGGATTGACCAACGTGGAAGCCGAACGCCTGGTCGCAATCATTCAGCGCATCAATCAAGCCGCCTCGGTGATCGTCGTCGATCACGACATGCACTTCGTGCGCATGCTGGAAGGCCGCATCACGGTCTTCCATCAGGGTGCGATCCTGATGGAGGGCTTTCCCGACAAAGTCCTGACCGACGCGCGGGTGCGCGAAGTCTATCTCGGGAGCCGGGCGCGATGAGCGACAACGGCAACGGCACGACGGTCATAGAAGATGACGATTTGGACCATGCGGCGGAACGCGGCAGCGACGTCGTGCTCGAAGTGTCGGACTTGCGGTCCGGCTACGGCGATGTGCCGGTGCTTCGCGGCATTTCGCTTAACCTGCGCGAGGGCGAGGCGCTCGGCATCGTCGGTCACAACGGCATGGGCAAGACGACCTTGCTCAAGACCATCATGGGATTGCTGCGTGCCCAGGGCGGCAAGGTCGTGGTGGACGGCGTCGATGTCACCCGCTGGCCCGCCCATGAGCGCAGCCGTCTCGGCATTTCATACGTGCCGCAAGGCCGCGGCATTCTGGCCGGATTGAGCACGCACGAAAACTTGCGCCTGGCATGGACGCCGGATTCCGGCGAGACGGAGGAGCGCGCCATCGACCGCGCCGTCGGGTTCTTCCCGCGGCTCAGCCGCCTGCTCGACCGTCGCGGCGGCGCGCTGTCGGGCGGCGAGCAGCAGATGCTGGCGCTCGCCCGCGCCCTGGTGCCCTCGCCGTGGCTGCTCCTGCTCGACGAGCCCTCGGAGGGAATTCAGCCTTCCGTCGTGCAGGAGATCGGCGAAACGCTAGCGGCGTTGCGCGACAAGAACAACCTCTCGATGCTGATCGTCGAGCAGAACCTGGAGTTGGTGCTCGACGTGGCGAGCCGCGTCGTCGTGGTCGAGCGCGGCCGCATCGTTCGCGAGATGGAATCCGGCGCCGTGCGCGGCGGCGCCATCGCCGACCTCGTCGGCCTAGGCAACGTCCGCATGGCGCGCGCGAACATCGCCCCGCCCGCGGCGCGGGCGGCGCTTCCGGCACCACAGCAATCAACGCCGCGCAATATGTCGCCGCCGCGCGGCGGCAACGGATCGTCCAACTCAACGGCGCGGCCGTCGCAGCGCGCCAGCAATTCCAGCAGATCTGCGGTTTCCACGACCGCAGCCACGGGGGGACCCATGTCGACCGTCAAACGCCCAACCCTCGACCAGCTGAAGGACATCGTGTCCTCGCTGCACATGAGCATGTCGGATCGCGAAGTCGGCGAGTATCTGGAGGTGCTCGAGGGAACATTCCAGTCCTACGACCGTCTCAACCAGTTGCCGGATTACTTGCCGCCGGTGCGCTATCCGCGCACGCCCGGTTATCGGCCGGGTGCGGCGGAAAACTTGCTGAACGCCTGGGCGGTGAAGTCGGAAGTTAAGGGCGCTCCGTATGGACCGCTCGCGGGCAAGCGCGTGGTGCTGAAGGACAACATCTGCCTGGCCGGCGTGCCGATGATGAACGGCGCTTCGACGTTGGAAGGCTATGTGCCGGACGTGGACGCGACGCTGGTCACGCGCATTCTGGATGCCGGCGGCACCATTGTGGGCAAGGCGCATTGCGAATATTTCTGCCTTTCCGGAGGCAGTCACACATCGGCCATGGGCCCGGTGCAAAATCCGTTCAAATATGGCTATGCGGCCGGCGGCTCCTCGTCGGGCTGCGGCGCGCTGGTCGGTTCCGGCGAGATCGAGATGGCGATCGGCGGCGACCAGGGTGGCTCCGTGCGCATGCCGTCGTGCTGGTCGGGTTGCTACGGCATGAAGGCGACCCATGGATTGGTGCCTTACACGGGCGTGATGCCCATCGAGGCGACGATCGACCACACAGGCCCCATGACCGCGACCGTGGCGGACAATGCCTTGCTGCTGGAAGTCATCGCCGGCACCGACGGCCTCGATCCGCGCCAATACAACGTGCGCGTGGACAAGTACACCACCGCGCTCGGGCGCGGGGTCGCCGGATTGCGGATCGGCGTGGTGAACGAAGGCTTCAACCATCCGGTCAGCGAGGCCGACGTGGACGCCAAGGTACGCGAAGCCGCCGAGCGCTTCCGTTCCATGGGCGCGCTTGTCGAGAACGTGTCGGTCCCCATGCACCTGGACGGCCCGGCCATATGGACCCCGATCGCGCTCGAAGGCCTGATGGCGCAGATGATGCACGGCAACGGCATGGGCTTTAACTGGGAGGGCATGTACACGACGAGCCTGCTAGACGCCCACGCCAACTGGCGCGCGCGCGCCAACGAACTGTCGCGCACGTTGAAGATCTCCATGTTCGCCGGCGAGTACTTCATCAAACAGTATCGCGGGCACTTCTACGCCAAGGCGCAGAACCTCAGCCGGGCGCTGCGCAAGGCTTATGACGACGTGCTTGCGCGGTATGATCTGCTGCTCATGCCGACCCTGCCCATGAAGGCGACGCCGTTGCCCCCGCAAAACGCGCCGCTCGCGCTTTACTGCCAACGCGGCTTCGAAATGCTGCCGAACACCTGTCCCTTCGACGTGACGGGCCATCCGGCGATGACCGTCCCCTGCGGCATGAGCGACGGATTGCCGGTCGGCGTCATGCTGATCGCGAAGCACTACAGCGAGTCGACGATCTACCGCGCGGCCCATGCCTTCGAGCAGATCGGCGACTGGCGGACGATGTGAGCGCGACCGGGCGCAACCCGTTCAGTTCTTCCTGGATCCAGTCCGGCTCCGACGACGAGCTGCGGCCGCAAGGCGGCGTGTCCTACGTCGCCGGGCCTTCCGACGATCAGCTCAAGTTCATGACCGTGTCGCAGCTGCTGGATCGCGCCTGCACGCGGTACGGAGCTGCGGACGCAGCGATCTTCGCCGCCGAGCGTCTCTCAATCTCATGGTATGACCTGCGCAAGCGCGCCGATGACGTGGCGGCCGGGCTTCTGGCGCTCGGCATCAAACGCGGCGACCGGGTCGGCATCTGGGCGCCCAATCGTCCGGAATGGATCTACGTGCAATTCGGCACCGCGCGCATCGGCGCCATCCTGGTCAATATCAATCCGGCCTACCGGACGTCCGAACTGGAATACGCGCTCAACAAGGTACGCTGCAAGGCCTTGATCACCGCGCGCTCGCTGAAGTCGAGCGACTATCTCGCCATGCTGCGCGAGCTTCGGCCCGAAGGGCGCGTCGCAGACCCGCTCACCCTGCCGCCAGACCGGCTGCCGCATTTGAAGCATCTCGTTGTGTTGGGCGAAGGGCCGCTGCCGAAGGGCGCCATGTCGTACGCGGATCTTGTGAAGCTCGGCGGGCCCGGACATCGCGGGCGCATCGAGGCGCTGGCCGCAGCCCTTGATCCCGATGATGCGATCAATATCCAATTCACCAGCGGCACCACCGGATCGCCGAAGGGCGCTACGCTCAGCCACTTCAGCATCGTCAACAACGCCCGCTACACCGGCCAGGCCATGCGGCTCGGCCCCGCCGACAGGCTCTGCATACCCGTGCCGCTCTACCATTGCTTCGGCATGGTCCTGGGCGTGCTGGTCTCCGCCGCGACCGGCGCGACCATGGTATTCCCTAGCGAAGCCTTCGATACGGAAGCCACGCTCGACGCCATCCAGCGCTATAAATGCACGGCGTTGCATGGCGTGCCCACCATGTTCATCGCCGAACTCGACCATCCCAATTTCGCCGACTACGACACGTCGAGCCTGCGCACCGGCATCATGGCGGGCGCGCCGTGCCCGATCGAAACCATGCGCCGGCTGATCGACACCATGCATATGCGCGAAATCACCATCGCCTACGGCATGACGGAGACCGCGCCGATTTCGTTCCAGTCGCAGATCGACGATCCCATCGAGCGCCGCGTTTCGACGGTGGGGCGCATTCACCCGCATGTGGAAGTGAAGATCGTGGATGCTTACGGCCGCATCGTTCCGGTCGGGCAATCGGGCGAGCTGTGCACGCGGGGCTATTCGGTGATGCGTGGCTATTGGGACGATCCGGAGCGCACGGCGGAAGCGGTCGACGCGTCGGGCTGGATGCACACCGGCGATCTGGCGACCATCGACGAGCAGGGCTATTGCAATATCGTCGGCCGGGTAAAGGACATGTTGATTCGGGGCGGAGAAAACGTCTATCCGCGCGAAATCGAGGAATACCTGATGCGCCATCCCAAGATCCAGGACGTGCAAGTCTTCGGCGTGCCGGACGCGCGCTACGGCGAAGAGGTCTGCGCCTGGATCATGCTGAAACCGGGACAATCGGCGACCGTCGAGGAAATCAAGGCGTTCGTGCAAGGGCAGATCGCGCACTACAAGATCCCGCGCCACATCCGCTTCGTGCCCGAGTTTCCGATCACCGCGACGGGCAAGCCGCAGAAATTCCAGATGCGGCAGGTGATGATGCGCGAACTCAGCCTGACCGAAGCGAAGACGGCCTGACCGCGGTTCGGCAGGCGGGCCGCGAGAAAGTCCTCATCCGGAGCGAGTAGAGCGGTGGGGCGGGGCGGTGAACAGTTGTCGACGCCACGCATGGCGATGGTCTCCACGAAAATCTACAACTCGCATGATTGTTCCCGGCCGCTCTGGCAGAGCCCCGCTATTCGGCCGTCGGGGTTAGAAATTTCAAGGACTTGCGGCTATAGCGCGACCGCATAGGACAGCATTCGGTTAGCCGTTCGTTAACCCTTTACGCTCAATTATTAATCCGGTGGTGGGGGAGCGCTGACCACGGCAGCTTATGCGCGCATTGCGCGCGGCGGCGCCGGCGACCCCGCCCCCGGATCGGCACATGGCATGCCGGTCATCGGCACTTAGGGGGCCGCGCGAGCGATGCAGGAACCGACGGGATTGCGGCAACCGACTGCGGCGGCGCCCCCTACCAACGCCGCTCATGATGTCGCCGATCAAGTTCTCCATGAGCAAGTCGCATATTTGCGGCGCGGCACCGCGCTCAGCTTCGCCTTGCATCCGCTTGCGGCCGGCTTGATCGGCGTCGCTCTGTTCGGGCACGTGCCGCACGATGCCATCGCGCTGTGGATTCTGGCGACCTGGGCTCTGGCCGGCGCGCGCGCCATCTTCTGGCAGCGTTACCGGTCTAGCATGGATGCGATCGGCGATGCGCGCGTCTGGGCCGCGCTGTTCACCGCGGTCGGCATCGGCGGCGACCTGCTCTGGGGCACCGCCACTCTGGTGCTTTGGCCCTCCGATACGGCAACCCATCAGATGCTGCTCATTGCCACCATCGCCGGGGTCGCCGCCGTCGATACGGTCGCGATGGCGAGCTTCCTTCCCGCCGCGCTCAGCTCATTGGCGGCGGTCGTGCTCGTGCTACTGGTGTCGCTGATCTGGCACAACCTGATTACGCCCATGACCGTGAGCGTCACCATCTTTTATGCCGCCGTGCTCGGGATCGGCGCACGCCACATCAATCGCCTGTTGTTCGAAAGCCTGCGCTTACGTTTCGACCTTGCACAGGCCACTGTTCAAGCGCAAGCCGCCAATGCGGCCAAGTCGGAATTCATCGCCAATATGAGCCATGAGCTTCGCACGCCGCTCAACGCGATCATCGGTTTCTCCGAGATCATCAAAGGCCAGATGCTCGGCGAGAACGCCTTGCCGCGCTACATGGAATACGCTCACGATATCCATCGCAGCGGCGTGCATCTTCTCGAAATCATCAACGACATTCTCGATCTATCGAAGATCGAGGCAGGCAAATTCGAATTGAAGGAAGGCCGCGTGGATCTGGGCGAGGTGGTCAACGCCTCGGTGGCGCTTGTCGCCAACCGCGCCGAGCAATCCGGCGTGACGCTGGTGTCGCAGGTGCCGACGCCGCCGCCGGTCATTCACGGCGACGAACGCGCGATCAAGCAGGTGCTGCTGAACCTGCTGTCGAACTCGGTGAAGTTCACGCCGATCGGCGGCAAGGTGATGATCGACGTTTGCCGCGTCGATCAAGGCGGCGTGTGCATCAAGGTGCAGGACAACGGCATCGGCATGTCGCCCGCCGACATTCCGAAGGCGATGGAGGCTTTCGGACAGCTCGAGTCTTCCCAGACGCGCAAATACGCCGGCACGGGCCTCGGCTTGCCGCTGGTCAAGTCGCTGGTGGAGATGCACGACGGTCAGTTCCGTCTGGTCAGCGAGATTGCCGTCGGCACTTCGGCCGAGGTGACGCTTCCGCCCCATCGGGTCATGGCGGCCTGATCCGCCCAATGGCGGGCGTTGATCGCCCGCCCTCACATCCTCGGGCGCAACTCTAGCGGGTCAGCGCAGGGCCGTCTCGGGCACACCGAGATAGTCCGCGAGGCGCCGGCGAACGTGAACCGGCAAAATTCGCGGCAGCCGGTTTTGCAAATAAAGGCGCAAGTAGTTGCGCGGCAACCCGACCGCCAGCGACACGCGCTCGGCCGGTTCGCCCAAAGTCTGCAATGCACAGTCGATGACGTCGCGCGGACTTTCATCCGGGACGTTTGGGCTGTGGACAACTAGTTTGATCTGGCTGGTCCCCACGTTCCGCCGCCTTCCTTCGCCGAGCATTTTGTGGCTCGGAAAAGCCTAGGGCGGAGATGGTTAAGGGGTCGTGAACAAACGTAAATTTCCGGGCGGCGTGCAGGAATGTCACGGCCGTCACAAACGTGAGAATTTTGTAGTGAAGAAGTACCGCAATGGTTGTATCGTTTACCATGTTGCGTTGCGTCGAATCGGTACCAGGGCGGGGTTCCGTGTCTCCATCCGGACAAACAACAAGCCTTTTGGCTCTGAAGACTCGTGGCGGGCAAGAGCTCCAATCGCTTGGGCGCCGGATTCGCGAGTGGAAGCAAGACTACGCCGAACATCACATCACTGTCGGCAAGCGGCCCGGTCCTTCCGCCATTGTAATGGCGAACAACGATTACCTATCTCTTGGCCGCGATCCACGAATCATCGCCGCGATCGTTTCCGCCCTGCACGATAACTCCGGCGATGTCTTTATGTCCGGCGTCTACACTCAATACCTGGACATTCACGGCGAATATGAAGCCGCGATGGCCGATTATCTCGGCTCCGAGGCGACGGTGCTCTGCCAGTCGGGTTGGGCGGCGAACGATGGACTGGTCCAGACGCTCGCCGATACGGCCATGCCGGTTTACGTCGATCTGTTCGCCCACGCGTCGATTTGGCAAGGCGTTCACAGCGCCGGCGCCAAGGCGCGCCCGTTCCGCCACAACGACGCCGACAATCTTGAGGCGACGGTTCGCCGCTACGGCCCGGGACTGATCACCGTCGACACCGTCTACAGCACCAACGGCGACGTGTGCCCGCTCGAAGAGGTTGTGGACATCGCCGACCGGCACGGTTGCATGGTGGTGGCGGACGAGTCCCATGCCGCCGGCCTTCGCGGTCCGGCCGGTGCCGGATTGACCGCCGAGCTCGGCCTGACGGAGCGCGTGCATTTCCGCACCATGAGCCTTTCGAAGGCTTTCGTCGGCCGCGGCGGCATCGTGG
This sequence comes from Candidatus Cybelea sp., assembly GCA_035632095.1. Taxonomy (GTDB): domain Bacteria; phylum Pseudomonadota; class Alphaproteobacteria; order Ferrovibrionales; family Ferrovibrionaceae; genus DASQHM01. The sequence goes on along the minus strand of DASQHM010000225.1, from coordinate 18,104 downwards.
CCGGATCGTCGAAGGCGCTCGAGTTCTTCCGATACCAGTCGCGTCCGGCGATTTTCAGCTCGGCCGTGCTGCCGTACGAGACCGCCGGATTCCTGGCGACGCTCAATGCCGTCCGCGACGACGAATGGCGCCGCGACAATCTCCGGGACAACGCGAATTATCTGCGCGGGGGATTGTCCGAGGCCGGGTGCCATATCGCTTCGAATGATTCGCCGATCATCGCCCTAGTGGCCGGGACCGAGGCTAGGACGGCGGAACTGCGCGATCGTCTCGAAGCGCGCAATGTGTTCGGGGCGGTGTTCTGCGCGCCGGCGACGCCGAAGGCGCGCTCGTTGGTGCGTCTCACCGTGAGCGCGACCATGTCGCGCGCCCAGCTCGATCACGTCATTGAGTCTTGCGCGGCGGTGCGCCGCGAGACAGGCCTGATCTAGAGATTTTCGGCGCTTCGCCGTTCAGGCGGCGCCGAGCTTCGGGAACCAGAGCACCACATCCGCGGTGCGGCCGAATTCGATGGTGCGGGTCATCGATCCGCCCATCCGCTCGAGGACCAGCTTGGCGAAAGCAAGCTCTGGCCGGCTGCCCAAATCCTTGTCGGTGCGCGCCAGGCCGAATCGCAGCATCCGGGCTTGGGTCTTGGCGCGTAGTTCCGAAGCGGAATCCTTCAGGCGCACGTAGTTCCAGCGGCCGGTTCCGCCGAGTTCGATAATCAGGCGGGCACTACCGCGATTTTGGATGCCGCCGAGCGATGTTTCCAGGATGCCTGCGAGCACGCGGGAGATCAGGGCCGGCGAGCCGTGCACGCGAAATTCGTTGTCGCGCAGGAAGACGATTCGGTTCCGTTCAAGATCGGGGCGGAGCGGCAGGCGCGCGATCGCCTCATCGAGGCAATGCGCGATCGAAAGCGTCCGCGTCGGCCCGCCCTCGAGGTCCTGTTCGCCGCCCTGCACGAGCAGCGTATCGATGATCCCGTTGATCTGCTCGACGGCCTCGTCGATGCGGCCGGGCACGCGCTCCAGTGCGCGCAATTGCGGCTCTTCCAGCGCGGCGTCCCGCGGCTGCTGAGTGCCACGATTCAAATACGTCTGAACCATGATCGGAATGAGTTTGGCAAGGCTCGCGCCATGGGTGCGGATGCTGACAAGCGGCGATTGCAGTTCCTTGGCCAGAAGCTTGGCGACCTCGGTCCGGGCGCGTTCCGCGGCTTGGCGGAAGCCGGCCGCCTTGTAGTTGAACACGGTGCCCGAGATCACCGCGAACAGGAAAATCGGCACGAATTCGACGTAGAGGTTCATCGCCGTCAATTCCGGTGACACCGCCTGGTGCACCAGCCATCCGATCAGCGATCCGACGACGAACAGCACGATCAAGCTGATCCAGTCCACCAGCAGCACCAGCAGGAACAGGGCCGACAGAGTGGACATGATCCAGATGTCGGAGGTGTTGTTCTGAAGCAGCATGAACGTGAAGAAGAACGGCAACGCATAGAGCAGCATCGCGAGCCAGACGACCGGGAGGTGCCGGCGGGTCGATGCCGGCCACCAGCTGTTGGCGGCGATCAGCAGGCACCAGGCCGATCCGATCAAGCGGAGCGTCAAGTTCTCGTACGGTTGCGGAAACAGGAATTTCCAAACCAGCCAATAGACCGGGAACATGATCGCGCCGCAGATGCAGACCGGCACGATATTGGCTTCCACGTGGTGGAAGCCGCCCATGACCGTCGACCAAACGGCGCTTGCGAAGCGATACAGGGAACCGGGAACCGGCGAGGCGACGTCGCGTTTGCCGTTGATGCGCGCGGAAGCGGTATCGTGATTTGTTGCGGTCATGTTGCGATCAAGCGGCGGTTTTCGGCTGGACCGGCATGTGTGTTCCCCTTGCCAATCGCGGCCGAGGAACCCGTTTCGGCCCGAATTTCGAGGGGCGCCGGAAGCCGCGATTACCTATGAATTTGCGGCTTCGATGCTTAAGAAACGCTTAACTTTATTTGGATTGTCGGCATTCCCGGCATTCCGCCGCGCGCCCTGGCGGCCAGGCCCACGCGCGTTTGGATAGCGGTTCGGCGCTTGCGGCTCAGGAAACGCGCGGCATGACCTCGGTCCAAAACCGTTCGATCGACTTCATAAGGATCGGGTGCGGCACCAGGCTGTTGTAGGTGTAGCAGAATATCCAGTCGACCGGGATGCGACGGCGAATCCTCTCGAGGTTGCGCGTTACCGTATCGACGGTTCCAACCAGCGCGTAGCCGAGATCGACGGATTCCTCCGCATCCGGTCCATGCCCGGTGACCGGGTCGATGACCCCTTTGCGGAAGCCGAACGGCTCGAACCAGGCGCGGCCTGAAAACACGCCCGAATCCTTCCAGAGCGCCAGGGCCTCCGCGTCGCTGTCGGCAATGATCACGTCGCGCAGTATTCCCATGCCGGCGCCGCGCGGCCGTCCCGACACTTCGGCGTAGATGCGGAACAGATTGTCCTCGTATGTCGAATGCATCGCCGGCAGGATGGCCGTGACGCCTTCCTTGGCGCACCAGCGGATGCTGTTTTCGGAACTGGCGAAGGGCTGGAACACCGGCGGATGCGGCTTCTGCACCGGCTTCGGCACGACGCCGACCGCCGTCAGTATGCCGTTCTCGACGCCCGCGCCGTATTTCAGCGTCGTATCGAGCGTCCACGGCGTGCCCTCCGCCGGAATTTTCCAATACTTGCCCTGATACGAGAGCATCGGCTCGGTCCAGGCTTTCTTGATGATGCGGAAGCATTCCTCGAAGGCGGCGCGATTTGCGGCGTCGATCTCATCGTGCTGATGCGGCAGCGCACCGTGTATGCCGTGGGTCTGCTGCGCCATGACGTCGACCCATCGCCGTTGATAGCCGCGCGCGAAGCCGGCACAGGCGCGCCCGCCGGTCATCTGATCGAGCATGGCGATGTCTTCGGCGACGCGGATCGGGTTCGAGGCCGGGAGCACGATGCCGAGCTGGCCGACCCGGATGCGCTTCGTCTGCATGGCGAAGTAAAGGTCGAGCAGCACCGGATTGTTGGAAAGCTCGAAGCCTTCGATATGAAAGTGATGCTCGGTGAAGCTGACCGAGTCATAGCCGAGCTCGTCGGCAAGCCGGACCTGCTCGGAAACCTCCCGCAGCATGCGCTGATAGAGATCGCTGCGCATGCCCGCCATTCCCGCTTCGATCTCCTTGCGGGTGCCGACGGTCGGCAGGTAGAACAGCGATGCCTTCACGGGCTCTCCTCCAGTGCTTCTTTGCGTCTTCAAGCGGTCTCGGGCGGTGTCTCCATACAATCATGGCAAAGGCCGGCGGGGCTGTATACGGCGCCTGAAGCATGGCGGTGCCGCGCAATTTTGCCATGACGCAGGCGGCTCGGATGCGCAATATTTGGGGCAGAAATAGGCGAGGCAGAATTCATGAACGTCCCCCAAGATCCGGCGCGATTGGCGTCCGGCAAATTCGGCATCGGTCAGCCGGTACCGCGCAGCGAAGACCCGAAGCTTCTGCGCGGCGAGGGCCGGTATACCGATGACGTCAATCTGACCGGACAGGTGCACGCCGTGATGATTCGGAGCCGTCACGCCCACGGCAACATCCGCGGCATCGATACGTCCGCGGCTAAGGGGCTCCCCGGCGTGCTCGGCATGTATACCGGGCAGGACCTGAACGCGGCGGGTTACGGCAATCTCAAGTGCATCATGACGTTCCCGAACCGCGACGGAACGCCCATGAGCTTGCCGCTTCGCCATGCGCTGGCGACCGATCGCGTGCGCTTCGTCGGTGATCCGGTCGGCTTTGTGGTGGCCGAGACGATTGCCGCGGCGAAAGATGCGGCGGAGCAGGTTGTCGTCGATGTCGAAGAGCTGCCCGTCGTATCCGATGTCCATCAGGCAACGGCGGCTGGCGCGCCGGCGCTCTACGACGATGCGCCCGGCAACGTGGCGCTCGACTTTCACTACGGCGACGCCGCTGCCGTCGCAGAAGCATTTGCCAAGGCCGCGCACGTCACGCGGCTGAAACTCGTCAACAACCGCGTCGTCGTCAGCGCCATGGAGCCGCGTTCCGCCGTCGGCATGTATGCAGCGGCGGACGGCCGGTGGACCCTCTATAGCGCCAGCCAGGGCGTGTTCGGGATGCGCGGCCAACTCGCCAACGACATCTTGAAGGTGAAGCCGGACAAGGTTCGCGTCATCACCGGCAACGTCGGCGGCTCGTTCGGCATGAAGGCGTCCGTCTATCCGGAGTATGTCTGCATTCTGCATGCGGCGCGTCTGCTGGGCCGGCCGGTCAAGTGGACCGACGAACGCTCGGAGAGTTTTCTGTCGGACCAGCACGGCCGCGATCACGAGTTCGTCGGCGAATTGGCGCTCGACGCCGAGGGCCGCTTTCTGGCGACGCGCTTCACGGGTTACGGCAACATGGGCGCCTATCTCGCGGCCGTCGCGCCGCTGATGCCGACCATGAATATCGTTAAGAACTCCATCAGCGTTTATCGGACGCCCCTGATCGAAGTCTCGACGAAATGCGTCTTTACCAATACGACGCCGGTCAGTGCCTACCGGGGCGCCGGCCGGCCCGAGGGCAACTACTACATGGAGCGGCTGGTCGATACCGCCGCGCGCGAAATGGGAATCGACAAGGTCGAACTCAGGCGCCGCAATCACATCGCGCCGGAGCAGATGCCCTACAAGGCGCCGTCCGGGTCGGTATACGACAGCGGCGACTTCTCGGCGCTCCTCGATCATGCGCTGCGCGCGGCGGATTGGAACGGATACGAGCGCCGTCGCGCCGAAAGCCGCGCAAAGGGTCTGATCCGCGGGCGCGGCATCGGCAACTATCTTGAAGTGACCGCACCGCCCGCAAAGGAGATGGGCGGCATCCGCTTCGAGAGCGACGGTACGGTCACCATCGTCACCGGCACGCTCGACTACGGCCAAGGCCATGCGACGCCGTTCGCGCAGGTGCTCGCGGACCGTCTCGGCGTGCCGTTCGAGCGCATCCGCCTGCTGCAAGGCGACAGCGACCAGCTGATCGCCGGCGGCGGCACGGGTGGGTCGAAATCCATGATGGCGAGCGGCGCCGCAATCGTGGAAGCGAGCCAAAAGGTGATCGCCAACGGCAAGAAGCTTGCCGCATTCGTCATGGAGGCGGCCGAGGCCGACATCGAATTCGCCGCCGGACGGTTCCGCATCGCCGGCACGGACCGGGCAATCGGCATCATGGATTTGTCGGAGCGCGTGCGCGGCCTTAAAGATCTGCCGGACGAATTACCGAAATCGCTCGACGTGCGTCACGTGTTTGACGCGGCGCCGTCCGCCTATCCCAACGGTTGCCACGTGGCGGAAGTGGAGATCGATCCGGAGACCGGCGTGACGCGCGTGGTGCGCTATCACATGGTCAATGACTTCGGCGTCGTTATCAATCCGATGCTGGTGGAAGGCCAGGCCCACGGAGGCGTGGTCCAGGGCATCGGCCAGGCGTTGATGGAACGCACGGTTTACGACGCCGACGGCCAGTTGTTGAGCGGGACGTATATGGACTATGCCGTGCCGCGCGCGTCCGACGCGCCAAACTTCAACATGGCCAGCCATCCGGTGCCCGCCACGACCAATCCGCTCGGCGTCAAGGGTTGCGGCGAGGCGGGTTGCGCCGGCTCGCTGCCGGCGGTGATGAACGCGGTCGTCGATGCGCTGTCCGAATTCGGCATATTGCATATCGACATGCCGGCGACGCCGCAGCGGGTCTGGGAAGCCATTCGCGCTGCGAAGGCCGCGCCCCGGAAATAGCTTCGAGGCGGATGGCGCATGTCCCCTCGGCATCGCATGGCGATCGTCGGGCTCGGGCGGGCGTCGCGGTTGCACCTTGCAAGCCTTGAACGGCTTTCGCACCGGGTCGAGATAGCCGCGTGCTTTTCGCCCAGCGCTCTGCGGCGCGAGGCTTTCGCGAAGGTGCATTCCCACCGCGTTGCCGATCATCTCGACGACATTCTTGCCGATCCGAAAATCGATGCGGTGCTCGTGCTGACGCCGCCGTCGACGCATCTCGATCTGGTGCGCCGGTGCGCGTCGTCGGGCAAGCACGTGCTCCTGGAAAAACCTGTCGACGTGTCGTTGGACCGCGCGAAGCTCGTTGTCGGCACCATGTCGGACGCCGGTCTGCGTCTCGGGGTCGTGCTGCAGCAGCGCTTTCGCGCATCGGTGCGGCGATTGCGGCCGTTGCTGGCGGCGGGGGAACTCGGCGAGCTTGTCTCTGCGTCCGCGACGATGCGCTGGTGGCGCGGCCCGGAATACTACGCCGAGGCCGGGCGCGGCACGTCGGCTCGCGACGGCGGCGGGGTACTGCTGACCCAAGCCATTCACACGCTCGATCTTCTCCTGCTTTTGGGCGGGCCTATCGCCGAGGTGACCGCCATGACCGGCACGTCGCCTCACAGGGCCGTCGATACGGAAGACATGGCCGCGGCCGCGGTTCGCTTCCGGCACGGCGCCGTCGGCAGCATCGACGTCACGACGGCCGCCTTTCCCGGCTTCGACGAGCGCATCGAGCTGGTTTGCGACAAGGCTACCGCGGTGCTGAACGGCCCGCATCTTGCCGTCCACTTCCGGGACGGCCGGCGCATCGAAGCGCCGGAAGGGCCGCCTCCCGCACGGTTCGCCGCCCATCAGGCTTTGATCGAGGCGTTCCTCGATGCGCTGGATGTCGGACGCGATCCCGAGCCGAGCGGGCGCGACGCCCTGGCCGTCCATGGCCTGATCGATGCCATGTTGAGCTCGGCCAGAACCCAGAATGTCGTGCGCCTCGCTTGAGCGATTGTGCCGGGTCTGTTCGAATTTAGTTCTCGTTTATCCCGGCCTCGTCCAAATTGATAGTAAACGTACGAACTGTGTAGAGACATATATCGATAGTTATGGCTTTTGCTCTTGGACTTCACGGCGGGGTGAGCATTCGGTGTCCGGCGTACCCCCGCCCGGAGATTGGAGTAGGATAGCGTTCACGCTGCGATACGAGGCTCTGCGATGTCGAATGAGGATTGGGAATTTCCCGCCGAGCTGCAGCCTAAGCCGGAATCCCTGCATTACGACCTCGACCGCGCGTTGAGCGCCGTTGTTGCCGTCCGGGCCGAGGTTCCCGACGATGCCTTCACGGCCTCGATCCTCGGCACCGAGCGGGACGGAAACGGCGTCATCATCCGCGAGGACGGCCTGATCCTGACGATCGGCTATCTGGTCACCGAGGCCGAGACGATTTGGATGACCACCGTCAAGGGTACAGTCGCCAAGGGACATGTCCTTGCTTACGACCAGACCACGGGGTTAGGCCTCATTCAGGCCCTGGGCAGGCTCGGGTCGCCGCACCTCGAGATCGGCAACTCGGCCAGCGCCAAAGTCGGCGACCAGGCGGTCTTTGCCGGCGCCGGAGGCCGCCGCCGGGCGCTCCGCTGCAAGATCATGTCCAAGCGCGAGTTCGCCGGATACTGGGAGTACGTCCTCGACGAGGCGATCTTCACCGCGCCCGCCCATCCCCATTGGGGCGGCGCAGGCGTGATCGGCGACGACGGCCGCTTGCTCGGTATCGGCTCTCTGCTGATCCAGGAGGTCGCATCCGAAGGCTCGTCGCCGGTGCAGGGGAACATGGTCGTTCCCATAGATCTCTTGCCGCCCATTCTGGACGATCTGCTGCGGCTGGGCCGCCCGAACCGGCCGCCGCGGCCATGGCTCGGGATGTACACCGCCGACACCAACGAGGGCCCGGTGGTCGCCGGATTGACGCGAAACGGCCCGGCGCATCGCGCCCGAGTGCAGGTGGGCGACCGAGTGGTCCGGGTGGCCGGCGAAAGCGTCGGCGGCTTGGCCGACATGCTTCGAAAGGTGTGGGCCCTCGGCCCGGCCGGAACCGACGTGCCGCTCACTTTGGCGCGAAGCGACGCCATCGTGCCGGTGCGGGTTCGCTCGGCCAACCGCGACGATTTCCTGAAAAAACCCATGCTGCAATAGGCGCCGCCCGGCGCGGTCCTATGCCGTTGACGGGGCTGCAGCGCCGCGCCGATATTGATAGTTTGCCTTTTTGGCAAGGATGAAAGATGGCGGATGCGATGAACGGAGCCGAAAGTCTGGTGCGAACGCTGGTGGCCGGCGGCGTCAACGTGTGTTTCACCAATCCCGGCACATCCGAGATGCATTTCGTCGCCGCGCTCGATCGCGTCGAGGGCATGCGCTGCGTGCTCGGACTGTTCGAGGGCGTGATCACCGGCGCGGCGGACGGCTATGCGCGCATGGCCGACAAGCCGGCATCGACGCTGATGCATCTGGGGCCGGGCCTCGGCAACGGCCTCGCCAACCTGCACAACGCGAAAAAGGCGAGTTCGCCGATCGTGAATATCGTGGGCGAGCACGCGACCTATCACATTCGCCACGAAGCGCCGCTCACGGCCGACATCGAAGGCATCGCCAGGCCGGTTTCCGCGTGGGTCCGGACATCGGCCGACGCTAAGTCGGTCGCGGCCGATGGCGCGGAAGCGATCGCCGCCGCGCGCACCGCTCCGGGTCGCATCGCCACGCTCATTCTACCCGCCGACACGGCTTGGAATCCCGCGGATGGCATTGCTAGAGTCGCGGCGCCGGCGCCCCGCGTGCGTGTATCTGAAATCGCCATTAAGAACGCGGCGAAGGTATTGCGCAGCGGCGAAGCCACGGCCTTGCTGCTGACCGGGATGGCGCTGCGCGAGAGACCCTTGGAGCTGGCTGGACGCATCGCCACGAAGACAGGCGCCAAGGTGCTCGTGCAAGGCTCGAACGCGCGGCTGCAACGTGGCGCCGGCCGCGTACCGGTCGGACGCATTCCATATGTCGTCGACCAGGCGCTCGAGATGTTGAAGGGCTTCCGCCACATCATCCTGATCGAGGCGAAGGAGCCGGTGGCGTTCTTTGCCTATCCCGACAAGCCGAGCCTGTTGCTGCCCAAAGGGTGCGAAGCGCACCGGCTGGCGGAGCTTGGCGAAGACTCGCTGCACGCGCTCGAGTGGTTGTCGGACGAGCTCGGCGCCACGCGCGAGGATCCGCGTGCGCAACCGCGCGCCGAGACGGCGCTGCCGAGCGGTGCGCTCAATCTGGATTCGATCGCCAAGGTCATCGGCGCCCTCATTCCCGAAAATGCCATCGTGGTCGATGAATCGATCACCACCGGCCGCGGCTTCTTCCCCTTCACCGCCGGCGCGCCGCCCCACGATTGGCTGCAGAACATGGGCGGCTCCATCGGCTACGGCCCGCCGGTCGGCACCGGCGCCGCGATCGCGTGCCCGGACCGCAAGGTGCTGTGCCTGGAAGGCGACGGCAGCGCCATGTACACCGTGCAGTCCTTATGGACCCAGGCGCGCGAGAATCTCGACGTGACCACGGTTGTCTTTGCCAACCGCTCGTACCAGATACTCAAAGGCGAATTGGCGAGTGTGGGCGCCGGCAACCCGGGGCGCAAGGCGCTCGACATGCTGGATATCGACAGGCCCGGATTGGATTGGGTCTTGCTCGCGAAGTCTATGGGCGTCGACGCCGTTCGCGTCGCCACGGCCGACGATTTCGGCAAGGCGCTTGGCGGGGCGATCCGCGAACGCGGCCCGCGCCTGATCGAAGTGCAAATGTACAAGGCCTGAGTATCCCCATGGACGGAACCACGCCAGCAGCGGACGCACCGCAACGGCCGCCCGGGCGCGGTCGCAAGCGTATTCGCATCGCCTTCTTGCTGCTGGTGGCTGTGCTGGTGATCGTCGCGGGTGTGATCTATTGGCTCGACGCCCGCCGCTACGAGAGCACCGACGATGCCTTCATCGACGGCAATGTGGTGCAGATCAGCGCGCAGGTCTCCGGCATCGTGTCTGCCGTCGCGTTTGACGACAACCAGGAGGTCCGCAAGGGCGACGTCCTGATCGAGATCGATCCGCGCGACTACGAGGCGGCGCTGGCCTCCGCCCAGGCGACGTTGGATACGATGCAGGCGCAGCGCGATGCGTCCGCCGTCAACCTCCAGCTTATCCGCATTACGTCAAACGCTAACTTGGAAGAAGCCACCAGCGCGCAAGAGCAGGCAAGGAGCGCCGTCGAAGTCGCGAAGGCGCAAGCCGAGGTGGCGCGCGCCGCATCGGTGCGCGCCGGCGCCGACCTTGTGCGCGACCGCGAGTTGATGCTGCGCGGCAACGTCTCGCACCAACGGCTGGATCAGTCGACCGCCGATCAACGCTCGACGGCGGCGCAATTGCAGGCAGCGCTGCGCAACGTTGCCGTGGCGGAGTCCTTGGTGGAGCAGGCGACCGCGCGCCTCAATGACGCGAAATCGGCGCCGCAAAAGATCGCCCAGGCGGAGGCCCAGTTGCACACGGCCGACGGCCAGGTCGAAAAGGCGCGGGCGGACCTCAAACAAGCTCAACTCAATTTGTCCTATACCAAGATCTATGCGCCGGCCGCGGGGCGCATCACGAAGAAATCCGTGCAGCCTGGCGACCAGATTCAAAAGAGCCAGATCATCGTTCAACTCGTGTCCGGCACGCCTTGGATTGTCGCCAACTTCAAGGAAACGCAGCTGACACACATGCGGCCCGGTCAACCCGTCGAAATCCGCGTCGACGCTTATCCGTCGGCGTCGTTCAAGGGTCACGTCGATAGTATCCAGAAGGGCACCGGCGCGCACTTCAGCTTGCTGCCGCCGGAGAACGCCACCGGCAATTTCGTCAAGGTCGTGCAGCGCGTGCCGGTCAAGATCGTGTTCGACGGCGCGATCGAAGACGAGCATTTGCTGGGCCTCGGCATGTCGGTGGTGCCGACCGTGGAAGTGGCGGAGCGCGGCAACGGCAACACCACGGCCGGCGCGGCGCCCGTCAACAATGGCCGCTGACGCCGCGCCGGTTCAGTCGTCGCGCGCAATCGTCATTGCGCCGACCGTCGCCATGGCGGCGTTCATGGAGGTGCTCGACATCTCCATCGCCAACGTCGCCCTGCAACACATTGCCGGCGACATGTCGGCGAGCCAGGACGAATCGACTTGGATCCTGACGTCGTATCTGGTCACGAACGCGATCGTGCTGCCGGTCAGCGGCTGGCTTTCGTCCGTGATGGGACGCAAGAACTTCTTCCTGGCGTGCATTGTGGGCTTCACGGCGAGCTCGGCCCTTTGCGGCTTGGCCCCGAGCCTCGAGCTTCTGGTGTTCTTCCGGGCGGTCCAGGGGTTGACCGGCGGCGGCTTGCAGCCGAGCGCGCAGGCGATCCTCACCGATGCATTTCCGCCGGCGAAACGCGGCATGGCCTTCGCGCTTTACGGCATGTCCGTGGTGTTTGCCCCGGCCATCGGCCCGACCCTCGGCGGTTGGATCACGGACACGGCGAGCTGGCGCTGGGTGTTCCTGATCAACGTGCCGGTCGGCGTGATTCTCTTCTTTGCCGTGTCGGCCGTGGTTCGCGATTCCCCGCAACTGATCGCTGCGCGCAAGGTCAAGCTCGCCGAGGGCTTGCGGGTCGATTACATCGGTTTCGCCTTGCTCGCCATCGGGCTCGGCTTTGCGCAAGTGGTGCTCGACAGAGGGCAAGAGGACGATTGGTTCGAATCCGCATTCATCCTGTGGCTGACCATCGGCTCGATCGCCGGACTGGTCGCATTCGTCTATTGGGAATTGCGCCAGAGCGATCCGATCGTCGATCTACGGCTGTTGGGCCAGCGGAACTTCGCCATCTCCAACGTGCTGATGCTGTTCTTAGGCTTCATCCTGCTGGGATCGACGGTGCTGATACCGCTGATGGTTCAGTCGCTGATGGGCTATACGGCGACTGAAGCGGGGTTGGTTATCTCGCCCGGCGGCTTCGCCATCATCGGCATGCTGCCGATTGTCGGTCGGCTGGTCGGCATTGTCGACTTGCGGGTCCTGATCGCCTGCGGGCTCTCGATAACGGGCGTTTCGCTGCTCTATATGACCAACCTGGACCTCCAGACCGACTACAACACCTTCATGCTGGTGCGCATCGGGCAGGCGCTCGGAATGGCCTTCCTGTTCATACCGATCAACACCGCGGCGTTCCTGGGTTTGCCGATGGCGAAAAGCAGCAATGCCTCGGCGATCATCAACCTGTCGCGAAATCTCGGCGGCAGTTTCGGCATCGCGCTCGTCGCCACGGTGCTGTCGCGCCGCGCCCAGGTGCACCAGAATTTTCTGGTGGAGCACGTGGCGCCCGGCAATCCCGCCTACGACACGACCATCGCCCACATGCAGCAAGTCTTCGCCATCCACGGCTCGGCGGCCGGGAAAGCGCTCGCGCAGGCGCAAACCATGCTCTACGGTATGCTGCAGGCGCAGGCAAACATGCTTGCTTTCATCGACGATTTCCGTCTGCTCGGCGTCCTGTTCATTCTGATGATCCCGGTGGCCTTCCTCATGCGCGAGGGCGCGGCGCCGCGGACGGGCGCCGCTGGCGGGGCGCACTAATCCGGAGGTACCAGCGATGGGCGCCAAGGGGCTGAACCGCGGTCTGACGAACTACGGCGATGCGGCGTTCAACGCATACTTGCGCCGCTCGTTCGCGCGCTCCATGGGTTACTCGGATGCGATGCTGGCCAAGCCCGTTGTCGGCATCGCCAGCTCGGCGAGCGATCTCAACAACTGCCACCGGCACTTTCCTGAATTGATCGAAGCGGTGAAGCGTGGCGTGCTGGCGGCCGGCGGGCTGCCGCTCGCGTTTCCGACAATATCGCTCGGCGAAGCATTCCTCAGCCCGAGCAGCATGATGTTCCGCAACCTGATGTCCATGGACGTGGAGGAGATGATCCGCGCCCAACCCTTGGATTCGGTCGTGCTCGTCGGCGGCTGCGACAAGACCGTGCCGGCGCAGTTGATGGGCGCCGCTTCCGCAGGCGTGCCGGCGATTCAATTGGTCGCGGGGCCGATGATGACCGGCCGCTACAAGACCGAGCGCCTCGGCGCCTGCACCGACTGCCGCCGCTTCTGGGCCGATTATCGCGCCGGGCGGATCGAGAAAGCCGAGATCGAGGGCATCGAAGGCCGCCTCGCCACGACCGCGGGCACCTGCGCCGTCATGGGCACGGCCAGCACCATGGCCTGCATCGTCGAGACCTTGGGATTGATGCTGCCCGGCACCGCCGCGATACCCGCCGTGCATGCGGACCGGCTCCGCGCGGCGGAGGCCACGGGCGAGCGGGCGGTGGAGCTGGCGACGAGCGATCTTACGCCCTCCCGCATCGTCACCGAGCGCTCGGTCGAAAATGCGCTCCGCGTGCTGCTGGCGCTCGGCGGCTCGACCAACGCGCTCATCCATCTGACGGCGATTGCCGGGCGATTTGGCGTGACGGTATCGCTGACGCGGCTGAACGAACTGTCCGACACGACGCCCGTCCTGGTTAACCTGAAGCCGACCGGCGCCCAGTACATGGAGGATTTCTTCGCCGCCGGCGGCATGAGCGCGGTGCTGCGTGAGCTTCGGCCGCTGCTGCACCTCGATTGCATGACGATCACTGGCGAGACCTTGGGCCAGAGGCTCGATGGGCCGCCACCGTGGATCGATGCGGATGTGATCCGCACGCGCGGCAATCCGTTCCAATCGACGGGCGGCCTTGTGGCGCTGTATGGCTCGTTGGCGCCGCGCGGCGCGATTTTGAAGCGCTCGGCGGCGACGGAAGCTCTGTTCGAAGGCGAGGGCAGGGCCGTAGTGTTCAATTCGCTCGAGGATTTGGCGCGGCGCATCGACGATCCGGCGCTCGACGTGGCGCCGAACGACTACCTGGTGCTGCAGAACGCGGGTCCAAAAAGCGGCACCGGAATGCCAGAGGCGGGCTATCTACCGATCCCGGCCAAGCTGGCGCGGCAGGGCGTGCGCGACATGGTGCGGATTTCCGATGCGCGCATGAGCGGGACTGCTTTCGGAACCATCGTTCTTCACGTTACGCCGGAAGCGGCCGACGGCGGCGCGCTGGCGCTGGTGCGCGACGGCGACCGCATCCGGCTCAGCGTGCGCGAGCGGCGGCTGGATTTGCTTCTCGACGACGCGGAAATGGACCGCCGCCGCCGCATGGCGCCGCCGCCCAAGCCGCGGCCGATGCGGGGTTACGCCCGTCTGCTTCACGACCACGTGCTCCAGGCCGACCAGGGTTGCGATTTCGACTTTCTCCGCGCGACCCCGTAACCCGGAAGGCTATCAGTGCGACTCTCGCGGCACCGGCGCGCCGCGGCGGCCGACCAGGAAGTCGAAATCGACGCCCTGGTTGGCCTGCATGACGTGATCCACATAGAGTTTGGCGTAACCGCTGGTGTGCGGCGACTGGAACGCCTTCATCGCTTTCCGGCGGCGATCGAGTTCGGCGGCCGGAATATCCAGATGCAGCTTCCGCTTCTTGACGTCGAGCTCGATCATGTCGCCGTTTTGCACCAGCGCCAGCGGTCCGCCCGCCGCGGCCTCGGGCGCCACATGCAGCACAACGGTGCCATAGGCCGTGCCGCTCATGCGCGCATCGGAAATACGGACCATGTCGGTGATGCCTTTCTTCAGCACTTTCGGCGGCAGCGGCATGTTGCCGACCTCGGCCATGCCCGGATAGCCCTTCGGCCCGCAGAACTTCAACACCATGACGCAGGTCTCATCGATATCGAGCTTCGGGTCTTCGATGCGCTTGTGGAAGTCCTCGATGGATTCGAACACCACGGCGCGGCCGCGATGCTTCATCAGATGCGGCGAAGCGGCCGAAGGCTTGATGACCGCACCGTCGGGACACAGATTGCCGCGCAGCACGGCGATGCCGCCCTGCTTCTTGAACGGCTTTTCGAGGGGGAAGATGACCTTGCGATTGTAGCAAGGCGCGTCCTTGTTGTTTTCCCAGATGGTGTTGCCGTTCACGGTAAGGGCGTTCTTGTTGATGAACGGCTCGAGCTCGCGCACCACGGCGGGCACGCCGCCGGCATAGTAGAAATCCTCCATCAGGTACTTGCCCGAGGGCATCAGGTCGACCAGGCACGGGACGTCGCAACCGAGCTTGTCCCAGTCGTCGAGCGTGATGTCGATGCCCATGCGGCCGGCGAGAGCGAGCAGATGAATGACTGCGTTGGTCGAGCCGCCGATGGCGCCGTTGACCCGGATCGCATTCTCGAAATTCTCGCGCTTCAGCACCTTCGACATGCGCATGTCTTCGCGCACCATCTCGACGGCGCGCCGGCCGACCATATGCGCCAGAATGTAGCGCCGCGAATCCACGGCCGGGATCGCCGCGTTGGTCGGCAGGCCGATGCCGAGGGATTCCACCATGCTCGCCATGGTCGACGCGGTACCCATGGTCATGCAGTGTCCGGCGCTCCGCGCATTGCCCTGCTCGGCGGAAATGAAATCGGCGAGCGTCATCTCGCCGGCGCGCACCATCTCGGAGAATTTCCACAAGTGGGTGCCGGAGCCGATGTCTTCGTCGCGGTATTTGCCGTTGAGCATGGGGCCGCCGGAGAGCGCGACGGTCGGCAAGTCGCAAGACGCGGCGCCCATGAGCAGCGCCGGCGTGGTCTTGTCGCAGCCGACCAGCAGCACCACGCCGTCCATGGGGTTGCCGCGGATCGCTTCCTCCACGTCCATGCTGGCGAGGTTGCGGAACAGCATCGCCGTAGGGCGCAAATTGGACTCGCCGGTGGAGAAAACCGGGAACTCGACCGGAAATCCGCCTGCCTCGTAGACCCCCCGCTTCACGCGCTCGGCGATCTGGCGGAAATGCGCGTTGCAGGGCGTGAGTTCCGACCAGGTGTTGCAGATGCCGATCACCGGCCGTCCATCGAACAAATGATCCGGTAGGCCCTGGTTCTTCATCCAGCTTCGATGGGCGAAGCCGTCGCGGTCCATCTTGCCGAACCAGCCGGCGCTCCGGAGCTTGCGTGCCTTGGCCGCCATGCGAATGTCCTCCTCAATGAATGTGTGTCTCAGGCGTTGCCGAACAGCGCCCGTTCGATGCGTTTGTTGTCGAGCCCGGCGCTGATCGCGGTCGCCGAAATGGCGGCCCAGGTTTCCGCCGCCCGTGAGCGCGCCCGCAAGAATTTCGCACATGAAGGCGAGACCCGAGCCCTTGCGTTCGCCGATGGTTCTGAGCGCGCGCTTTCCTCACACGTGCAGCCGGCGCCGGCGAAGGTATCGGCGACGAAACTCCGCAGCGATCCGGCGCCCATCTGGACCGACGTGCTCATGGCGCCTTGGCGTGCGGCTGCTGCATTGCGGCAACGTAGCCGCGGTTCCAGGTGGGGCTGATCAGGATCTCGTTGATACAGACATGGTTCGGCAGGCGGGCGAGGAACAGAATGGTCTCGCCCAAGTCTTCCGATTGCAGCATGCGGGCGCGGTCCTCCGCGCTGACCGGCACGGGACGCCGGTCGAGGATCGGCGTCGCCACTTCGCCGGGGCAAAGCGCGCACGACCGGATGCCGTTGACGCATTCTGCCTGGTTGATGCTTTCGCTCATGGCGACGACCGCGTGCTTGGCGGCCGAGTAGACGGGACCGGCCATGTAGGAAACGTGCCGACCGGCCCATGAGGCGACATTGACGATCAAACCGTCCTTGCGGCGGCGCATGATCGGCAAAGCCGCGGCCGCGCAATAGAAGGCGCCGTTCAAGTTCGGCCCAAGCACGGAATCGATCCGGGCCGGATCGAGCTTGTTCCATTGACGCTCAAGGATGTTGAGCCCGGCGTTGTTGACCAGAATGTCGAGCCGGCCGTGCTCGGCATCGATCTTGGCGGCGGTTTGCGTGACGGCGGCGGCATCGCTGACATCCAACACGGCAACCGATGCCTTGCCGCCCGCCTTGCCGATCGCCGCGGCGGTCTCGTCCAGCGGCGGTTTGCGCCGGCCGGTCAGCACCACGCTCGCGCCTGCCTTGGCCAAGGCAACCGCCGCAGCCTGGCCGATGCCGGTGCCCGCGCCCGTCACCCAGGCGACGGTGCCTCTCAAGTCACGCATTGATGCCCTCCCTGACGCGCAGCCGCGCTAAGGCGCGGCACGGAACCGCCGGAGCGGCGCCGCTCGCCATGCTAGACGAGGCGGTGTCAGAGAACCAGATCGCTCGCCGGGTCGATGAGGTGCATGTGCTGCATCTCAGCCATGAGCTTCATCGGCTGACCCGAAACCGGGGCCGACGCCGGGTTGACGCGCCCGCACACTTCCGCGCCGTCCACGGTGAAGTAGACCAGCGTCTCCATCCCCATGGGTTCGACCACGTCCGTCGTCGCGGTGAAGCCATGGGCTTCCGCGCCGTTGGTATAGCCCCGGCTCTCGATGATGTGCTCCGGGCGAAGGCCGAACACCAACGGCTTGCCCACGTGGGCCTTGTAGCGCTGCGTCCGGCTCGCCGGCACCGGAAATTCCAAACCGCCGCCGAGTTGCAGCTTGAGGCCTGCGGCGGACTGCTCCAGGCGGCAGGGCAGGAAATTCATGGCCGGCGATCCGATGAAGCCGGCGACGAAACGCGTGCGCGGATGGTGATAGAGATCGTTCGGCGCGCCGATCTGCTCGATAAGGCCCTGGTTCATGACCACCACGCGATCGGCCAGGGTCATGGCCTCGACCTGGTCGTGGGTCACATAGACCGTCGTCGTGCGGACCTTTTGATGCACCTTCTTGATCTCGGTGCGCATTTGCACGCGGAGCTTGGCGTCGAGGTTCGACAAGGGCTCGTCGAACAGCAACACCTTCGGATCGCGCACAATGGCGCGGCCCATGGCAACGCGCTGGCGCTGGCCGCCCGAGAGCTGCTTGGGCTTGCGCTGCAAAAGTTCCGTGATGTCGAGGATCTGAGCCGCGTGCTGCACGCGCCGGTCGATTTCGGCCCTTGGCACCTTCTTGAGCCGCAAGCCGAAGGACATGTTCTCGTAGACGGTCATGTGCGGATAGAGCGCGTAGTTCTGGAACACCATGGCGATGTCCCGATCCTTCGGCGGCACGTCGTTCACCACGTGGCTGCCGATGACGATTTCGCCGCCGGTGATGTCCTCGAGCCCGGCGATCATGCGGAGCGTGGTGCTCTTGCCGCAACCGGACGGGCCGACCAGGACAATGAACTCCTTGTCGGCGATCTCGAGATCGATGCCGCGCACGG